>JALHHX010000060.1 GCA_022837245.1 Lentisphaerota bacterium
CACTTTGTTTTCCTCCTTGTTTGATCACAAGAAGGAAGTGTACACAACCGCGTGACCTATTCAAAGCCCAGGTGTTGCGATAGCTGGTAGCCTGTGCGCGACTTCGTGGCCGACAGTCGCGACCGCCACGACTCGGCCATTCTCAAGTCCGACTACAAGGAAGTCCTCTCCATCCTCCGCCGTCGGAATCCGCGCTACGCGGCGATTCTCAAGATGACGGTCGATGGCTTCACCCAGCAGGAGATTGCCGATGCCCTCGGCGTCCCGAAGTGGGAGGTCAAGACTTCCCTCTGGCCGGAGGCCAAGGCCGAGGCAAGGCGAATCTACAAGTTCATCAACTACCGCTCTCGGTAATGGGGTGACAAAGAACGCCATGAAGAACAAGTACCCATTCCTCTTGGAGATTCCGGCGCAAACGTACCACGCCGACTCCGCTGCGGGCAGATATGTGTCCTCGCATAACTTGGCGACGTTCCGTGCCTGCCCGCTCACCTACCATCTTCTCATGACTGGGAAGATGCGCCGTCCCGAAACACCCGCTCTCGCTCTTGGCCGGGCCATCCATTGCTACACGCTGGAGGGCTTCGATGCATGGAACCGGGAGTTCGTGGTTTCCGATGGCCCGATCAACAAGGCCACCGGCCAGCCATACGGGAGAACGAGCCAGAAGTTCATCGACTTCATGGCTTCGCAGAGCAAGTCGGTCGTGTCCACAAAGGAGTTCGAGGCCATCGAAAGGATGGCCGAGAACGTGTGGTCGCACCCGGAGGCGAAGCAGCTCCTCGCGAGCGGCGTTGCCGAGGGGACGATCCGCATAGAGGACTACTGCGGTTTGCCCGTGCAGGCGAGGCTCGACTGGTTCTCGCCCGAGTTCGGCATTGGGGATTTGAAAACCACAAGCGAAGGACTCGAGTGGTTCGAGGCTACGGCTCACAAATACGGCATGGCTCATCAAATGGCCTGGTACCGGAAGCTGCTGGAGCTTGCCTCCGGCGTGAAGTACCCGGTGTACATCATAGCCGTCGAGAAGTCCGAGCCCTACCGTGTCTGCACATTCCGCTATGCGGAAGACGTCCTCGATCAAGCCGAGGCCGAGAACGAGTCCGCATTGCGGGAACTCGTCGAGTGCCGCGAGCGCGACGAGTGGCTGACGCGCTTCCAGGAGACAAGACCGCTCACGCGAATCTGAAGTTTCGGGCGGCTGGGTGGCCGTCCGTTCAAACCAAGCAAGAAACGAAAGGAAAGACACATCATGTCTCTACTTGAAAGAATCACGACGGGAGTGAAGCCCCGTCCTCCTAGAATCCTGGTGTACGGCCCGGCCGGCGTCGGGAAATCGAGCTGGGCTGCGCAGGCTCCATCGCCCGTGTTCATCCCTGTCGAAGATGGAATAGACCATCTGTCGGTCCCCCGCTTCGACCACGTGACGGACTACGCCAAGTTTGTCGAATGCCTGAAAGCCGTCCGCGACGAGCAACACGACTTCCAGACTTTGGTGATCGACTCGCTCACGGCGTTGCAGAACCTCGTCACCGACGGCGTGTGCAAGGCCGCTGGCGTGAAGTTCCTCGAAACCGCCTACGGCGGCTACAACCGCGGGCAGTCCGCCGCGCTCACGCAGATGCGTAAGGAGGTCTATACGCTCCTCGACGAGATCAGGGCGCGGCGAAACATGGCCATCGTGCAGATTGCGCACGACCACATCGAGAACGTGAAGCGCGCGGACGGCACGACCGACCGCAGGCTTGCCCCACGCCTCATCCCCGGCATCTGCGACTGGGTGTCGGAGTGGAACGACATCGTCATCTCCGCCGACTTCCGCACCATCGAGGACGCGAACGGCAACAGGATGATCGTCGGCAAGAACGGCGGCGAGCGCGAGATGTACGCGGTCGGCACCATCCACCGCCTCGCCAAGAACCGCTACGGCATTCCCGCCGGGGCCCTGCCGTTCACGTGGGACGCCATCCGCGAGGCCATCGCCAGGGCGAAAGCATCCGATGCTCCTGCGCAGGAGGCTTCCGCTACCCAGCCCGCCGCAACGGGTGATATTGAAAAGTAAACCGGAACAGAAAGGAAAATCAAAATGGAAGAACTATTCTTTGATGCGTCGAGCATCGAACCCGCAGGGTCGTTCGACCCGCTGCCCGCTGGCGACTACGAGGTGGAGGCGGGGGGAGTCGAACCCCCGTCCGAAACGAAGTAACCACAGCATCTACGCGCGTGTCCCGTGTTTTATTCTCGCGCACCCAACTGCCCACAGGCAGGCCATCGTTTGCGCCAGCGGCCACGGTTGTGTCGCATGCGCCCCGGCCACCCAGACGCATGCCAGCCTGCTAAATGACACTTCCCCGCCCAGCAGGCGTCAGCGGTTCCGTGTCACGGCTATATTAAGCCGCGAGAGCCAATTCAGAGTTGGCGGTTTGGTTTTCCGGTAAATTGACGAGTACACCCGGAGTCCTCGGCGCGCAACTGAGGCCTCAACCGTCCCGTCGAAACCTTGTCGCCCCCAACGCGGAGCTCTGACCCCTTGTCAAGTGGTTGCCATTCTATCATACTCCGTATCGACAAAGCAAGCGCAATCAGAAGTGTGTCAAGAGAGGGAAGATTACACGGTAAAACAGACCAACAACCCGCTAATGCGCCCCGTCGTACAAGGAATTGCGGGGGTCCAGGGATTGCCTGATCAATCGCATTCAGCTATAATCCACGCAGAACAACACACCCCACCCCACACAATCAAAATGGCAAAACAAGGCGGTCCAAGTATTTCAAAATTCCCGTTCATGCTCCACGGAGGCGATTACAACCCCGATCAATGGCTACACGTCCCAGGCACGGTCGATGAGGATTTCCGCCTGTTTAAACTCGCCGGCATCAACGAGCTCTCCGTCGGCATTTTCGCATGGTCTGTCCTTGAACCAGAGGAAGGCCGGTTTGATTTTTCGTTTCTTGACGACATCATGGCACGCGCTCGAAAGGAAGGCATGGCGATCATCCTCGCGACCCCATCAGGTGCCAAGCCGAACTGGATGGCGGAGAAGTATCCGGAGATCCGCCGCATGCATCCGCCCGCGCAGGGATTCGAACCTGTGCGCGAGGAGCAGCGCGCGCGCCACAACCATTGCCCGACCTCACCGGTGTACCGCGAAAAATGCCGCATCATGAACACAAAACTCGCCGAGCGCTATGGGAACCACCCGTCACTCGCGATGTGGCATGTTTCCAACGAATACAACGCCGGTTGCGATTGCCCGCTTTGCCGAGAGGCATTTCGCGAGTGGCTTCAGAAGAAATACGGCTCGCTTGACGCCCTAAACCACGCCTGGTGGACAGGCTTCTGGTCGCACCGCTATTCATCATGGGGCCAAATCAACGCGACCGATGCGTCTATGCCAGCCATGGTTCTCGACCGCCGCCGCTTCAATTCACGGCAGATGCTCGATTTCTTCGTGGCGGAGTCAGAACCCCTCCGCAGGATTTCGCCCGATATCCCCGTCACAGCCAACATGATGTCGTCGTTCTTCCCGCTCGATTACTGGAGCTGGGCCAGGCACATCGACGTGATCAGTTGGGACGCGTATCCACCGTACCACAACAGGCCGGAAACCGCCACGAAAACAGCGCCGTTCTTCTCAATGATGCACGATACGATGCGATCTTTTAAAAACGGGAATCCGTTCCTTTTGATGGAATCTTCCCCAGGACCGACCAACTGGATGCAGATCAACCGGCTGTTGCGTCCGGGACAACACAAACTCAAATCCCTTCAAGCCGTCGCGCACGGCTCAGACGGCGTCTGCTACTTCCAAATGCGCAAGGGACGCGGTGGAAGCGAGAAGTTCCACGGAGCCGTGATCGACCACGTCGGCACCGAAGACAACCGGATGTTCCGCGAAGTGGCCGCACTCGGAGAGGACCTGAAAAAGCTCTCCCCCGTCCTCGGCGCCACCACCCCCGCCAAGGTCGCCATTTTTAACGATTGGGAATCGCGCTGGGCGCTTGATGCAGCCAACGGCCCGTCGCCATACACGAAAGACCACGACGTCGCCTTGCTCAACCACTATAAGCCATTTTGGAAAATGGGAGTTCCGGTGGATTTACTTAACGGCGACTCCGAGATCGATGGCTACTCGATCGTCATCGCCCCGCAGCTCTACATGCTCCGCGAAGGCTTCGCCGCCCGCGTCGAGAAGTTCGTCAAAAATGGAGGCAAATTCGTGGCGACGTACCTGACCGGCATCGTTAACGAAACAGACCTCGTTTTCACCGGCGGCTTCCCTGGCCCGCTGCGCAATGTGCTGGGAATTCAATCCGAAGAAATTGACTACATATACGAAGATGAGCGAAACGCGCTTTCCATCTGCTCCGCCAACTCACCGAGCGGTCTGGAGGGCACGTTCGAGCTTGCGAATGTCTGCGACGTCGTGCGAGCCGAAACTGCCGAGGTCATAGGCGTCTATGAACGCGATTTCTATGCCGGAAGCCCCGCTTTGACACGCAACAAATTCGGTGCCGGCGAGGCTTGGTATGTCGCAGCCGCTCCTGCCGACGGAGCTCTCCTCGATTCTCTATACGGCGCTATTGTGGCGGAGTCCGGACTCCGCCGCGCGCTGCCGGACTGTCAGTTGCCAGAAGGCGTAACCGCGCAGATCCGGTGCAACGGCGAGAGCGAGTACATCTTCTTGATGAACTTCAACAACCAAGAGGTCGAGCTGGAGCTCTCCACACCCCGTGTCGAGCTTCTCACCGGACGCAAAATAGAAGGGTCGTTCCGCCTTCCTGCATACGGCGCGTTGGTTCTTCAGTAAAAGTTGCAGGCCGGGCGGCTACATGCTGCTCGGCAGCGACTTCTCGAACTTATCCACCAGCTGGTTCTCAAGTTCGCCGGCGTATTCTCCGGCGAAGAACTTCTCCATAACCTCGTCTTTGAACAACCGCCACGATTCGACTTCGTTGCCAGGCATGACGGGGTAGAACAAGATCCCAGTTGCGCGCGCGGCGGCAAGGTCACCGAGAGCGTCTCCAATCAGGAGCATCCTTCCAGGCTCGTACTTGCCGTCTGCCGCGAGGCGTATATGTTCGGCTTTTGTTCCAAGTTCCTGTCCAGCTATCGCACGAGTCAGGTTGTTGATTCCGTGTTGGTGCCATTCGCGCACCAGAGCCTCTGAAGGAGTTTGCGAAACAACGACGATGTCGGCCAATCTTGAGATTGCCTCAAGCGATTCCGCCGCGTATTCGAACGGCGGCACCGCCTTCATATTATGCTCGATGTCTTCGTTGACGGCGAGACTCCACGCGAGCACATCCGCGAGCTGCTTGCTGCCAGTGCGTTCCACCTCGGCCTTTAGCGACGCATTGCCGAGCGGCAGGCCGGAAGTGCAATATGCGCGGAGGTCGTCGAGTGGCGGCATTCGGACACCCGACTCCGCCACGCCGGGGCGCGACGGGAGCATCTCGAAAGTCTTGAGCAGCGAGGGGAACCTGTTGGTACCGCGGAAGCGCGAGTTCAGGTTTATGAACTCCGAGACTTCACGCACTTGCTTTGCGATCTTCTCGAGACCCCAGTGTTTTATTATAAGGGGATGGAAGTGTTGGCATTGCTTGACGGCCATGGTGTCGAACACGCAACCATCGGAATCCACGCCCACGAAAAATTTGAAATTCGGACGTAGGGAAATCAAATCTTGTTTTGTCGAATGTTGCATGGAAGCATTATTGCACAAACGCATGTTGAAATCCACTTTTTTGCGCGCCTTGGGTAAACGCGCCTAAGTAAACCGAGCCGTTTGCAGTTGACAAACAGCACGGGAAAATCCAAACTGTGATGCAACAACACAGCTTAGAAGCAGGACAACAGGAGAGACTGGAAAAATGACAGCTTACGACAAGATAACCGCACCCCGGGAAGGCTCGGCGATAACTATGGGCGCAGACTGCGTCCTGAAGGTTCCTGACAACCCCATTATTCCGTTCATTGAGGGCGACGGCACGGGCCCCGATATCACTCGAGCCGCAATGGTTGTCTGGAACGCGGCTGTCGAGAAGGCCTACGGCGGCAAGCGCAAGGTGTCGTGGATGGAAGTTTACGCCGGTGAGAAGGCGAACAAAGTCTACGGGCCGGGAACATGGCTTCCCGCGGAGACGCTCACCGCGCTCCGCGAAAACCTCGTTGGAATCAAGGGCCCGCTTACAACGCCGGTCGGTGGCGGCATACGCTCGCTCAACGTGGCGTTGCGCCAGGAGCTGGACCTCTACGTTTGCCTGAGGCCTGTCCGCTGGTTCAAAGGCGTGCCCTCCCCCGTTAAACACCCGGAACTCACGGACATGGTCATCTTCCGCGAAAACACGGAGGACATCTACGCCGGCATCGAATGGATCGCTGGCACGCCCGAGGCGAAGAAAGTGGTAGATTTTCTTCGCAACGAAATGGGCGTGAAGAAAATCCGTTTCCCGGAAACTTCGTCGATCGGCATAAAACCCATCTCGCGCGAAGGCACTGAACGCCTTGTGCGCGCGGCCATCAAATACGCCATCGAAAACAACCGCCCAAGCGTAACTCTCGTCCATAAAGGCAACATCATGAAGTTCACCGAGGGTGGTTTCCGCGACTGGGGCTACGAGCTCGCGAAGCGCGAATTCGGCGCGGAGGAAATCGGCGAGGGCCCGTGGTGTAGGTTCATAAACCCGAAGACGGGGCGCGAGATCATTGTCAAGGACTGCATTTGCGATGCGTTCCTGCAGCAGATCCTCACACGTCCCGCCGAGTACAGCGTAGTGGCCACGCCCAATCTAAACGGCGACTATGTGTCCGACGCGCTTGCTGCCTGCGTCGGCGGCATAGGCATCGCCCCGGGCGGCAACATCAACTATGTCACGGGAGCGGCGGTCTTCGAAGCAACGCACGGCACTGCGCCCAAATATGCCGGCCTCGACAAAGTCAACCCCGGCTCTCTCATTCTCTCCGGAGAAATGATGTTCCGCTACCTGGGATGGACTGAGGCGGCGGATCTTATCATCGCGGCCATGGACCTGGTGATTGCGTCGAAGAGGGTCACCTATGACTTCGCGCGCCTGATGGACGACGCGACCGAGCTGAAATGCTCTGAATTCGGCGAGGCGCTAGCCGCCGCGATTAGCGGCTGAAGAGAGGCGCGCTGACGATGAAGATCCTGTTTTTCTCGGACACGCATGGTTCATGCGACGCCCTGGAGCGGATCATGGAGCTGGACGCAGGGCTCAAACCAGACTTGCTCGCGTTTCTCGGCGACGCGCTCTACCACGGTCCACGCAACGAAATCTGCGCGGACTACAACCCGCGCGGCGCTGCGAAAATGTTCAACGACTTCAAAGACAAGCTAGTCGCAGTGCGCGGCAATTGCGACAGCGAAGTCGACCAGGTGATGCTCGAGTTCCCGCTGATGGAGAGCTACACGACAATATTCGACGGCGGACGCCGTTTTTTCCTGACGCATGGCCACATCTGGGGCGAAAACCACATCCCGCCCTTGCCATTCGGCACGATAGTGGCTAGCGGGCACACACACGTGGCACGCATCGCCGAAGGAGAAAACGGGATGGTGTTTTTCAACCCCGGCTCAACCACACGCCCGAAGCACGGGGCACCGCCATCATACGGATTCTATGACGGACACGGTCTGTCGGTGCGTGAGCTGTTCACATCGAACAAAATGCTCTCGCTCGCCCTTGACGGGGCGAAGCAGGATCATTGAACCCCGGCTGCTGGAAACGCAACCGGGGCTGTTCTGGCTAGTCGCTCTATTTGGTCGTCTGTTTTGTTGGTTTGGGTCCTAGCATCCCGTTTATGCTGCGCCCCATTAGCTGGGGTTCCTGCTCGACATTCGCGACATCCGCAACGTCCCTGCATACACGGTCGATGACCTCGTGCCCAAGTTCCCTATGCGCGTTCTCGCGTCCGCGGAACTGGAGCGTCAACTTGATTTTGTTGCCTTCGGCCAGGAAAGAACGGATGTTGCGGATCTTCAACTGGTAGTCGTTCTCGTCCACATTGGCGTGGAACTTGATTTCCTTCGTGACAACCTTTGACTGGTTTTTCTTGGCCTGTTTCTTCTTCTGCCCCTCTTCGTATTTGAACTTGCCGAAATCCATGATCCGGCATACGGGGGGATTGGCGTTGGGGGTTATTTCCACGAGATCAAGCCCGTGCTGCTCCGCCAGCCGCAATGCTTCGCTGAGCGTCATGACCCCCGCCTGGCTGCCGTCGGGGTTTATGCATCTAACTTCCGACGCGCGTATTTGCAGATTGAGCCTCGTGAACGAACCTTTGCCTGCGGTTTTGCCGCGCGGGTTCGTTGATTTGCCATCTTCTTGACTGATGATTGCCTCCTTGTGCTTTTTTATTATGTCGTTTTTTTATTGAGAAAACCGCCTGCGGCTATTCCTTCAGCGATTCCCTAAACACCTCCATGAACGCGGCGACTTCCATCGTGCCCTTGTCTCCATCGCTCCTAGTGCGCACGGACACTGTTCCGGCCTCCGCCTCGCGTTTGCCTATAACCAGCATGTACGGGATCCTGTCCGCCTGCGCGCGGCGGATTTTAGCGCCGAGCTTGTCGGCATGCGAATCAACACTGACACGCACGTCATCACCGCGAAACTGCGCAGCAAGCTTCTCCGCTGCCGGCAGTTGATCGTCCGTTATCGGGATCACGCGCACCTGCTCCGGCGCGAGCCACGCCGGAAACGCTCCCGCGTAATGCTCCACCAGAATCCCGAAGAAGCGCTCAATGGATCCGAGCAGCGCGCGGTGCACCATGTATGGGCGGTGTTGAAGGCCATCCGCCCCAACGTATGAGATATCGAAACGCTCCGGCTCGTTGAAGTCGAACTGTATCGTGCCAAGCTGCCACTCGCGCCCGATAGCATCCTTGATCTTGAGGTCGATTTTCGGGCCGTAGAAAGCTCCACCGCCTTCGTCGACCTGATAGGGAATGCCCTCAGCTTTAAGTGCGGACTCGAGCGACTCCGTTGCCTGATCCCAGCGGCTCTGTTCGCCGACAGCCTTTTCCGGCCGCGTGGAGAGGTATGCCGCAATGTCTTTGAAGCCAAACCGGCGCAGAATACGCAACGCGAATTCCACAGTGTACTTGACCTCCTCGACAATCGTCTCTGGAGTGCAAAAAATGTGCGCATCATCCTGAGTGAAGCCCCGCACGCGCAATAGCCCGTGCAGCACGCCGCTCTTTTCGTAGCGGTACACGGTGCCGAGCTCGGCCCAGCGCAGCGGCAGGTCGCGGTAGGAACGCATCTGGCTCTTGTAGATCTCGATGTGGAACGGGCAGTTCATAGGCTTGACGAAGTAGTCCTGCCCGTCGATGTCCATCGGCGAGTACATGTTCTCCTTGTAAAAGCCAAGGTGACCCGAGGTCTCCCACAGAGTGGCACGCCCGATGTGCGGCGTGAAGACCATTTCGTACCCGGCTCTGAAGTGCTCGCGACGCCAGTAATCCTCTATGGCCGTGCGCACCCGCGCTCCTTTCGGATGCCATAGCACGAGGCCTGGCCCAACTGCGTCTGACATGCTGAATAGTCCCAGCTCAGGGCCTAGACGCCTGTGGTCGCGCTTCTTTGCCTCCTCAATGCGCTCGACGATCGCGTTGATCTCCTCCTGCGACTCCGCCACGATTCCGTAGAGACGCTGCAACATGACGTTGTTCTCGTCGCCCCTGAAATAGGAACCGGCGATCGAGGTTATCTTGAACGCCTTCAAATCGCCAGTTGTGGCAAGGTGCGGACCACGGCACAAATCCGTGAAAGCGCCGCTACGATAGAAAGAGACGGCCTCGCCCTCCGGTATGTCCGCCAGCCGTTCCAGCTTGTATGTCTGTCCGGCACTCTTAAGCATCGCCTCTGCCTCGCCCC
Organism: Lentisphaerota bacterium; assembly: GCA_022837245.1. Lineage (GTDB taxonomy): Bacteria > Verrucomicrobiota > Kiritimatiellia > RFP12 > UBA3636 > JAAZFF01. The sequence continues at coordinate 9,904 of JALHHX010000060.1, forward strand.
GGCTCATTTCGAAACGCTCGAAGGGATGATTGGCCTTGACAATCTCCGCCATCTTCGCCTCTATAGCGGCGAAATCGTCGGGCACCAGCCGGTGCGGCATGTCAAAATCATAGTAAAACCCATCATCGGTCGCGGGACCGATGTCCAACTTGACGTCCGGGAACAGTTCGCAAACCGCCGCCGCCATTATATGCGCCGCACTGTGGCGCATTGTATCAATATTCAATTTTTGTCGCCTTTCCGCGGAAACGAACGGCCATCTCCCCAACAACAGGAAACATGCAGTCCGCCCCACTCGGCATATTGAATCATTAACGAGCCCCGCAAGTCAAACCAAAATCGCAGATTTGCACACTATTGCGACAGCTTCACGGTTCTCGAGGAGCCATCTTCCAGATCCTTCCCGAGAGAAGGGACATAGATCCGCGTGGATATCTCGCCTTTATCTGTATCGACTATCAGCAGCCGCACCGGATTATTTTTGCCATCGTGGTAGCCCTGCAGAAATTGGTGTATAAGGTTACCATGATCGCCTTCATCAACACGATAGCCGTGGCTTCCAGTGTGGCCGCTTAATACCATGCTCACGTTCGCATATGGCTTCATTGCCTTCTCGAAGACATACTGCGGGCTCTTGTCCCCATAACCTCCGTTATCCTGCTGGATAGTTGAATTTGCCAGCAAGTGCGCATGCGTTAGGAATATGATTTTGCTGCCGGGGTATTTCTCTGCCATCGACTTTGCCCACTCCACTGCAGCGGGCCTAGCCCAAAGCTCAAGCTGCACAACAAGCCAATCTTCCGCTCCTGCCGTGAACTTGTGCGCGGAGTTGTCGATCTTGCCCGGCTCAAACGTCTCAACCAGCGCCTTAAAGCGGTTCGTGGGGAAATGCGTGTTGAAACGCTCGGTGTTGCGCAGATTAAGGTTCACGTTGCCAGGTGCGGCACTGCCTCCATCGGCCTTTACGGCCGCGGTGTCGTGATTGCCCAGCGCGATTGCGTATGGGATGCCGGCGCGGTCTAGAATCCCGAACGCTCTGGATTGATTCGCATACTGCGTATCGTCGTTGAAGTTCATCAGGTCGCCGACCCCAAGCACCATCTTAAGGTTCATATTGGTGCTGTTAGCCACAAGCCATTCCAGTCTGTCGCGCATACGCGAATCATGCGTCTCAAGTTGCGCATCAGGAATTACTGCTAATGTAAAAACCTCACCATAAGCAACTCCCGCAAGCATGCAAAGGCAGGCGCATAACACAGGAACAACTGTCAACCATCCTCTAATACCATTTTTCATAACAATAAATCAACTGCGTTTGCCGTAGTTTTTCTCGATCCACTGCCTGTATGCGCCTGTGCGCACCGACTCCACCCATTCGGAGTTTTCGAGATACCAGCGTACTGTCTTCGCGAAGCCCGTGTCCGCCGTCTCCGTCTGCCTCCACCCGAAATCATGCTCAAGGCGCGAGCAGTCGATAGCGTACCGGTGGTCGTGCCCGGGGCGGTCCTTCACAAATGTTATGAGCTCGGCGCGTGGCTTTCCTGAAGGCAGTGGAGGCGCGAATTCGTCAACTAGTGCCGCGATGCGTTTAACGACGTCGATGTTGCGCAGCTCGCAGCGCCCGCCAACCACGTAAGTCTCCCCTGCCGCAGCCTGCGTCATGACCGTCCAGATTGCCGAGCAGTGGTCATCCACGTAAAGCCAGTCGCGCACGTTGATGCCCTCACCATAAACCGGCAGCGGCTTCCCTTCAAGCGCATTCAGAATCATAAGAGGGATAAGCTTCTCAGGGAACTGGTACGGACCGTAGTTATTCGAGCAATTGGAGATTGTGATGGGCAGGCCGTACGTATCGTGGTATGCGCGCACAAGATGGTCCGAAGAAGCCTTCGACGCCGAGTACGGGCTGTGCGGCATGTATGGGGTCTTCTCCGTAAAATACCCCGCGTCGCCTAGACTGCCGAAAACCTCGTCCGTGCTGACATGGTGGAAGAGCTCCGTCTTGTCCCCGCGTTCCTTGGCAACCTGCAGCAGGTTGAACGTGCCGACTATGTTCGTCTGGATGAAATCATCTGGGGCGACGATCGACCGGTCGACATGAGATTCCGCGGCAAAGTGGCAGACGCAGTCGATATCATACACCTCGAAGATCCTCTTGATCACATCTTTGTCCCTGATGTCGGCGCGCTCGAACACGTAACGATCGCCATGCTCCTGCCCGACATCGGCCAGGCTCGCCGGGTTTCCCGCGTACGTGAGCGCGTCCATATTCACTATGCGCCCCTCGAAGTCGGTCTTATCAAAAACATATCTTATGAAATTGGAGCCGATGAAGCCGGCGCCGCCGGTTACGAGCACATTGTTGAACTTTCGCATATTTGTGTGGTTCCTTCTACGTCCTCTTGCGAGATTACAGAAATTTCTCTGCATTGTACAATAAACCCCACTTGCCCGCAAGCAACCCCATCAGTAGGACATTCCCCAATTTTACTCGCCGCAACTGCGGTTCCCTCGCGGGACTATCGCGCAGGAGTCCGAGTCATTTATAGTAATCTTGTGAAAAAACACGGGATTACAATAATCCCGCGTGGCAGGGTGGAAACCCATCCGCCGTAATCTTGCGTAAAATCACGGGATTACAATAATCACACATGGCAGAGTGGAAACCCATCCACCGTAATCTTGC
>JALHHX010000264.1 GCA_022837245.1 Lentisphaerota bacterium
ACCAGTAAAGAACCTTTTACTGTAAACATATCAATTAATGCCGCTAATATGGACGCTAATGAAGTAGCTTCTGCTGTTGAAGATGGGGTCTATAAGGCATATAAGAGGTTAAGATAATGGCAGAATATACAGCATCTTTGACTAAAGATATCTCTTTGTTGCGGGTATTTACTTTAGCTGATACTCCTCAACCTTCTCCTGCTACTATACTTATTAATACTACTATAGATGGGGGTACTTATTACTGGTCTGAGGCTGTTCGTAAAGTAAGTTTTTCTACTCTTAGCGGCTCTATTAATATTCCTGCTTTTTTTGGGCAACCTTTATCAGCTAATATATCTGAAGAAGAGAAAAATTCTTTTTCTATAGATATAACTTTTCCTTATGGTCAGACATTGGGGGGTAATACTTTATATGAAAAAGAATTATCGGTATTGTATCCTAAAGGGTATAATATAGATGAGTTAGTATTTATAAATAAGGGGGTTACTTCTACTAAGGCTGTAGAACCGCAACCATTTTTTAGTATTTCAGATCTTAGTCCTAATTACTTATATAGAGTGGACATAGTAGATCAGAACGATGCTGATATAATAGATGCTTTAAATTCTTATTATGCTGAAACCAGTACTTTAGCAGAGTTAGATAAAGTAATAAATTTGAAGTCTAAAGAGCATTATTGGTGCTATTTGTCGGATTATGAAATAAACAAAGTAAATAAAGATAGTACAATTACTTTCACTTTTATAGATATAGGATATAAACTCAGTAATAGTTGGAACGATCTTAAAATACCAGAGTCTACATTTATGACTTGGGCTAATACTCAGGCTGCTAGTACTTACTTATTTGATACTAGAGTTTCGGCTGCAATAACTAGCGGTGCTGAGATTTCATTCTTTGATGGATGGAGTATAGCAGGGTATTTACTAGCTATTATGTATTATAGTTATTTATTCCCCGCATATAGTTTGAACAGTTTGACTCTGACTAGAGTTGAGGTTTCCGATACTGCAACTTATTCAATAACTTATAGTGGTAAGACAGTTTCTTTATTTTCTATACCTACAAGCATAGAAAGTATCACTATTCCAATATCTAACAACTATCCTAATACAGATAGTTTGGTATCTAATGGGTTTTTCAATGAAGTACCTCCATTTCAACTAATGATGGATACGTTAAACAATCTGTCACAATTAATAGGCTTTTTTTGGGAATTTGATAGAAATAACATTAATTCTGAGATAACAAAAGACTGTATGTTACGAATTACTTCTGAACATTATAATGAGCCAGCAATAGACTATGAATTAAACTCAAAGAATATATACGAGGCTTTCTATGACTTTGACGATTCCAGTCTTAGAAACAACATTTCTGTTTTAGGAAGACCTTATGGGTTGGATTTGCAATACGGAGCTACTATAGCAGTAGATAATTCTATTCAGCTTTTTGGATATAAGAATTTTGTATTTGAGAGTCCTCTGATACTGAGTACAACTTCTGCCGAGAATATAGCTAAAAATATAGCTGCTACGTATGCTTTTAATATTGGATCTATAAATATCAGTATGCCTTACTCTAATCTAATACAGATACATCAACCTGTTACTCTTGATGTGGATGAATCGTATACCACTGGTACAGGTAAAATGTACGTTAGTGGTAGAACGATAAATATGGAGCGATTTAAAAAGTCCTCTATGACTCTAGACCTCTCTCAACGCACTGAGAGAACTATAGTAGATTTTGGGGCTGTGTTATCTAATCTTAGTGATTCTGCTGGAGAAGCTTCAGGAATTACATTTGAGTTTAAAGACAGTACCTCTGTAGATGGGTATATTAATATAGTAGATAGCTCAAAGTTAGTTTTAAACATGTCTTTGAGGCGGGGCTATGGGTATTCAGTACCTCATTTTTGGGATTTTGCTAATGATGTGAACTTTTTTACCATAAGGGCTATGAA
>JALHHX010000265.1 GCA_022837245.1 Lentisphaerota bacterium
CAGATGATCTCTCCGGAGAGGCCGGTTGCGAAAGGATCGGTCGCATCGAGGTCGAGATACCTGCAGGAACCGCCGAGGTTCCGGATCTCCCTGACAACCATGGCCGTCGAGTTGTCATCAGGGGTATCGGTAGGTTTTGGGACGATGTGGATCATGGCTTGCTTGCAGGTAAGGTTGGACGATATACCAGATAATCCCTCGGCAGCACATTCTTTTTAGATCAGCGTGAAACCTCCTCTTATGCAGTACTACCCGAATCCGGATGAAGGGCTGGATATCCATGCGGTAAACAAGGTCATCGAAGAGGCGTTCGCCGAACACGGCCGGGGGAAGGTCCAGATGCCGCCAAAGGTCTATATCGCCTTCGATCACGGTGATTTCAGGACCATGCCCGCCGATTTCCGCAACCTGGGCGATCTGATCCGCGAAGGCTTGCGCCGCCGAGACCTGGAGGCTGGCGTCCTTCAGGCCCGCGCGGTGTCTATGTGGGAACGCGTGGTGGGAGAGACCGTGGCCGCCGCCACGCGTGCTGAAAGCATCCGCGACGGTGTGCTGTGGGTTGTTACGAAAAGTAGCGCGTGGTCGCACGAACTCTCGATGATGCGCGAGGAACTGGTCAAGCGCACCCGGCCCGCCATCGAAAAACAACTCGCCGACTACTACATCTTCGAAATTGATAAAAACCCCGTCGCCTGCGTCGCCCTGCATACCTGGCCCGAACTGGGCAAAGGTGAACTGGCCTGCCTCTACGTCAGCTCCGCCCACGAGAACCAGGGCATCGGCCGCAAGCTCGTCCAGTTTGTGGAAAACAAAGCCCGCGAGCTGGGCCTCCAGGAACTCATTGCGCTCTCCACGCAAGCCTTTACCTGGTTCCAGTCCAAAGGCGGCTTCGCCGAAGGCACCCCCGACGACCTGCCGCCCGCCCGGCGCGAGAAATACGACCAGAGCGGCCGCCACTCCAAAATCCTGCTCAAGAAGCTCAAATAACCCGGGGCGCGCGCGCGGCCGCCGCCCGGGCGCACGGCGCTTCACTCGGTCGCGCGCCCGGTAAAGCCCGCCAGCATGGCCAGGATCACGTCCTGGTCGGCGCGCACGGAGGTCGCGCCCGCGTAGCGATTGACCATGATGGAGAAGAGCAGGCGCTCGCCGGCCGCCGTGGTGACGTGGCCGGAGATCGAACTCGTCCAGCGCAGGGAGCCGGTTTTGGCGCGCACGTTGCCCGCCGCCGGCGTGCCTTTCATGCGGTTGCGCAGCGTGCCGTCCACGCCCGCGATCGGCAGCGCGTCCAGGTACGCCTGGCTCTCCGGATGGCGGTGCATGAATTGCAGCAGGGTCACGGTGGCGCCGGGCGTGGTCAGGTTGTCCCGCGAAAGCCCGGAGCCTTCCTCAAAGAGAGTCTGGCCGGCCGGGATGCCGGCCTGCCCCAGAAACCGGTTCAACTCCCGGATGCCCAGGTCTTCCGAAGTCGCGCGGGCCGCGGTATTGGCCGTCCGCGATTGCTCCCCCACATGCGCCAGCAGCAGGTCGGTGTACAGATTCTGCGAGGGCTTCTGCACCTCGCGGGCCAGCTCCCGCATGGGCCGCGACGCCACCGCGCCCAACTCGACCTGCCGCCCGTAGTCCACCGGCCGGGCTTCCCGGTCCAGCCAGTTGACGCTGCGCGCCCGGCCCGCGACCGCAATGCCCCGGCGGATGAGGGCCTCGCGGAAAAACCCGGCGAACAACCCGGCGGGGTTATGCACGGTGACCTCGTCAGTGTAGTTCGTGCCGTCCACCGGCATTTGGCCGGAGACGAAAATCAGGTTTTCGCAGAGCGGGTGATAAAGATGGATGCTCCGTGCGGCGCCTTTGGCGACCGTGACGGCGCGGTTGCTGAACGTGAGCCAGGCCGTGGCGGGCTGCAGCGACAGCCGGCATGGCGCTCCCACGGCGGGCCCGGGCTGGACGCGGAGCCGCAGCGTGTTGTC
>JALHHX010000266.1 GCA_022837245.1 Lentisphaerota bacterium
TTTACCGGCTACTTTTCCGAGTGGCTTACACATAATTCAGGAGCCATGTTCGATGATGTCGAGAATGCCACATTGACTGAATACACATGGAACAAAGATACATCTTTCGCTGATCTTGTTGCGACTGCTCCGCAAGTCGAAGATCCCATTACCGCTTATTATAACCAGACAGTTTATCCTATTGTCACAAACCACTTTGCGAGTTTGCCGGTTGGTTCAGAAGCCGACTTTCCTTCGGCCACTACATTCTTCGATGTTACGCACATAAGTGAAAGCCCATCGTGGGTTGCGCCATACACGGTAACCTTTGACACCTGGTTCCCAGATCTCATTGACGATGTGAACGGGACCATTGGCCGAGGTAGGCTTCCCTCCCATCAGGTGCGTTATCACATCGTGAAGCAGACTGGCGGCTTAGTAGTAACGAGTATCGAATCTATAGGAGAAGTGATCGACCTGTACGACTTCAATCATGATGTCGGCGGCGCGGCGCAGGATGCGGCGATCTTGCAGGCCGGCTATGGGAATGGTTCGTATGGGGCGCCCCGCAATCGCGGGAAGATCTTCAGAGACCGAATCCAGTTCGACAAATTTTACACGGAGTTGCCATGAACAGGTTTATTCCCAGCTTTATTTTTTTCGTCGGCTTCTGCTTCTGCGTCCGCGCAAATGACACGGCGGAGATGGATCGCATTCACAGTCTGGAGGCCGCCCTGCGGCAGGGCGGATTTTCCGGCCTGTTGAGCGTTGCGCGGCGACATCATTGGCAAGCTCCGCGCATGCCGTCCAAGTGGAGCGTCGAACATCGTCCGGGTTCAGACGAACAGGCAAAGGTAGCTCTTGCCGCCCGCGAGTTCGGCCGCAGGCTGGCTATTCAACTGGATGCCGCCGCTCCCGTGGTTCAAGAACTGGCGCCCGGAGAAGAACTGAACCGGCAGGCGACCCTGCTTTGCGACTTGTCCGACTGGTGCGCCACGACTCCGGGGTACGGCAACCTCTTTCTTGCTCAGCGCTGCCTTGATCTCGCCGCCGTCGGTCTGGCGCGGCTGACCGCGTCCCTGGAGTTTCCGCTTGCCGGGTGCGAGAAGCTGGCTGCGCGCATGACTCCGGCGTGGATGGGCGTCGAGGCAAGAGCGCTGACGTTGAACGACGAGGCGGGCACGAATCTTTTCGCGGTCGGCGGCACGCAAGCGGAGATGGAGAAGACATGGGGCTCCGGCGGCTTTTTGACGAGGGAGAAACAGTCCGGCAGAACCCGGCCCGAAGGACAGGCTCCGGGACGTGGGTTTATCGAGACTCCGGCGCTCAAGGCCAACCTCGACTTCTTCGAGCGTGACGAGCCGGGCGAGGGCTCCCTGACGCTTGTCCATTCATGGGACGCGAGACGCTACGAACGGATCGTCAACGGGTTGGAGTTGCAGAATGTGAGCAAGGCTTTGGCGCTTCTGAAGTTCCGGTCTGTTGTCGGACGTTTTCCCGAGAAGCCGGAACTCACCGAGGCGCAGCTACTGCAACGTGAGAAGGACATCGCAGAATACGCAAAGAAGGGAATCAAGATTGTCAAGTTCGAGGATGCCTATAGCAGTCCAAGCGAAGCGGCTTTCGCGCAAGCTTGGGACCAGCGGCCCGACAAGAACCCTCAGAATCACACTCTGTACGCTTCGGCATGGCAGGCTTACAGCGAAGTCAAGAGCGGTCAGTTCTTGGATCAGGACACACGAGCGGAACGCATGGTTGCACAGATGTCCGCGAAGCCTGATCCGAATGCTCGATGACGGATGCTCCTACCTCGGCCCGCTGGCGCGGGCCTCGGACCTACTCGCGCCCCGCCGGGCGCTCGTGCGCTACGCGGTATGTCATCCCGTCTGCTTGCGCACGCGGGGCGCCAACCCCTCCGCTTCCCACCCCGAGCCTGCACACGAAAAATGCGGGGCATTTTCCGCGCCAGGGGAAAATAGGGGG
>JALHHX010000267.1 GCA_022837245.1 Lentisphaerota bacterium
CTGAAAAAGGTTCGTAATAAGGTTCATCGGCCACCACCCTCGGCCTACCGGAACGGCCCGGCGTTGGGCTTGGAAAGAAGTCTAATCAGAAAAATACCGCCGTCAAGAGAACCGGCCGCATTTGCGCGGTTGAGGTGCGTGCTTTCGGAAAAGCGAAATACATCCATATGGCAACCGGAGGGGGAGTTGGCAATATGCCGGGCTTCGGATCAGGACGCCGTCGGGAGGCAGGGCAGGGGAGGCGCGGTTGGCTGGTCCCACTCGTTTAACCCACGCTCTGGGGTTGCCGTTGCCGGGGAGAAATGCAGCAGTTCCAAGGCTTCTCCGATGAGATAAAGAGAGCCGGCGATAATTACGAAATCGGTGGGCGTGGTTTGCGCCAGTGCTGAGCGCAGCGAGGGATGCGGGCTGGTTTGGGCATGGGGATTAATGCGCCGGCAGAGTGCAGCGAGTTCTTCCGGTGCGGCGCTGCGCTCGCTGGGAACCGGCACTGGCAGGATGCGCGCGGCCAGCGGCGCGAGAATTTCGCACATGCCGGGCCAGTCTTTGTCGCGCAAGATGCCGAGCACCAGGGTAATGCGAGCGGACGGAAAGTATTCCTTTACTGCGGTGGTCAGGATTTCTGCGCCGCCAACATTGTGCGCGCCGTCAAGCAAGACCTTTTGCCCATCCGGGCGCGTCAGGAGTTGGAGCCGTCCGGCCCATTGAACTTGGGATAATCCGGCGCGGATGAGTTCATCGCTCACAGGAAAGTGTGCGGCGAGCGCGCGCACGGTGGCCACGGCCACGGCGGCATTCAGGCGCTGATGCCGGCCGGATAGTGGCAGCGAGAGGATGTCCAGTGGCGGATGGAGCGCATGAGCAGGCGTCAGGGTCGTAAGCGGGGCTTGCAACCGGCGGGCGGTTTGCTCAATAACGCGGAGAGGCTCAGTGCCTTCCGCCGCTGTGATAACGGGAATTCCGGGTTTGATGATGCCCGCCTTTTCGGCGGCAATGCTGGCCAAGGTTTCGCCCAGCCATTTCTGGTGGTCGAATTGGATGTTGGTGATGACGCTGGCGAGAGGGGTGACGATGTTGGTGGAGTCAAACCGCCCGCCCAGGCCGGTTTCCCAAATCACCAGGTCGCACTGGCGCTCGGCGAAGTAGCATAAGGCCATCAGGGTGACCACTTCGAAGAAGGTCGGGTGGTCGGTTTTGGGGGCAGGGTTGGCGGTGCGTGGGGCGGTCGAGGCAGCAGGCCAGCCTTGGCGCAGTAACGATTGCAACTCGGTGGCCAGGCGTGCAATGTCAGCTTCGGAGATAAGGTGGCGGTTGACTTGAATCCGTTCGCCAAACGCGACCAGGTGCGGCGAGGTAAACAGGCCGACGCGTAACCCCGCTGCGCGATAGATGCTCTCCAGCATGGCGCAGGTGGAACCTTTGCCGTTGGTGCCGGCGACGTGGATGAAGCGCAGGCGGTGCTGCGGATTGCCCGCCAGTGCGGCTAGCTTGAAGGTGTTTTCCAGCCCCAACTTGGCGCCAAACCAGCGGAGGTTATACAGGAAATGGATGGCGTCGGAATAGGTCATGGATTGAAAAAGCGGAATCAGCCTGCCGTCTGGCCGGCCAAAAGGTGCTCCACGCGCGCTACATCCGCCGGCACATCCACGCCTGCGCTATCATGAGTCACTTGCACCACCGCAATGGGAATGCCGTTTTCGAGGGCGCGCAACTGTTCCAGCTTTTCGGCTCTTTCAAGTGGGGAGATGGGGAGGCTTACCAGTCGCAGCAGCGTGTCGCGCCGATACCCATAAATGCCCAGGTGCTTCAGAAAAGGAAACGCCGCCAACTGTTCGCGTGGCGGAGCCGCCGCGGTCTCACGCACATAAGGAATCGTGCGTCGGGAAAAGTAAAGGGCGCGTCCTGCGGCATTGACCACGACCTTTACCGTATTCGGGTCGTCATAGTCAGCGAGGTTGGT
>JALHHX010000268.1 GCA_022837245.1 Lentisphaerota bacterium
AGTTGGCAGGACCCGGCGATGGGGTTGGGTCAGCGGCGGCACTGGGAAGCCCCGCGAGAAGGGCTGGGACGTGCCCGGAACGTGCGGTTCTTAGGCGATGGAGCCGAATGGGTGTGGAACCTCAAAAAGGATCGGTGGCCGAAGGCGCTGGAACTCTTGGATTTCTATCACGGCAGCCAGCACCTGTGGAGCTTGGGACGCGCCTTACGCGGCGAAACCCAACCGGCGCTTTCACGCGGGGTCAAACCCCTGCGGCATAAACTGCGCCGGGGCCAAGAACAAAAAGCCCTGCGCCAGATGGCGCGGTTTCGGCACCCCCGGGGCGAAGTTGGCGAGATCATTCGGCGGGAGCAGAACTCCTTTCAAAGCCATGCGGAACGGGTGCACTACCAGCGGATGGCCCGCCGCGGATGGCCGATCGGCTCTGGCGCGGTCGAATCGGCTTGTCGGCAGAAGCAAACCCGCTTCAAACGTTGCGGGCAGTTCTGGACCCCAACCGGGCTCCGCAACCTCTGCGCGCTCGATGAAGCCCGCCGCAACCACCCCTGGGACGAGCTTTGGGCCTCCAACTAAGGACAGTGTCAAGATGCACTCCGCGGATACCCATGCGAATTCCTTGCATTCTGCGTTTGGTTATTCCAAGCTAAGCTCATGACGCAACCTCTTGCGCTTGTGTTTTATGAGCGGCTGCTGCCAGGCAGTCAGCTTGTGAATCGGCTGCAAGACTTGAATTATCGCGTTCAGGTCATTGTGAATGCGGATCAACTTGTGGAGTGTGCTGAACAGGCCAAGCCGATGCTGGTCTTGGCCGACCTGAAATCTAAGCAGAATAACGTGTGCCCCGCACTGGCCCGCCTTAAGCAAAACCCGGCTACTCGCCATCTGCCTGTTGTAGCCTTCTGTGGTGAGAATGACGCGGAATGGCAGGAGGCTACCCAAATGGGAGGCGTGACATTGCTCGTCAGCGAAGCGGCGATTTTGAACCATTTGCCCCAGTTTCTCGAGCAAGCCCTCCAAGTTGAATAAGCTTAAGCCGAACGGTCGACCTGGGAATTGGCATCTGCGTTCGGAGAGGGAGTTCGTATCATGACTCGGTTGGATGCCGAACCGGTAGCGGGTCTTTATGTTCATGTTCCCTTCTGCGTGCAGAAATGTGCTTATTGCGCCTTTTACTCCGAGCCAGCCAAGGGCGAACTGATTGAGCGCTACGTTGGGGCGCTCATACTTGAGTTGGAACGAATCGCGCATGATTTGCGCCCGCGCACGATTTATTTCGGGGGGGGCACCCCTTCGCTTTTGGATTCGCGGCAATGGCAGAGAATCCTGCGTGCGTGGGATCGGCTTGGCTTGGGCAAGACAACTGAATGGACGGTAGAATGCAACCCCGCAACTATATGCCTCGAAAAGGCAAAACTGCTGCGCGACGCCGGTGTAAATCGTTTTTCTCTGGGCGTGCAATCGTTCAACGAAGCGTTGCTGCAGCGCTTAGGACGGGTTCATACTCGCCGCGAGATTTTCCAGTCCTTTGATCTCCTTCGTAAGGCCGGCTTCGACAACCTGAACTTGGATCTCATGTTTGCCATCCCCGGCCAAACGCTTGAAGCCTGGCGCGAAACCTTACACGAGGCCTTTGCCCTGGGCAGCGAACACCTCTCCTGTTACGAGGTGATCTACGAAGAAGATACGCTGCTCTACCAGCAACTTGAGACTTGCCCGACAGCGGCAGACGAAGACCTGGCATGCGCCATGTATGAAGAACTGCTCGAACAGTCCACCAACGCTAGCTTCAAGCAATACGAAATCGCCAACTTTGCCTGCGATCGGGCCTTAAGCCGCCTGTCCCAAACAGCAGACCTGCCCTCTCATGCTTGCCAGCACAACGTCAATTACTGGCGTGGCGGCGACTTCTACGGTTTGGGGCCCAGTGCGACCTCTTATGTGCGTGGCGTGCGAAC
>JALHHX010000061.1 GCA_022837245.1 Lentisphaerota bacterium
GTGGCTGTGTTGGAACCCTGCCACCGTACCTTTCGGCATGACTAAATGTTTTTTTTAGGGGTTTGTACGCACCGTGTGCCGCAGGCATATAACACCATGTCAAAGGCAGACCACTGGTTATGACTCTCTGCTATTCAACCGCTGGTTATGACTCTCTGCTATTAAGCAATACGCCGAGGGGAAAATGGGGAAAGTCCTGCTGATTTTGCTTTCTTTACCACGGGCGATGTTTTACAATTGACAGAGTTTTTGGAATATGCAATTAAGGATGGCGGAGGATGCTCCGGCAACTGAGATCCAATGCCATGTTGAAACCAAACAAGGAAGATTCATGAACCTGCAAAACACAACCTCGGACAGCATGGCGGGCACTGCAATATGAAAGCGAAAACAAGAGCCTATGCCTACGCGTTTTTATTCGCCGGTCTGACGGTTTTGTCCGGTCTGGCTTTTGTCAACAACGTCTCCGCCGTCGCGAGATGGTGGATGGCTTTCAACGCGAGCGGCGGCGATGCGGCGCTCGTGCCGGCGACCTGCCCCGGCATTATCCCATGGCTCGACTGGAGCGCGGTTGACTATTCGTGCGTTGCGACGTTCATCCCGTTCCTCGGCTTTTTGCTGATTACACTCGGTCTGGGGAGGGTGATTGCCGGCAATCAGCAGGATCCGGAGTCGTTCCCATTCTTTAAAGGCTATGACCAGCTCAACATCGCGCTGGGGCTGATAGGCACGCTGTGGGGAATCATCATCATCGGTTTTTTCCAGATGGACAGCATCACGATGGGACATTTGATGATGTGCCTCCACACTGCCCTATTCTCAACATTGGTGGCAGTGGCGTGGGTTTTCATATTCGACCACGGTATACTCCGTCCGCTTGTGCTCGATGTGCTGCAAGGGCTGCAGGGATCCGAGCACGAGGACGAGGATATCCTGCAGGTGCTCGGCAAGCTCACGGAATCCGCGGCAGGGCTATGCGACGTCTGGGACGGCAACCGCGACCATCTCACCGCGCTAAACGATTCAATCGCACGCGCACACTCAGGTTTGCAGGAACTCGGCAGCGTCGGCAAAAACGTCGGAGACATTCTATCACGCGAACTCACCGCCTCCGCCAAGTCGTTCATAACCGAGATGGAGAAGTCATCCGCACAGCTCGCGTCCCGCCAGGAACGCATGGAAGCCGCATTCCAGGAACGTCAGGCCAAACTCGATGTCAATATGTCTGAAACCACCCGTCTTCTCGGTTTTTTGACAAGCCTCCTCTCTGGCATGCAGTCGGCTCAGGAGAATTTCGCAGCCGCAGCGGAAAAGCTCGCGGCGGAAAACGCCACGCTGGTAAGCGGCATCGGCGCCGAGAGAACCGCGTCCGGGATTCTACGCGGAAAGGTCGCGGAACTGCAGGGCGAAAGCGAAGGCCGCCGCAAGCAGATCGAAGAGCTGTTGGAGAAGATGAAAGCAGCTGAGGAATCGTTCAACAAGCGCCACGACGCTCTTCGGGCAGAAAACGACCGCATAGCTTCCGAACTTGCCAAGGTGGAGGGCGAGAAGAGCGCCGCCGAGCGCGAAGCCAGGGAAAACCAAGGACGGGCCGAGAAGGCGGAGACGCTCCTTGAGAAAATCAAATCGGCGTTCAATGTTTGAGCTGATAGGAGGCGGGTTTGGAAAAAAGCACTAAAACACGGCTGCGCAAATTCCTCGGGCATGACAACGATAGCCCCACCACGCTGAGCGTGGATGAGCTCCAGGGGCTCATGCTGCAGATTTCGTACGCGATCATGATGATCTTCATGATCGCGTATTTCATGTTCAAGACCAAGTCGACGCGCGAGCAGGATGAGCAGCACCTCGAACTGCAAAAGCAGAAGCTAGTCTCCGCCATCGAGAAGGTGGAGGGCAACTACGGGATACGCTATGGTCTGAACACGCTGCTCACAATAGACGAAGACGGCACGGTCGTCTACGACCCCTCGGCATACATCGAGCAGGGCAAGCTGACCCAAACGCCCACTCTGCGAGCCGCCTTCTCGAACGGCGCCACCAACGCCGCCTCCGATTATTCCGACATGCTCGCCCTGCGCCGCGAATGGTGGAACAGCGTGCTGGATATGGCCGGGATCCCCGAGGAAGAGCTGGAGCACGAGAACAGGAAATGGCTTGGGGCGCGGATTGATTCCGGTGTCTCCGGCCTGCGCGAGGAAGTCGAAGGCGTTCAGATACTCAGTGCGTCGCTCCTCCAACGTTACTGGACTCTCAACCCCGGCATGATCAAAGACCCCGTAGTGGCAGAGCTTCTAGTGGAATTCCAGCGGTCCGACGAATCCAAGCGGCTCCTGCTCGCGACGGAACTGGCGCAGGAGCTGCGCCGGTATTCACTGGCGTACCTTAGCAACGAGGCCGGCACGCCAATGCTGGCTGAATGATGTCACCGGAATACTAAAATGAAAACGTTGAAAACAATAGCCGCGGCTCTGATAATAACCTCCACACTCAACGCTACGGCCGCCTCGGCACCGGGTGTCGAGGAGTTCGACCGCAGCACCGCCGAACTAGCGGCAAGCCTGATCCTCGAAAAGCTCCAGGCCGATGTGCTCTCCTCCGAGCCGGACTCAGGATCCCTCTTCACGGCGATGGAGTCCAATCCCGGAACGTACGTCGATCCCGACGAAGCCCGCGGCAAACTCGAAAAGAATTTCCGCGACGGCATCGCCAACCGTTACCGCGAAGAGGCTGGTAAATACCTCGACCGACTGGCGGGCGATGCAGGACGAGACGCAGTCTTCGGTAAGGATTTTTTGGCGGATGCTATCGAGCTGCCTTCAGAGAAGCTATCCGAAACGGTTAAGCGCACCTACCCCGATGCTTTTGGCTCGGCGAGAACGCGCGTCTGCAAAGAGCAGTCGGAGCAGCTGGTGGCGCGCATACAACCCACGGAAAAGGAATTCGAGGAGACGCCGTTGGCGAATTTGTCGGAGATCATGACGGCGCGCATCGCACAAGCGCAGGCGAAGCCCGTGTTCAAGGAAAACATGGCGTTCATCTCCGGCAACATCGTAAAGCCTATGCTGGACGCCGCAGAGGCCCAGCGGGCCGAGCAGCGCTCGCACCTCGACAACCTGCCCGTCGAAGGGTGGGCACCTGAAGTAATCGGCAAGAAGCTTGAAGCCGGCATATCCTCCTTCGTGGCAGAGTCCGCACCCCGCCACAAGGAAGCGGGACGTGTGGCATACGGCATATTCCCGTCGGTTATTGCCGCGGTCCCCAAGGCGGCCGACACACGTGCTGCGGGGAAGGTGGCGCGGGTCGTTGAAGACACCGAGGTCAAGATCGACACTGCCGAAATACTAAAAGAGGTCGAAGCGAATCCGAAAGCGCACAAGAAGGTGGATGATTCCATGAAATCCTTCGCCCCGGCGCTTGAGCAAAGGCTGGGCAAGGAAGCCCTCGCAAGGAGCGAATCTCTCATGCCAGAGGAGGAGCGCGCAGCGTTCAGGGCATTCGCGGAAAAGGCGGTTGATGAAGGGCAGATCAAGACGGCGATCGAGAAGCGCGTCAGGAACGTTCTCCTTCCCGAGGTGGGAGCCGTCCGCGATGAATGCGCCGACCGCCAGATGACTAAACACTTCGCCGGGATCAAAGCGGGAACGTGGTTCCCATCGGGTGGACTAGTAGACACTGTCTATGCTCAGACGGACTACCGCAAGGCCGTCAAAGAGTGGCGTACTCTCGCTGAGCTGGAACCTTTTGCCAAGACGGCCGCAGAACAACCGCTGATGGAAGAGACGGAGAAAAAACTCGACGCCGGAATCGCCGCGCTGTTCGACCGCGGGCGTATGGCACAATCGCGCCAGCATGCAATCGTGGATGAAGTATTTGGCGAAATGAAGGAGTTGATCGCCGCCGAGAAAAAACTTCCAGACCTAGAAGGCGCCACCGGACTGTACACTGAAAAGGTATCTGCGGTTTGGACAGCGGAGCGCGACACCGTGCTCTGGGGCGATGCCGGGGCGGCCAGGCCCCCTAATGCGGACAGGCAGCATGTGGAGCTTTTCCCCAGCACGAACGAAAAGATAATGCTTAAGGTAAAGTCGCTTATGGAATCAATTGAGAAAGAGCGGCTGGAGAAAGAGGCGCCCCCAGTGAAGCCACCAGAGGAAATCCCGCCTGAAGAAGTGATTCCGGAAGATGCGCAGGATCCCGCCTTGCCAGAGGAGCCGGAGTTAGTTGAACTAGACTGCAGGTTCGAGTTCAACCTAAAAAAATCTGACATATCGCTTGTGTTTTATTCAGGTGACGTTAAAAAGGCCTCCCTGGAGTGCCCCCAATCGCCATCACAGTACAGACGTGAATACGAAAAGACAATTGAGCGCGCCGTCAAGGCGCTTCTCGATGAGACAGGCGGCTACACTGCGAAGGGCTCGAAAGTCGCGCTCACCGTGGACATCATCGTTAAAGACGACCTCGTCTACTACGGAATAGTGGCAAAGCTCTCGCAATCGCTCTCGCTCAAGGCGGCCGAACTCTCCGAGACCGGCGTCACAATGGAGCTGAAAGACACCGCGCTTGAACAGCCGTGATCGCATAATTTCATGCGGCGACCTCGGCCACTGCGAGGTGGAATAGCTCCTGCAAACATATTACGATCGTCGCGTGAAACTCATCTTCCTTCAGCTTCCACGTCTAGATCCTGACTTTGATTCGCCTGGCGAGAACACAATGTCCGCGGCCGCCTGCTTAGGAGCCTCGCTGGCCGCCTCCGACGAAGCCACGTATTGGACTGTTTCCCCCACGCCGAAAAACCAGGATGAAGCCTCAGACGCCGCACTCATTGACAGCATAGCCGAAGCGGCTCCGGACGTAATCTCCGCCACTTGCTACCTCTGGAACATTGAACGCACCATTGCGCTGCTAAGGAAGCTCAAGCGTAGAATACCAGGGCTGCGCGCTGTTCTCGGAGGCCCCGATATCGCACTTGACCACCCGCTTCTAACCGACTCCCCAACAAAACTCGCCGTGTGGGACGTCCTCGTCATCGGCGAAGGGGAGCCCGTTTTCCCCGACATTCTCCTACATTTCCGCACCGGCCATACGCCTGATTATCGCGGCGTGGCTTGGCGGACGGTAAAAGGCAGCAGACGAGAAGGTAAGCAACCGCGCCCACTGCGTCCTCTCATAGAATTGCTGCCCAGCGCAGATGATGCAACAAACCGGCCTGACGCTGCGGGCATGGCATATTTGGAGACCAGCCGAGGATGCCCCCTGCACTGCGCATTCTGCTGCTACAACTTACGCCGTACAACGCTCTCCTGCCTGCCTCCGGACGAAGTCAGCCGCCGCATCCGCATCCTCCGCGAACGCGGCGCACGCGAAATCCGACTGG
This sequence comes from Lentisphaerota bacterium, assembly GCA_022837245.1. Classification (GTDB taxonomy): domain Bacteria; phylum Verrucomicrobiota; class Kiritimatiellia; order RFP12; family UBA3636; genus JAAZFF01. The sequence continues at coordinate 5,381 of JALHHX010000061.1, forward strand.
TCGACCCCACATTCAACGCACATCCACACTTCGACGCCGTCATCGAAGCAATCGCCCGGGAAAACTCGGATCGGGCAATCGCATTCTTCGTGGAAATCCGCGCCGACACGCTAACTGACGAGCAAGCGGCCCGCCTTGCGGAAGCTGGCGTTGTTGAGGCGGAAGTCGGCATCCAGAGCACAGATTCGCATGTGCTGGCCATCGTCCACCGCCCGCTCCGCGAAGAGCTAGTACTCCGAGGCATCGAGGCTCTGCTCCGTCACGGCATCCGCCCGACACTCGACTTCATGTATGGGCTCCCTGGCCAGGATACCGACGATGCGCGACGCTCTCTGAACTGGCTCGCCCGGTTCGGAGGTCGCATCCACCCACAGTTTCTTCCCACCCTCTTGCTACCTGGCACGGAATTGCGCGACCGCGCCAACGAACTGGGACTCAAAGCGCAGCGTCCGCCACCGTATCGCGTTACAGCCACTGATAAGCTTAGCACCCGCCAACTCGCCGAAATCGAAGAATGGGCCGCTGAAACACTCGGTGGGTTTGATTCTCCAACACGCCGTTTCGTTGGAACGCGATTGCCTGATCTCTTTCCAAGCAGGACGGTCCTCCGCATTGAGGCTGGCGTCCAGCCGCCTTCCGTGCAGGCTTCGTCAAACCGCCAAGCGCTGATCTTGGCAGGTTCCGATCTCTTCAGCCAGCGCAATGCGCTGACTAGTATCATACGCCGTTGCGTCTGCAACGAACCGCACATTCTTTGGCAATTCGTACTCGCCCCAGAGGTTGAGGAACCGCTCGACCTGCTAGACCTCCTCATCGAGGAACTGCGCCGCTTGCCCAGCCACTGGCTCGACCGGCTAGTATCCCGGCCAGGAAGTCGTCAGCTCGCAGCGCGTCGGCTGTTCGTCAAGGTGCCGCGCGGCGTCCGCTGGAGCTCAGGTTGGAATGACGAGGCCGAGACCCTACTTGCGGAATACTTCCATTAATAAAAACGATCTGAATGCGTGCAAGTCATTAGCGTCTACACCCTATACCCTACACCCTTCCCGGCTCACTCTTCATCCACTGTTTCATCGCGCTGGTATATCGGCAACTGGCGGTATGGAACAGTGAAGGCAAGCACCATAAGCGAGGTGGCATACGGGGCGCTCTGTTCGTTGCTTGCGCCCTTCCATGATCCGTCAGGCCGCTGCTTCGGGATCCAGACGCGGTACATCCACTCCGAAAATGCCTTCCATGATTCGCCGCCTATCTGGAATAGCCCCTGCGCGGTGTAATACATGCCGTAATACTGGTTCGCCTGGTTTTCAAGCTTTGTGTAGTTGTTCAAAAGATACCGCGCCGCGTGCAAAGACGCCGGATCGTTGTGCCGTCCGCAAAGCTCAAGACACAGAATGCCCGCGCCTGTCAATGTGAACTGACTTGAGGTGTTACCAGGCTGGTACATGAAGAACCCCTGTTGAGTCTCCTGGTGACGCTTAACGTACTCAACTGCGCGGTCGATCGCGTCGTCAGGCACCTGGCCGCCGTTGAGGCTGCATGAACGCAACGCCATCAGCGCCCAGCCGGAGCACGACATGTCGCTGTCGCTGGAGTTCGGCTGGTAACGCCAGCCGCCGGCAAACTGCGGCTGTTTCCGGACATTTTGCGCATCAAGCAATATCTTCACAGCTTTGGGCAGAACTTCGTCCAGTCTGTCCTGCAAAGCCGGTTCGACCATGCCCGACACTTCCGAGAGAAAGAGGGTGCAGATACTGTGCACGTACATCTGCCCGTTGTCATTCTGCTTTGTACCGAAATATCCGTTCGCGTTGGCTATTTCCAGTATGTAGTTGATGGAATTCGTGATTACATGGCCGTAACGTGCGTCGCCTGGTGTGTACCCCTTGGCAAGAAACGCCATGCCGGCCAATGCAGATATCGCCCCGGAACCTCCGTACTGCTCTGGATATGAACCGTTCGGATTCTGAACCTCCGCAAGATACGCCAGCGCAGCCTCAACAGATTTGTCGACCGGATCCTCGGATTCGGAATCGGCACCGCCCTGCGCAAAAATCCGCCTCGGCAAAATGGCCGCCGACAACGCCATGGCAGCAACGAAAGCAATCTTCAAACCATATTTCATAGTCCCCCCATCAAAGCTACTTGTTCTCATTCTCACGGGCAAGCTCGAGGAAGTACGACCGCACGAGCTCGCGGTATTCCGGCGACACCGCCTTGAGCGCGTCCTCGAACTCTCCGGGAGGCATGCCTCCCTTGATCCTGAACCAATCGCCTCTGCGGAAACCAGCCCTCCTGAGCCACTCCGGCATCTCAAAGCCGCGAAGATCATCTTCCTCTGAAATCCCCTCCTCGTCTGTCTTGTCCGAAGGTTCCCCCGATTCTGATTTTTCGCTTTTGCGCCCCGGCTCCAACGGATCCGGCACTTCGGGATAGCCCTTCTGCTTCGCGAGCATGTCGGCCAAATTACGCATCTCTTCAGCGGCCTCTTCAGCTTTGTCCCTCATCTCATCGGCAGCAGTCGGCTCTTTCTTCTCCTCGTCCTCATCGCGGCTTCCCCCGCCCCCGCCACCAGCAGGTTCCGTGGATTCGTTCTGCTTTTTCCCGCCTTGATTTTCTTCAGATTGGGCCTTTTCGCCCTTGCCAGATTTCTTCTGTTCAGACTCGCCGTCCTGTGACTCAGATTTCTCAGGATCTGTTTTTTCGGATTGCGCCCCACCGCCCTTGCCCGACTTCTCCTGCTCAGAATCTGAAGCCTTGGATCCAGATTTCTCCGAATCTGTCTTTTCAGATTGCGCCTCACTGCCCTGTTCCGGCTCCGCCTGTTCGGACTCACCTGACTCTGGCTTAGCTTGTCCAGATTCCGCTTGTTCAAAGGGTGCTTCTTCCGAACTCGATTTCTCGGCGGCGGCTTTTTCAGAAGCGGCCTTTTCAGCGGCGGCTTTCTCGGCGGCGGCCTCTTGTTCATCCATGGCTGCGTCGGCTTTTTCCACAGCTGCCTGCATTGCTTCTTTCGCGCGCTCCGCCGCTTCGCGCGCCATCTCATCAAGCTTTTCGGTAAGGCCAGCTGCTTTCCCCTCCGCTTTCTTAATCGCCTCGGCTGCTTTTTCCATGCTCTCGGTGGCGGATTTCATTTCCTCCACTGAATCTTCGAGGTTTGATTTAGCTTCCTCTTCAGCGGCGGCCTTGTCTTTTTCGCTCTCTGCGGCTATCGCTTCGGAGTCTGCTTTTTCTGCCATTGCCGCGTCTGCCTCAACCTTTGCATCCGCTTCGGCAATTGCTGCCTTCTCTGCTTCCTCCGCCGCCTTTCTTGCCTCTTCTTCAGCTTTATCAGCGATTTCCTTGGCTGCCTCCGCGGCCTCTTTCGCAGCGGCTTCCGCTGCCTGCGCCTCTTCGACCTTGGCCGCTCCAGCCTCAACTTCCGCGGCTTTATCCCGGGCTTCTTTTTCGGCGGCTTCCTTCGCGGCTTCTGCAGCCTTTGCAGCCTCTTCGGCCTTTGCAGCCGCTTCTTTGGCAGCGGCTTCTACAGCTTCGGCAGCAGCCTTTTCGGCTTCAGCCTTGGCCGTTTCCGCTTTGGCAAGAGCCTCTTTGGCCTCCGCTTCAGCCTTCGCAGCCTCGGCCTTCGCCGTCTCAGCCTTAGCTTCCGCCTCCTTGGCCGCCACGGCTTCTTCCGGCGTGCCGGTGTCAGCAGCCTTTTTAGCCCAGGCTTCCTTCGCTGTTTCTGCGGCATTGGTGGCTTCTTCAGCCTTTTTCACCGCTTCTTCAGCCGCAGCTAAAGCATCCGCAGCAGCCTTCTCCGCTTCTGTCTTAGCTGCTTCCGCTTTGGCAAGGGCCTCTTTGGCCTCAGCTTCAGCCACCGCAGCTTCGGCCTTGGCCGTCTCAGCCTTTGCTTCCGCCTCCTTGGCAGCTGCGGCTTCTTCCGAAGTTCGTTGGTCAGCAGCTTTTTTCGCCTCGGGTTCTTTCGACGCAGCGGCCTCAACGGCGGCGTTTTTGGCAGCGACATCCTGGGCTGCCTTCTCTACCTGGGCAGCCGCTTCTTTTGCGGCTTTTTCTGCCTCCGCAATAGCTTTTTGAGTCTCGTCTTGGGTCATGACAGATTCTTCACTCGCCTCTTCCGCTTTGTCCAAAGCTTCCCGTGCAATCGCAGCTTCTTTTCTGGCCTCTGCTTCTTTTGCCGCCGCCTCTTTTGCCGCTTCAGCCGCCTTTGCAGCCATTTCAGCTTTCGCAGCCGCTTCTTGTGCCGCCGCCGCGGCCTTTTTCGCGGCTTCTTCCGCAGCCGCAGTCTTTGCTTCTGTTTCGGTTTTGTCCGCAGCCTCTTTCGCCGCCTTGGCTACCGACTCCTTTTCCAACCCTTCCGCACGGTTTTCCGCCGCCGATTTGAGTTGTTCGGCCGACTTCTCTGTCGAGTCCTCCGCGCGTGCCATTTCTTCCGCCGCCGATTTCAGCTCATCTGCAAATATTCCAGCATCCTCCCGCGCTTCCTCAAGCGCCGCAGCGGCCTCAGCCCGTGCTTGTGCATCCTTGGCAGCTTGAGCTTGCGCTTCCGCTTCCTTAGCCGCTTCGGCCTGGGCTTCTTCACCGGACTTCGCTTCTTCTCCAGTCTGTGTCTGTGCCTCTTCGCGTTCCTTTGCTTGCGTTTGGGTCTCTTCACCAGCCTGAGCCTCTGCTTCTTCGCCCGCCTTAGCTTCGGCACCGGCGAGCATTTCTTCAAGCGCCCTGAGCTCTTCCGCCAGATCCGCTATGCGTTCGTTTATGTCCTGCGTTTTCTCAGCAATCTCTTTCTGGAGCTTCGCCGCACGCTCTTCGGGGGATGCTTCCGGGGCCATTTCCGGCGTCATTTTTGCAAGCTCTTCCGAAGCGGCCGCGCGTGTCTGCTCATTGGCGAGTCGCGTCGCGATATCTTCGAGCTTTTTCTGCTCCTCACCCAAGCTTTCAATCTCGGCGGCAACCTGTTGAGCCTCCTTCCGCGCGGGCTCAAACGCCCCGTCGACCTTGATCTGCCCCAGCTCCGCCTCAAGCGCCTTTTGCTCGTTCTTCCACTGCTCCATCTCGGCACGCGTCATCTCTTCAGGCTTCGCCTTCTCCGCAAGCGCGTCCTGACGTTCGGCAAGCTCCGACATTTTCATCAAGTCACGGATCTCGGTCTTCACCTCCTCTATCTCTTTTGCAAATTCATCGACCTTCTTAGCCGCATCCTCCAGTTCTTTCTGCAGCTGCGAGGTCTCTTCCCGCCTCTTTTCGCTGTCCGCAAGCATCGCCTCATCTACCTGTTCAACGGCGCTCTTCACTTCGTCTTCGCGCAGCCGCTCCAATTTGGGAAGCAATCCTTTCAGGAGGCTTTCCTGAGCCTCTTCAATCATCTCCTCTATCTTTTCCTCCGCAGCCGCAACATCCTCTTTGGCACCGGCCAACGCCTCCAATGCCTTTTCGTCCGCTTTGGCTTGCGCCTCCCTCGTCGCCGCAGCAGCCTTTTCGCGCGCCTTTGCCAGCTCGGCCTTAAGCTCAGCCATCGCCTCATCAATGTCCCTGAATTCCTGCTCCATCAACTGCGTTCCCAAGCTCTTGGCACCGCGGTCTATCCTCACTTCCACCACTTCGCTGCGCGCCTCCTGCGGGCCGCCCAGTTCGGGAGGAAGGTTGTCGCGCACTACGATCACGAATTTCAACAACGCCACCCCGTCGGTCTTTATCTTAGCCAAATCGATCATGGCGTTGCCACGCCATGCACCCGTCTCAATTTGCGACGAAGCCGCATCCGCAACTTTTTCAAAGTGCCCGTCGTCTATGCTGAAATGCAGTTCTTGCGCCGAAAACCCGAAGTCATCAGCCGCAATGTACTCCAGTGGCAGCGTCGCATACGGCGGCAACGTGAAAACACGCTCTTCCGGCAACACAAGAGCCACTTCAGGCCTGCGGTCTTTGGTGACGCGCACCGGGTACGACACCGCCGCGTTTGTGTAGCCGTTGGCATCGGCAAGGGCGATGCGCCATTCTCCCGCCACGGCGTCGCCAAGCGTGAAAGCCCAACCAACTTTTCCCCTGCCCTTTTTCTCCGATTCATGTTCGCCATCCGCGAGCACTAGACGCGCCTTCATCTCGCGCTCCGGTTCGATTTCCATCTCGATGCGCGTCCCGGCAATCGAGCTGATTTCCATGACGCCGAATTTGTTCGTCGCCGGCTCCATACCCGTGTACTCGGGGAAGATGCTCTTGATTTCAATGCTCTTGCAAGCCGGCGTTGGCAAAACTGTGACCCTGTAAAACCGCGTCAATGCACCGCCGCACATCACGCGATAGCGGAACGACTCTTCGACCGCATGGAAGTTGTGCACGTAGCCTAGCTTCCGCTTCTCACGCCTTCCCTCGCCCGGGTCTTCGTCAGCCACCAGCCGCATGCGCTCGGACACTTCGCGCGTTCCGCCACCTGCCGTGGTCTCGACACGCATATAGGCGTCGCTATTCAAATCCGCGCTCGCCCGCACGTCTACCTGAAGCGGCATTCCTTTAAGCAACACAACGTCGCCCGGCTCTACCCGCAGGTAATCCGCATATACGTTGCCAACCTCCGCCGAAGGCACGACCGCTCTGACAAACAGCCTCGCCGTCGCTTTCGGCCAGATCACGAACAGCAAAAACAACACCCCCGCGGCGCACGCGGCCGCGGCGAATTTCGGCTTTATCGTCCGAGTTGTGAATTCAGACTCCGGCGAAACGCCCTTCGCATCTAAGAGCGCCTGCTTCGTCAGCACCGACAACAACTGCGCCGACCCGTCGCCCTGCGCCTCTGGATGCGACAGCAGTTCAACGACCGTCGAAAGCCGCTCTTCGATCTCCAGGTGGTTCTGCTCGATCAGCAGCGCAATGCGCGCCGGCGTGAACGGGTGCGCGAGCGGACGCACAAGCGCGAAGTACGCGGTGACGCACGTCGCGAATACGCCGCATCCCCACATGACCCAGCGGGGCCCCGCCGTGAACATCATAGTCATGGCGTCAACCGCCATTATCAAAAGCACTGATATAAGAGCCGCCGCCAACACCGCGAGCAGCCCGCGCGCGAGGACTATGGAGATGATGCGCCTTCGAGCATGGTTGAGCATACTCATATTACGCAACTCCATGGCGCTTCCTCACAATCCATTCCGCAGTGAGCAGCCCTATTACGGCCGCATAAAGTATCCACGAGTTCCACAGCGTCTTCTCCGTGCGTTCGACCACGACGCGGTTGCCCCCGCCAAATGATCCCTGCAACTCTTCAATATCCGCCGGCCCGACGACCTTTCCGCCAGAAGCCTCCGCCATGCGAAGCGGCATTGCCTTCGACGCCGTGATGTTCACGAACTCAGCCGGCCTCCCGGCGGCGACCACTACAAAGTGTGTCTCGATCCCCTCGGGATACTCTCCCCCAAGAGCATCCCTCGCTTGCCCGCTCTCGAAAACTATCCTGTACTTGCCCGGATCCGCGAGCGGGCTAAGTTTGCCTTCGTAGAACCCGTTCGAACCTTCGCGGTATTCCAAAGTGACAGTCTCAACCTCCGCCTCGTCCGAATACAGCTTGATTGTCGGCTCAAGGTTGTTCATAGCATTGAACTCAGCATCAGAAATCCTGGCATAGACGACCACCGGATCTCCCGGTGCATAACGCAGGCGGTCCGTGCCGATCCTCAAGAACGAATTGCCCGCGCGCAGCTTCTCGCCAGCGCCCCAACGCAAAACCTGTCCCCAGAATTGATGGTGGAGCACGTCGCCCACTTTGTACCGCAGACGCCACGATTGATCCGTGTTGAGCATAAGCACCTTGCCCTTGCCGTACTGCTGCGCGACCACAAGCGAATTCTTCGCCTGCTCCCGCCGTATCTCCTCCAGCCTCTTAACCGCGCCATCTGGATCCTCGGCAAAGTCATTCACCGCCAGGCCAGCCGCCTGGACGTCGATTCCGTCATCGGCAACGGCATACGCCAGAACTTCCGCGCCCGGCTTGACGCCCTCGACGCTGTAGCGCCAATCCAAGGTCTGAATCCGTTCCCAGATCTCCTCGTTTTCAGATTGCGACGACGACTGCATCATAACCTGATGAATCCTGCCGGCAGGCGTCAGCTTGAGCCTGAAACGCGTCTCGGGGCCTTTCCAAAAGTTCTTGTTCGATGGCTCGTAAACCACTGGCATCAGCTCACGCAGAGTCTCGTTGTTTATCTTGTGCGGCATGGAATTCGGACCTGCTATTATGACAAGCAACGCCCCACGCTCTGCAACGCAATATTTTATGTTTTCGATTTCGTCCGCAGGCAACTCATATTCGTTAAGATCTCCCAAGATTATCACCGCGAACTTTCGCCACTCTTCGCGCGACAAGGGATACGTGCTCGACTCAGACTCCCCAAACGGACGCCCCGCCGAAGCGGCTGGCAGCGGCCCCGCGTCCACCCCCGCCACGCGGTCCGGCTTGATCAGGTATTCCTGTAGATGCACCGATTTATCGCGCCCGTAGAAAAGATTCCGCAAATAACGGAATTCCCAGCGCGGCCGCGAGTCAACAAGCAACACGTTTGTGCGGTCGTCAGACACTGCCACGTCTAGCGTCCATTTGTTGTTCTCCTTGAACTCCTCATCAGGTATCTCTTCAATTTCAAGCCTGTATTGGATCACGCCACGGCTCTCCGGTTTGTGCGTGAAGCGGAACTCTTTCTCAAAATCGTCGTTCTCTATTCTGAAGACCTGCTCTTCAACCATCTCCTCGCCAAGATAGAGCCTGACTTTCGCCTCTTTGCCAGCGGCGCGCGTTGCGACGAGCGTGCCGGTCACGTGGACTTTGTCGCCCAAGAAAACCGACTCCGGCGCGCGAGCCTCGCCAAACGCCACGTCAACCGGCATCTTTGACCCGCCGAGCACCACAGCCGACACCGGGGCCTTCACGTTGCCAAGCCTGCGTGCCACGGCATCGACTCCCGCCGCGCCGTTGTACCTGCCGTCGGTGACAACCAGAAAGCCGGCCAGCTCTTCCGATGGTATTTCGCGCAGCGCCCTTTCGAGCGCCAGCGTTATGTCGGTGGCTGACCTGAACGCCGCGATCCTCGCCTCTTCCTTCGTCAAGGCATGTGGAACGCCGTTCGTAGCCGCCACATCAACACCATTAGTCACAGCCGCATGAACAACATTCGTCACAACCACGATGGGCGAAGGCTCGTTCTTTTCCGTTTCTTTCCGCTTCTTCTCCGCCGCTTTTTTATCTTCATCTGTTGGCATCAGAGCACTATCGAGGACGGAATTCGCCGCGAACCTATAAACATCGATGTCGTAAACGGAGCGCATCTTTTCAATCTCCGTTTCGCCTTCGCCGTGATTGTCCTCCGCAAGCAGACGCCGTCCGATCTCCGCGCGCGTAGCATCCGCCGCCGCCAGGGCCTCCGCCTTGCCGGCTTCATCCCGCCTTGCATACACCGCCGCCCGCCGTGCCCTCTGCAAATCAGGCAACGCCGCCACCAGTTGCTCCATCGCATCGGCGCAGCCCTTTACAGCGTTGCGGATGTCAGCGTCCTTGTCGCGGCAATCCTCGCCCAGCTTTTCCAGCGTCGGCACGAGCGTCCCGCCAAGCAACCGAGAGGCGCGCCCCGCCGTGTCCCTCAAATCCCCAAACTCTTCCTGCGGCACTACGCCAGCGTCATTCGCAACCTTCTCTGCAGCCGGTCCGAGCATATCCAGAGCCTTGCGGACTCCCTTAGCCACTTCTTTCTTGTCGAGGAGTTCACCATCGGCGCCTTCGCCCGAGCTTTCGGCAACCATGCGAAACACAGCGAACTCCTCCGCCAACGCCGGCAGCCCTTCCTGCATTTTTTTCAGATCCTCGTCTGCCACCTCTTCAAGAACACCAAGCGCCGCCGACACTTCGACGCGCTCTTCGACAGTCCAGTATTTATCTTGGAGGTTCATCGAAGCCGAGTCGTCCATAAGCACAACCACGCGCCGCCTTATCGTGCGGGAATGCTCGCCCACCAGCACCGGCTGCAAGAGCATGAAGAGGATTATAATCACCACGGCCATCCTGCAAGCCACAAGCATCCGGCTAGTCCTGCGCGGCAGCAGTCCGCACTCGCGGCGGTACAGATGCGACACGAGCTCAATCGAGAGCGCGGAGATAAACGACAGCAACAGCAGGTGGCCGCTACCGGCGAGGAACGCCCAGCGCCCGAGAAGCTGGATGACGGTCCATGACGCCAGCGTGCCGACCGTCACCAGTATCCCAAGCCTTTGCGAAGGCCGAAGCGAATCCTTACGCGCTACATCACGGTGGGCGGAAATCCAGGCGGCGACACCGATGAGCGCCATCACCCACAACAGGAAGGTTGGCACCGTCATCGGCAGCAAATCCGGTCTTATAATATTCTGCTCCATTTTACTACGCTTTTCCTGAAATCATCATGTTCGCCACAGGGTCTCCTTGATTTTAGCGAGCGACTCCCTGAATGAATCCGCGCCGCCAGGCCCTTCGTTGGTGAAGTCCACATTCTCCTCCTCGCCTGTACGCCGCCGTATCGAAATCCACCTCGTCAGCCACACTTCCAGCACGAGGAACAGCAACACACCGAATGCCAGTATCCTCCAAATCTCCTTGCCGAACGTCTCTCCCCTGAGTGCGCTCAGCACATCCCCGTGCTCCGCCGCCTGCAGAAGCTGAATGTACTGCATCACCGCCTCTTTTTGCGCATCGGTCATAGCGTCAAGCGCACTTTCCTCTATACCACGTGCAACGCTGAAAATCACATTCTTCATGCCCGCCGCCTCCGCGAGCCCGTTTGTGAGCGCCACATCATAAACGCCCGGCTCAAGCCCACGCGAAATTCGCAGCGATGTTCCCAGCTCCGCCTCGAAAAGTTCGCCAGCAAACATTTCACCATTGGGATCGGTGATTTGGACTGTCCGCCCCAAAGCCGTCTCTGCGCCATCATCCACAATCGGGCTGATGTGAGGTTTGAGGAGCAGAGTCGCGCCCTCGCTCGGCTTGATGTTGAGCTGCGCCGCCACTGGCTTTGCCAGATAGTACGCGATCTCGTGAACGAGCGGGACGAAGCCGATGCGTGAAGGCAAGTCGGAGACGATTGCATCATTCGGAAAAGCCGCCATAGCCACCGTTCCGCGTCCTAGCGGTTTAACAGCAAAAAAAGGATCTCCGTTTACCAGCCTGCCTGCCACGTTGCCCGACCTGTCGGTGCCTTCATCAAGTTTCCAATATTGCAGCGGCGCCGTCATACCCAGATCCGTGCCGTCGCGCAGATTGCGCATTATATCGTGGGCGAAAGACCCCGTGTCGATCCGAGACCCGGCACCCGTCCCCGTGGCGGGGTCGGGACTCTGCCACGAACCGAGCGCGAGAGGCAATATCGGCTCGCCTTCGTAAGCCCAGTTATTGAATACATCCGGCCGGGCTTTCGGACCTGCGGGAATGAACAGCCCGCCGCCGCGCGCGCAATGGCTTGCCAAGGCAGCGAGCACTTTGTCGGGCAACTTCGGAACGTCGGCTAGAATCACGACGGCGAAGTCGCCGAAGTCCTCGCGCAGCGAAGTCCGATGCAAAGGCTCCACCACTGCCTCAAGCAGAAAATCCCTTTGCGTGGTGTCGACAGACGTAGCCGCGGAGGTGCCGGCAAGCGGGATGTCAGGACGCAGCGCAAGCGCGAGGAACATGGATGATTTCGCGAACGGGCGCGAACCGGTGCCGCCGTCGACGATCAGCACTTTGAGCTTGTCGAGCACAGGCACGACGTATTCGAATTGGTCATCGGCGGGAAGATCGTCGCCCGCCACGACGCGCGCCGTGACGAGCGTCGCGCCCGGCGCCTTGAACCTGTGGCGGAAAACAAAAGCCTGTGAAGCGCCCGGAACGAGTTGCCCGGCTGTGCGGTTCGAGAGACGCGCGCCATCGACCTCGACCACGATCTCCTCAGGCGTGACGGCCTCGGTGCCGGAGTTCCTGACCGTGACGCGTATGCCGGCCTCGCGATCTGCACCAACAACGTCGCGCGAGAGCGTGACGTCCGCCACTGCAAGGTTGCGGACTGAAGCCGGAAGTGGCAGGGTGCGCCACACCACCTGCGGTGGGCTGGGGAGCTGGCCGAACAGGCGCTCTATGTTCTTCCAGCGTCCGATGTCGTTGGGCGCCCAGCCCGCGGCCTGGCCATCGCCTATTATCAATATCTGCTTAACGCCGTTGTTGCCGGCGGCCAGCGTCATCGCGGCGGCGGTAAGCGTGGCAGGAACGTGCATGGTTCCGGCGGAAGGCTTTATCTCCTCGAGTGTTTCCAGAAGGATGCGCCTCTCGGAAATCGGCGTGGGATTGAGCACGCGCGGCACGGGGCCCCCCACTATGATACTGAAGGCGGTACCGCGCGGCGCTTCGCCGATGTACTTCGCGGCATCGCCGCATGCGCGGTCGAAATTGCTCTGGCCATCGACGTCCATCGACATCGAGGACGAGCCATCGACAACAATCACGATATCCTTCTGCGCTCCACGTCCAAAGCGACGCAGGTTCAGATGGCGTTCGAAAAGCACCGAAGTCATTACCAACGCGATCACGGCGAGAGCGCCAAGCATACAGCGGAGACGCCATTTTGGATAGCGCCACAGAGCGAAGCTTATTCCGAAGAGCGTCACGGAAACGATTAGCAGCGGCATCACCACTACCCACGGCACGGGCGAATCCTGCGGGATGAAGGGCCGCGCGAAGACTAGCGCCACAAGCGTCACGATCAGGGAACGGCAACCGAGCAGAAGCACATCCTCCAGCAACACGCGGCGCTGGCTGCGGCGCATGGATTCCAAAAGAAACATCATGGCGCCCCAGTCGATTCGCTTCGGACTGCGCCTGTTGAGCAGGTGGAGGATGACCGGTATCGCCACCGCCAGCAGCCCGAACAACATCGCTATGTTAAGAAATTGCATTTGCCTTATTCAGATTCCTTTGGGAAGCTCCGCTCATCCCCTCCTCTTCGCAAGATAGTCGGAGAGAGCCCGGTCGAACGGGATCGCCGTGTTGAGCGGCACGTAGTCAGCGTGCAGCTGGCTGCATGATTCCTTGAGTGATTTGACAAGTACGTTCACGCGCTCGAGATAATCTGCCCTTATGGACTTGGGATCGAGCCGCAGCTCTGCCGTTGATTCGAGGTCGCGGAAATGGACAAAGCTGTTGAAAGGGAAGGTGATCTCCTCATCCGCCATAATATGGAGCAGAATTATCTCGTGCTTGCGGAAACGGAAGTGGTGCAGAGCCTTTTGAAGAGCCTCAGCGTTGTCGAAGAAATCGCTGAGGATAATCACAACGCCGCGGTGCGGGATTCGCTCGGCAATCTCATCGAAAATATCCGAAAGGGCCGTCTCGCCTTCCGCCTTTGCCGCGTCTATCAGCTTAAGCGCATGGCGGACCTGCGATGGTTGCGCCTTGGCAGGCATATAGTCGCGGACCTTATCACCGAAAGTCACCAGGCCCACCGCATCCTGCTGCCCCACGAACAAATACGCGAGCGCGGCGGTCAGATAGCGTGCGTAGTCGAATTTAGAAAGACGACGCCCGGCGAACTCGGTTGCCTGATCGCCCGTATACGCCATGGAGCCAGAGCAGTCGAGCAGCAAAGTGGCGCGTAGGTTAGTCTCCTCCATGTACTGCTTCACGTAGTACCGGTCTTTGCGCGCCACCGCGCGCCAGTCGATGTTGCGCGTGTCGTCGCCCGGAACATAGTGGCGGTGTTCGGCGAATTCCACGGAGAACCCTTTGCGCGGACTGCGGTGACGCCCGGCCGTGAAGCCGTCGACCATGCCGCGGGCGAAGAATTCGTAACGCGATAAAGTGGCGGTCGTTTCCCCCGGCAGCCACTTCATGTAGTCGGACGCGTCTGTTAACTTCACCATTTAGAGAACCCTCCCCCGCGCCTTGCGTGTTTACGCCACGGCACCTTAGATGTCTAGGCTCTCGCGTGATTTCATTGACTTGAGCAGCATGTTGATCACGTCGTCGCTCTTAACGCCGGCGGACTCCGCCGCGAAGGTCGTCACCACGCGGTGGCGCATCACAGGCAACGCTATGCAGGAAACGTCGAACGTCGTGGCATGGTGGCGGCCGTTCAGCACTGCGCGCGCCTTTGCCGCCTGTATCAGGCTGATGCCGGCGCGCGGACCAGCGCCCCAGCTCACCATCTCCTTGACGAAATCGGGCGCCTCCGGTTTTTGCGGACGCGTGGCGCGCACAAGATCGCGAGCATATTCGACGACATGCGGAGCCACGGGAACTCGTCGGATCAGCTCCTGGAGCTTGATGACCGTCTCGCCGTCGAGGATCTTGTCAAGCTTGGCCCGCTTGGCACCGGTCACGCTGAGAATTATCTGACTTTCCTCTTCGGCCGATGGGTAATCGAGCACGATGTTGAAGAGGAAGCGGTCGAGCTGCGCCTCCGGCAGAGGATACGTGCCTTCCTGCTCGATCGGGTTCTGAGTGGCCAGGACGAAGAATGGCTCTTCAAGTGGATATGTCGTGGCTCCAACCGTAATATGGTGCTCCTGCATCGCCTCCAGGAGCGCCGCCTGCGTCTTGGGCGGCGTGCGGTTGATTTCGTCGGCGAGCAGCATGTTCGTAAAAAGCGGGCCCTTCACAAAACGGAACTCACGCTGGCCAGTGAGTTTGTCCTCCTCCAGCACTTCCGTGCCGGTGATATCGGACGGCATCAAGTCCGGGGTGAACTGCACGCGTTTGAACTTGAGGTCGAGGACTTGCGCGAGCGTGCTGACGAGCAGCGTCTTCGCGAGTCCGGGGACGCCCAGGAGCAGCGCGTGGCTGCGGCTGAACACTGCCACCAAAGCTGTTCGCGGATCGCCCCGTACTTCCTGTTAAGCTCCGCCACGAGCTCGATGTCGTCGCCCGTCAGCTTGTCCTCCGGTTCGCTTTTGCGCGAACGCTCGACAGGTGGCGACTTTTCCGCAGAGAGGGGCGGAGCCTTTTCGGCAACTGCGGGTGGAGCCTTATGGGGGTCGGCGCGCGGAGCCTCCGCCTGCACAACGACAGTATCAGCCCCTTCTACGAACGTTGCGCTGACGTTGCCGAAGCGTAGAACATCCCCGGTTCTGACGATCGACTCCGAAATGCGAACATCGTTCAGGAACGTGCCGTTCGAGCTGTCGTGGTCGCAGAGCACCCATCCGTCTTCGCCCCGTTTAATCGAACAATGGATGCCTGACATGCTCGCGTCGATTATAGACAGATCGCAAGTGCCGTTCCTTCCGATAGTCAGCTCCTTCTCGGGCATTTCTTTTTCCTTAACCGTCGCGCCGTCGTTGAAGATCAATTTCGCCATATCTTTTATCCCTTTTGCACTGCGGCTGCCACAGCGGCGCCGCGTAGATGACACAATCTGATAATATTTTAGCAAAGACCATGCCATCTACAAAACCCTTACCTGGGAGGCTTCATATAAAACCTATTTAAGTATATGCATCGCAACATTTTTCACATAATGCAAACTCAACTTTCAGGTTTTCACCGCTTGTCCAAACGCAATCTACATTCATACACTTTTCTACACAACCGCATACAAAAGTATACACGACATTCCAATAATCCGGCGGGGCCTCGCACTGGATTAAGGCTCTGATTCCCCGCTGATGGCGGTGCCGCGCCACGCTTGTCACCGCCAGTGAAAGCGGTGCCGCCCGTTGGTTGTCACCGCACTCCAAACCGCTTCGCACGCCAAGGGGGATTGTTTGTTTCACATCTTCAGAGGAGTGCCGCCCTTCTATGCGTAACGAGAGACGGG
>JALHHX010000269.1 GCA_022837245.1 Lentisphaerota bacterium
GTTCCTTTCTTAACTCGCAATGGGTGAGTTGAGTAAATATGATTTCTGGATAAGCACTAAATCTTCTGGTGTATCAATATCCTGCTGAAGATGCCGGTTCAAATAGATGATTTGGTGTAAATGCAGTTGCTCGTCCCGAAAACATAGCCGCCACCAGGCATGCCGTCGCGGAGCGCGCGACGCACGTCGGACTCCACTTCCGCATCGCTGCCGGTTTGAAGCAGCGCGCAGTTGACGTTGCCGATGAGACAGACTTGTTCCCCGGCGATCTTCTTCATTTCCGCAAGATCGACGCCACCCTGCGGATCAAGGCTGTGAAGTGCGTGCGGGCGCGCAGCAAGCAATGAGTCCATTATTGGCATTATGTTGCCGTCGGTGTGCTTTATTACGTAAAAGCCCATATCGCGATAGCCCTCGACAAGTCCGATAAGATACGGCGTTACGAACTCATCGAACATTGCAGGCGACATGAACGGACTGTCGTTGAAGCAATAGTCGGAACAGAGGCAGAAGCCGTCGACAACGCCCCATCCCGCAATCCGTCGACCGCGCTCCAGCGCCCTGTCGACCGACCGCTGAGCATCGTCTTTCATGCCAGCGGGGTCGTCCGCGATCCGCGAAACGAAGTCCATCATTTTGTCGCCGTTCGGAATTGAAAACGTCGCGTCGCCATGCAGAGTCACCAGGTAATCCATGGAGGAGAGACGTCTGACGTGCTCCAGGGAAAGACGCACATCCTCCTCTCCCCATCCCCTCGGAACGTGGTACAGCATGCCATACTGTTCGAAGTGTCTTGCAACGGCGACATGCAGATCCGCGACGTCCCGCCTGTGCAGATCACGTTCAATTTCCGTCATCTGCCCCCATTGCCCGTATGACCGCTGCGATGGATGCACCCGGCCAAACGCATCCATCGTGAGGAAAAACTCCAGTTCAAAATGAGGCACGCGGCCAGATGGCGGCTTCCTTTCCAATGCGGCAATGAACGATTCGCGAGGTGTCATTATCTATTTCTATTTTCCAAGTTGCCTAGGAACCATACCGGTACCCGATTCCATGAACGGTCTCAATCGGCGAGGGGTCGCCGAGCTTTTTGCGCAGTTGGGATATGTGCTGATCCAAAGTACGCGTATTGCCGTAGTATTCAATGCCCCAGACGTTGTTCAACAAGGCGTCCCGGGTAAGCACTTCGCCCTCATGATGGCAGAAATATATGAGCAATCTCATCTCCCTGTCGCTCAGAGGATATTCTTTTTTGCCGCATACGAGGCAGTATCTCTTAGGATCCACTTTGCATTTGCCAAACTCGAACGGCTCTCCTCCATGCGCGCCATCCCCCGCGGCAACACCCGAATAACAGCGGCGTAGAACAGCCGCCACACGTGCGAGCAGCTCGCGTATGCCGAATGGCTTCACGACATAGTCGTCAGCGCCCAGGCTCAGCCCCAGCACTTTGTCGAACTCCTCGCCCTTCGCTGTGAGCATTATAATGGGAGTCGAGGCATCGATGCCCCGTATTTCGCGGCAGACGTCGTACCCGCTCTTGGCAGGCATCATGACGTCGAGCAAAATCAAGTCGGGCCGCGCCTCTTTGTATTTGGCCAACGCCTCTAGCCCGTCCCGCGCCAGCACCACTTCGTAGCATTCGCTCAGCAACGTCTCGGCAATTCCTTCCCTTATGTTGGCATCGTCTTCAACCACAAGAATCTTGCTCATCGCCCTCTCCACTCTCCTTTAATTCCCTGGCCTCCGCAAATGTGGCCGTGAAGCGGCATCCGCCACCGTCGCCCGGCGCGAATGTCAAATCGCCGCCCATGCCACGCATGAGTAGCCGCGCTATCCCAAGCCCGAGACCGCAACCCGCCGTCTCGGCTGTTATCGAATCGTCCACACGGTAGAAGCGCTCGAAGATTTTCTCCGCAT
>JALHHX010000270.1 GCA_022837245.1 Lentisphaerota bacterium
GCGACCGTACTTCGCAGCGCATGGCCGGCGGTATCCACGCCGCCCCGATAGAGATTTCCAATTATCTCGCAGATTCGCTCTTCAAGAAAAAGGAGAGCGGGAGCCTGGCGCGGCAGGGCATCCAGGTCAACGTGATCTGTCCCGGGTTCGTGCGCTCGCGCATCACCGACCGCAACACCTGCCCGATGCCGTTCTTCATGGAGGCGGACGAGGCGGCGGACGTGATCATCGCCCGTCTCTCGCGCAATATCGGGCTCATCGCCTTCCCCTGGCCGATGCGCCTGGCGATGTGGGTCGTCTCCGCGCTTCCCGAGCGCCTTTCCGCCTGGCTCTTCTCGCGTCTGCCGGAGAAGGCGTAGACAATGATGGCGTTGTCTCCAAGCTTTGTCGATTCGAAATCCTCGTCATAGATGCCTACAAGGTTTCGAACGGGCTGCGCACGCCGATTCCCGTGTGATGGGCCGTATGCAGATAGATTTCCGTCGTGGAGATGTCGGCATGGCCCAGCAGATCCTGCACGTCGCGGATGCCGACGCCGCTGGCCAGCAGATGCGTGGCGAATGAGATCTTCCAAATAGGCTTTATGCTACCTGATCGCACTCGGGCGGGCAAGGCCGCGCATAAGAACTACTTCAAATTATGCACAAAGCCTACCTGAAGATCAAGCTGAAACGGCAGCACCCTAAAAACAACCCCAAAATACGGCCTTCAAAAGATTTTTCTGAACTTGACTGGGATCGTAATGAAGCCTATACTCTGAATCGTTTTACTTAAGGGAGCCGTTGTCGAAGTAGGCTCAATAACACTGTTCGGTAAAAGATAAGGAGAAGAGAGCATGGCCCTAATCAACTGTCCTGAGTGCGACGCACAAGTCTCAAGCAGCGCGGAGAGTTGTCCGAAATGTGCATACCCCATCGCTGGAGGTGGAACTACACAAGCTCACGGCGGCAAGATTCAGACCGTTGAGCAGACATCAAAGCGATACAAGTTGCAACAGTTGCTTTCATCCCTGCTCTGCATAGGAAGCGTTGTTGTCATGATTGCGGGTTTCTCGGGCGATCAACCATCAGGGGCGGGAGCTTTCGGAGCCCTCGGCTTGCTGGTAGGGCTCATTTGGTTCATTATCGTTCGCTTTATGACTTGGTGGCATCATGGGTGAAAGAGCATCCGAACCAGTCGGCACAGGCAACGCGCTGACGCGCGTGCCTGGCCTCCGACGTTCGACAAGAGGAGAATAAAGGATGCAGGGATTGTTACCGCTCATCGGAGTCTTAGTCCTACTTGGCATAGTAGCCTTCTTGGTCAAGGTTGTCTTGCCCAGTCTAGGCAAGGGGCAAGTCGTACTCCCGTACCAGAAGGAACCGGTACTTTTCACTCCGGCGGAACGTTCCTTCCTCGCCGTGCTTGAGCCGGCCCTCGGAGATCAATTCCGGGTCTTGGGAAAAGTTCGCCTCGCGGATGTCATCAGGGTGAAGTCGGGATTGAGTGGAAGTGAACGCCAACAAGCATTCAACCGGATTCAGAGCAAACACCTCGATTTCGTGGTATGTGATCCCAACGATCTGTCAGTGCAATTCGTCGTTGAACTTGATGACTCCAGCCATCAGCAGGCTCGTAGGCAAGCCAGAGACGAGTTTCTCAACAAAGCTCTAGCGGCGGCCGGCGTGCCGGTGTTCCATTTTCCGGTCAAGCGTTCATACTCGGTTCAGGACATCCGAGGTGCAATCTTCGAGCAAGCAGACTCGGAACAAAAGACATGAAGAAGTCGAACCAAGCGTCGCACCCTATCGCCGCTAGCGCGGCTCAGGGTGAACGCTGGCGTTAGACACTCAACCACAACTTCATGTAGTCGAGAATGAAATGAAACTCATTGTATTGCTGTTTCCGCTTATTCTTTCCGGTTGTTCTAGCCCAGGGA
>JALHHX010000271.1 GCA_022837245.1 Lentisphaerota bacterium
GGCGATGCAGGCGGCAAGCGCTTTGCGGCAAGCGATCTGGCGGGAAAGCGGTTTGTGATGGCCGAGGAGGTATCAAGGCCGCTGGATGTTGAGGAAGTCAAACGGCTTACTGGCGGGCAGCCGGTCAAGGTTGAACAAAAAGGCTTGCCAGAGGTGGTAGTGCCGGCAAACTGGCTTTTGTGCATCAGTACTAATAATCTACCGAAATTCGAGGAAGCTGAAAAAGATCCATCCGGCTTTCTCGATCGGCTGTTTGTGCTGCCGTTCAAAATGCAATTTTACGCTAACGAGGATCATAAAAAGCGCCTCATCGAGCAGGGCAGCCGGGAAGAGTATTTGCGGCCGCAGCGGGATGCGCACGAGATCGTGGACGAGATCTTACGCGAGCGCGGCGCTGTGGTCCGCCTTTTGATCGATACTTGGCTGCGCGTCCGGCAAAACAACCGCGGCCGGCCATATCAGTCTGCGGAGTGCCGTGCAGCGTACAACGCATACCGGATTGCCAATGACTCGATCGCGGAGTTTATCGAGCAAAACTTCCTGTATGTGCCCGCTGCCAGGGTGGAGTACTCGACCATCGTTGAAAAATGGCTAGAGCACTTTAGCGAGAAGAACGCCCCGACAACACAAAAAATCATCAAGACCGTTATTGAGCACTACGACCGCTACAATATCGAGGTAAAGCCGATCAAGGGCACGCACGGCCGCCGATTTTTGGAGAATATTGCCGTGCGTGACTATGACAATGACCCACCAAAAGAGACCAATGAGCCTAACAATACGCAGGAAGAAAGAGATTATATAGATAATAATATATCTATTTATCCTTCTTCTTCTACTTTGAAGGGTGGCGAAGGTGGCGAAAATGGTAAAAATCCAATCGGATATAGGAAAAAAAAATTTCCTGGGAGCGATTGGAAATCGGCCAAATTTGCCACCTTTGCCACCACTACTGAGCCAGGCGATCCGTTGCCGGAGATCTCGACCGAGCATCTGGCTTTGGTAAGTGGTGTACTTGCCGAGCTTTTTAGTGCTGCGCGTGGTGCGCAGGGTGAAGGCGGCAATCTTCTAGAGGAGGAACGGAAAATAACCATACCGATCGGCTGGTGGCGTGATGCGTGCGCT
Source organism: Lentisphaerota bacterium (assembly GCA_022837245.1). Lineage (GTDB taxonomy): Bacteria > Verrucomicrobiota > Kiritimatiellia > RFP12 > UBA3636 > JAAZFF01. The sequence continues at coordinate 1,126 of JALHHX010000271.1, forward strand.
GCAAAAGGCATGGATCAAAAGACAATCGCTGCGGCGGAAAACTACATACAGGGGCTTGGTATGACCGATGGCAAGTTTGTGTTTGAGGAGGTGCAAAAATGAGGAGGGCATTTGAAGTTGTCGTTGTGGTGAAAGGTGAGGATCGGGAAAAAGTTGTCGAGACGCGGCCGACATTACGCGGAGCCGAGTCATCAATGATCCAGTGGCAGCTGTTAATTGGCGCGGCAAACGCTAATCGCATCTTGGATGTGTTTCTCCGTGAAGCGCCGATCGCAAACAGTGCGGAGGGCTGAAGTCATGGCAATCATCGATCCGGCTTTTTGGCAATCCGAGGAATGGCAAAAATTACAGGCCGAGGCGCTCAGGATACAGCCTGTTTGTGAGGTATGCGGGACAGCCGAGGATCTGGTGGTCCGACTTGGTAATATGAACTTCCGACGGCGTGAGGCTGGCTTGCCGCTCGATTCGCACTTTTGCCGGGTGATTTGCAATAGCTGCCTACGGGAGCGGCAAATGGCGACACTGGTGAGGGCACGACAATGACCGAGGCTGCGATTTTGAAAAAGAGCTTGCGGCAAGCGATACGGGCGGGCAGTTTCCTGCAAGGGCACTGCGGCAATTTCAATCAAGCTGCAGAAAAGGCGGAGATTAACGCCCGGACCTGCTGGCTATGTGGCGGGCCAATAAACACTAGGCCGCTGACGGCAAAGACTGTGGCTTGTGTTTACCTTCGAGCTGACGCCGAGGCCCGGCTATTGGCCGAGATCGCGGCGGGCGAAACGCCGACCG
>JALHHX010000272.1 GCA_022837245.1 Lentisphaerota bacterium
GTACGCCAGAGACCAGTTTCATATTTAAGCCCATACGGGTACTTTGATTCGGTTTCGCCATTTAGACCAGCACTATCCGCCGGATTCCAGAAATCGAGGCGCCGTCAGAGCCAAAATAATGCAAAGGCATTAGCCCGATTCTCCCAAACCCGCTCCGAACTGTCCAATTATTGGACACTTTCCGTCCTCCGGCTTCAACTGTTATTCCGATCTCCATTTTTCGCCTAACCTCCATCATTTCAGGCATATTCATGGCTGCCCCCTGGCCGTGTACAAGGGGTGTACAAGGGATGCTCATCGGATGTCCAAGCTTAAACCCTATGTACACCCGGTGAGCATCCCTTGTACACCCCTTGTACATAGCCAGGAATGAGGGGGAGAGGACGTTATAGGGAGGTTAGTAGCGGTTAGGGATTGCGGGATTCGACTCCGGTCTGGCCGTGGGGTTGAGGGGGAAGTTAGGCGGGAAGCCTGGCGGGTTCCGGAGCGAAGGCAGTGCCTATTTCGAGCTTGCGTTTCCGGCGTTGAATCGGAACACTCCCTCGCCTGTATGGAATCTACTGTTGAGCAATTGCCGATCCTGCACACACTTTGGGCCTGGTTTGACGCAAACAAGAAGCCGGTCATCGTGGGTACGGCGATCGTTGGGGTCGCCGCCCTGATTATTTCCTTTGTGGTTTATCATCGGAACGCGACCGAGGTGGCCGCGAGCGAGGCGTTGTCGAAAGTGCCGATGGAGCATATGCGGGCGACCGGCGGCAACACCATCAGCGCCGATGCCTATTTGAAGGTAGCCGCAACCTATCCGAAGAGCGCCGCCGCCGGGCGGGCGTTGTTGCAGGCGGCGGGCATTCTGTTCACGGAAGGCAAGTATCCCGAGGCCAAGGCGCAGTTCGAGCGATTCCGCCGCGAGCATGCGGGCAGTCCGTTTATGGGGCAGGCGCTGTTGGGGATTGCGTCGTGCCTGAATGCCCAGGGCCAAAGCCGCGAGGCCATGACGGCTTACAAGGAGTTGATTGATCGCCGTCCGGGAGACAGCACTTTGGCGCAGGCCCGGTTCGCGCTGGCGCGCTTGCATGAGGCGCAGAATGAGCCGGACAAGGCGCGCTCCCTGTACGAGGAGGTTGAGCGCACGGATGCCTACGGTTCCCTGGGCGACGAATCCCGGATGCGGCTGGAGGATCTGCGGCGGAGCCATCCGAATCTCTTCGCGCCGGCGGCCGCGGCGGGGTCGAACAGCGCGCCGTTCAAGGTGGTCGCGCCCCAATGAACCTGTCCATTATCGGCACGGGTTACGTGGGGTTGGTGACCGGGGCCTGTTTTGCGGAGGTGGGTCACCGGGTGGTGTGTGTGGATAATGATGCGGCCAAGGTGCGGACGCTGCAGGCGGGCGGCATTCCCATTTACGAGCCGGGCCTGGAGGAACTGGTCGCGCGCAACCGGGACGCCGGGCGCCTGACTTTTACCACCCACACCGCGGAAGGCGTGGAGCAGTCCGACGTGGTATTCATCGCGGTCCCCACGCCGCCGCTGCCGGATGGGTCGGTGGACTTGAGCTACCTCGAAAAGGTGGCCCGCGAAATTGCGGCGGCGATGACCCGCTACAAGATCGTCGTGGATAAAAGCACCGTGCCCGTCAAGACTGGCGACAAGGTGGCCGAGACCATCAAACGCTATGGCAAGGCGAAGGTGGACTTTGATGTGGTCAGCAACCCGGAGTTCCTGCGCGAGGGGTTTGCGGTCGAGGATTTGATGCGGCCCGATCGCATCGTGATCGGGGTGCGCTCGCCGCGGCCCGTGGCGGCGCTCAAACAGATTTACGCCCCGTTCGACGCTCCCATCATCGTCACGGACATCAACTCGGCGGAGTTGATCAAGCACGCCTCCAACTCCTTCCTGGCGCTCAAGATT
>JALHHX010000273.1 GCA_022837245.1 Lentisphaerota bacterium
TGCCCGCACCGAAATCCGCGTCTAGATAGCGGGCCACCTTGTCAGCGAGGGCGTCGTTGAGATCAGCCACCACGATGTATCCGCCTGCGGCAGCGAGTTCCTTCGCGATGCCTTCACCGAATCCCTGAGCGGCGCCGGTCACGACGCAGATGCGTCCTCCCAGACGCTTGCTGCGCTTGGCAGAATCTGTTTCGGATATGGAGAACAAACCAACCCCTTCGACCGAGACCTGCTTTGGTTTGGAGCCGTCTTTTGCCGCTTGCCGAACAGCCGCGTATACGGCTTCAAGATTGTCTCCGGCCTTGATTACAAGAGCTCCGGCATCCGCCTTGGCTTCAGCCGAAAATTTGACGTTGCCAATTCCCTTGTCGGCAAACAAGGCGCGTAGTGCTGGGGCGATGGCTGCCGCCGCGCTCCCAACGCCGCCCATTTCGTTAATCCATTCGTTCATTATGTATTGTTGACTCCGATTCGATAAAAAGGTGATTTATTTAAGCCGTTCAGGTGCTAATTCCGGGTACATTGCTCGAAACAGAAAGACATAATAGCATATCGAATGTGAATTGTGAACAAAAAACAGGGGATATTTTCGCACCTTTCGGGTATAACTTAACATCTGTTTTCGCTTGAAGTCCATATTACAAGCCGGCGACGGCAGTTGAGCCGTTAAAATGCTGGCTACCATGCGTTTAGAGAGCAGAAGAAAATTGAATGATTATCCATGAAATCTCCTCAAACATGTTAAATTTCTCCAAATTAACATCGAAACACTAAGATAATATATTCTAAAAAAGTATCAAATTTAAGCGCCAACGGCCATGAATCTTTGCTTTCAGCCTGTAAACAAAGAACGCGCAATCGACTACAAGCCCATCAGGCGTGGTTTTAACTCTGAACGCTCCGGAAAAGCCCCACTCAAGCGACCGTGGTTTTATCAGTTGCCTCATTGCATTTTTTTTCATCTTCTAAACCGACCGAAACGGTCGCCTTTCATTCTTGTCGGGATGGTCTGTTTCGATTATAATGTTGCCGCATCATGAGAATAATCGTCGGAATGAGCGGCGGCGTGGATTCCTCCGTCGCGGCGCTGCTACTTAAAAACGAGGGGCATGACGTAACCGGCGTCACGATGAAGATTTGGCGCGACGGCGTTTATGCCGGTGGCGGCCGCGATTCCTGTTTCGGGCCGAATGAGAAGGAAAGCATCGAGGAGGCTTCCGCGATGTGCGCCGCCATCGGTATCCCGCATCGCGTGTTCGATTGCTTCGAGGAGTATGACAGGTTGGTGATTGCGCACTTCCGCGGCGAGCACCTCGCCGGCCGCACCCCGAACCCGTGCGTCCGCTGCAACGCCATGCTCAAATGCGGTCTCCTGCCCGAAATGGCGAAGAGGGAAGGAGTTGTTTTCGATTTCTTCGCGACAGGGCACTACGCCCGCAAAGACCTGGCAGCCGGACGCCACCGGCTGCTACGCGCCGCCGACGGCCCGAAGGACCAGTCGTACTTTCTCTACCGGCTCACCCAGGATCAACTCGCCCGTCAGCTCTTTCCACTTGGTGGAATGACGAAGGAACGTGTTCGCGGGATTGCACGCGCGAACAACCTCCTCGCCGCCGATCGTCCCGACAGCCAGGATTTCTACAGCGGCGACCGCAACGAGCTGATCGGCGAACCCGACCGCCCCGGCAATTTCGTGGATTCGCAGGGCAAAGTCCTAGGACGGCATACGGGATTCTGGAAGTACACAATCGGACAGCGAAAGGGAATCGGCATCGCGGGCCCGGAGCCGCTGTACGTGGTTGAGCTCGACGCATGCCGCAACGAGGTCGTTGTCGGCTCCGCCAAAGACGCGGTGTTTCATTTGCTAGTCGCCGAAAGCGTCAACTGGATCGCAACCGAAGTCCTC
>JALHHX010000274.1 GCA_022837245.1 Lentisphaerota bacterium
AAACGTCGAGGCTTTGAAGTCGGTGCAGCCGGCTGATTTGAATGCCACGGAGATTGACGTGCGGTTGGGCGCTTCCTGGTTGCCACCCGAGGACGTGAAGCAGTTCACCCAAGAGTTGCTCAACATCCCCTCCGGCGTGGAGATCGGCCATATCCATGCACTCGGCACTTGGCATCTCACGGGGAATTGGGAAGCCAGGGGAGCGACCGCCAACACGACCGATTGGGGCACGAACCGTTACACGGCGCTTGAACTCATTGAAGATGCCCTGAACCTCAAAACGCCTACGGTCTACGACCTCAATGAGGACAAGAAACCTGTCGTCAACGCCGAGGCCACCGAGGCTGCCCGCGAGAAGCAGGAGCGCATCAAGGAACGCTTCAAAGAATGGGTGTGGGCGGACGATTCGCGGCGGGAACGGCTCTGTCGGCTTTACAACGACATGTTCAACCACACGCGCGTCCGCACATTCAACGGTGACCACCTGACGCTCCCAGGCGCAAGCGGGGTAATCCAACTCCACAGACACCAGAAAGCGGGCGTGTGGCGCATTCTCCAAACGCCCAACACGCTCCTGGCACACGTCGTCGGCGCGGGAAAGACCTACACCATGGTCGCTGCCGCGATGGAACTCAAACGGCTCGGCCTTGCCCGCAAACCAATGTTCACCGTCCCCAACCACATGCTTGGCCAGTTCTCGACGGAGCTGCTGACGCTGTATCCCGGCGCGAACATCCTGGTTGCGGGCAAGGAAGATTTCGAGTCCCAGAACCGGAAGAAGCTTTTTAGCCGGATTGCGACGGGAAACTGGGACGCCGTCATCGTCACGCACTCCGGTTTCGAGCGCATCCCGCTGGCCCGCGAAACACAGGAGCGGTTCTTTCAGGAACAGCTCCACGAGTTGGAGATGATCAAGCGCCAACACGCCGATTCATCCAACCGCCGTCTGGTGAAGGAGATTGAACGGGCGAAGAAACGGTTGGAAGCCCGGCTGCAGGCTCTTGCCGCCGAGCACAAAAAGGACAACACGCTGACCTTTGAGGAACTTGGCGTGGACCGGCTATTTGTGGACGAGGCGCACTATTTCAAAAACCTGTTTTACGTCACGAAGATGACGCGGATCGCCGGCCTGCCGCAGACCGCCAGCGAACGCGCTTTCGATATGTATCTGAAAGTGCGCCATGTCCAGTCGCTCAATGGTGGGGGTGGGGTCGTGTTCGCCACGGGCACGCCCATCGCCAACAGCATGGCGGAGATGTTCACCATGCAGCGGTATCTCCAAGCCGACCAACTCAAGAAGCACAATTTGCATCACTTCGATTCGTGGGCAGCCACGTTTGGCGAGCCGGTGACGGCTATGGAACTTTCCCCCGATGGCGCAGGCTACCGGCTCAACACCCGGTTCGCCCGGTTCATAAACGTGCCGGAGTTGATGCAGATGTTTCGCCAGAGTGCCGACGTGCAGACGGCAGCGATGCTCAATCTGCCTCGCCCGCAGCTTGAGGGTGAGAAGCCTGCCATTCGCAACGCGCCTGCGACGCCGGAGTTGAAGGCATTTGTCCAGGAACTCGCTGCTCGGGCTGACCGGTTGAAAACCGGCCGGGTTGATCCCAGCGAAGACAACATGCTGAAGATCACGTCTGAGGGACGAAAGGCGGCGCTGGATCTCCGCTTGATGAAGCCAGCAACGCCTGACGACCCGCAGGGCAAGGTCAATCTGGCCGTCGAAAACATCCATCGCATCTGGCAGGCCACTGCGGCGGAACGTTGCGCGCAATTGGTGTTCTGCGACCTCTCGACGCCAAAAGACAAGGGCTTCTCGGTCTATCGCGACATGGCCGACAAGCTGGAGCGGCTTGGCGTGCCAGAGCGGGAGATTGCGTT
>JALHHX010000275.1 GCA_022837245.1 Lentisphaerota bacterium
ATCGGCATTGTGATCGGGCTGATCCTCTTCATCCCCATCGCCAACAAGTTCAACGTGTTCAGCATGCTCGTTTATGGCGCGATGGTGTCGGCGCTTTCCTTGTTTCCGCTGGCGCTGCCGTGGCAGTGGTATGGCGCTGACATCGCCCGGGCGCACTATCTGATGGCGCTGGCAAGCATGGTGATTGTGACGGTGGGCGAAGTTGCGTGGTCGCCCAAACTTTATGAGTACACCGCCGCCATTGCGCCCCGGGGCCAGGAAGGGGTGTACCTCGGCCTGTCGCTCATCCCGTGGTTCGTGGCGAAAACCCTGGTCAGCGCGTTCTCGGGGCACATGCTGGAATACTGGTCGCCCGAGAAAGTTTCCGTGGGAGGCGTGAGCCTGCCGCTGCAACAGGCCCTGCTGCAAAACCAGGTTCCCTACTGGCATGGCCCGGCCGCCATGTGGCTCGTGCTGGGAGGATATGCCTTTGCGGGATGCGTAATCGCAATGCTGCTTCGCGGCTGGCTGACTCGCGGCGCGCACTGGAAGGCCTCTCCGCCCGCGTAAAGCCTTCGCCCGCTCGAACTCCCGCATAATCCGCGTGCCGATCCGGTCTCCCGGAAGCGGAAAACGCCTTCGGCGGAACCCCATCCTTTCCCGGCTGCGATGCTTGCCGTTTGGCATAAGAGTTGCCTTCGTTTATGGTAGAATGTAGTGGCGTTCAGGCGAGCGGAGGCGGTTTGGCGCAGGATGCCAGCCGCCGCGGCCCGCGCCCGAAGCCGAACACTGTATTATGTCTATTCTTGATTTGATTAAAGCCACCGTGGTTTGCGGCGCAATCGCCTTTCTCATATACAGTTACCCGGTTGTGGGCCAAATCGTGCTCATCGGGTTCCTGAGCTTGCTGTGGCTGCTTTACGCTCACCGGACGATCGTCCATCTCCGCCGCCGATAGCCCCTCCGGCGCCGCCGCCCGGCGGAGACCGCGGGGCCCGCCGCGGGAATGATCGGAACCCGGGGAAATGACCCGCCCCGGGGAAACGCGCCCCCTCACTATTCGCTATTCTCTGATTTCGATTCCGGTTATCGTGCGCGCATGGATTTGGAAACAAACGTGAGGGCAGTCCGGCAGCGCATCGAGGCCGCCTGCGCGCGCGCGGGGCGCGATCCCAACGAAATCACCCTGGTGGCGGTGACCAAAGGCCAGCCGCCCGAAAGTGTCTGCGCCGCCGCCGCGCTGGGACTGACCCTCTTCGGCGAAAACAAGGTGCAGGAGGCCAAGGCCAAGATTCCACTGTGCCCGGGCCGCGCGCGCTGGCACATGGTCGGCCATTTGCAGACCAACAAATGCCGCGACGCCGTGGGGCTTTTCGAGATGATCCAAAGCGTGGACAGCCTGCGCCTGGCCGAGGAGTTGAACCGGCGGGCGGAACAGGCGGCCAAAACAATGCCCATTCTGCTGGAAGTCAACGCGGTGGGCGAGGCCAGCAAGTTTGGCTGCCGCCCGGATCAGTTGCTGGCGGACCTGGACCGCATCAACGCGCTGCCGCGGCTGGAAATCCAGGGCCTGATGACCGTGCCCCCGTGGGCGATTGACCCGGAAAAGGTGCGGCCGGTCTTTCGCCAAATGCGCGAGCTCAAGGCGCGCTGCGAGCAGCTCCTGGGCGCGCCATTGCCGCATCTAAGCATGGGCATGACGGGCGATTTCGAGGTAGCCATCGAGGAGGGGGCAACCCTGGTGCGCATCGGCACGGCCTTGTTCGGCGCCCGGCCGCGGGCTGGCGCGTGAACTGACCGTCCGGACGGCGCCAGGGCCTTTGCTTTTATAGATGATGAGCCGGGGAGGTTGAGCCCGCGGGTTGGGCGGCGGTTCAGGCGGTTCAGCCCTTCGAAGAAAGTGCCTGGCCGTGCGCCCAGGCCCCGGGCAGTTGGAAACAGACGGGGCTGGCTAACTTTGCCCGGAAGGAGACAGTCGCCGCCCCTTTGCCCGATCTTCCGGGCCAATTTGCGCTGGCCGTGCAACGGATCGGCGGTGATGCGCTTGCCATTACAGAAACTCAGCCGCCGATAACAAAGGACCCTGCGGCCGCAGACAATCCGGGCGGGCACGCAGGTGTTTTTTGCAGCCGCCGGGTGAACAGCCTCCAAGCGCCGGCAGCCTGCAGACCCTCACGTAGCGTGCCGCACCCGGTCGCCATCACCCATCCCTCAAAAATTGCCCTTGCGCGAAGGCACCCCGCTCGCCAGCCTTCCCTCAGACCCTTGGGGTGGGGGCGGCTGGAACTTCCAGCCCAAGGAATGGCAGGAAGC
>JALHHX010000062.1 GCA_022837245.1 Lentisphaerota bacterium
GCCTGCTTTGGAGGCGGTTGTGCCACTACTCATGGGCCGAAGCAAACTCAATGGATGTGGGAGGTACGCGCGAGGAGAGATGATTTGGAATCCCTGGGGATTTAAATGCGCTATTGCGAAATTAGCCGTTTTCCGTTAAAATTGGGCTTTTAATTCACATGACGGGTTTGGGATCAGAATATGGCGGTAAAACAGGACGATCTTCTATTCGAGTTGCTTAGGCAGACCAAGTTGTTCAATGATGTGCAGCTTGATCAGCTGGCGCTTGACGACAGAAGCGGCGACGCATCCATAACGGAGTCGGTTATGCGTCTGGGCATGGCGTCCGAGGAGGATTTCCTGCAGGCCGCGGCGAGGGTGCTCGGGCTTGATTACGTCGATGTGTCCGAAATAGCGCCGACTCCGGATGTGATCGCAAGGCTGCCGGCCCGCTCCGTGTACCAGTACAGCGTTATTCCCGTTTCGTTCGACAACGACACCCTCACGATCGCCACGAGCGACCCGTTCAACCTTGCGCTTGTCGACGGTCTGCGCATTGCCTCCGGCTGCCAGATTCGCCCCGTCGTATGCACCACGGAGAAAATCGGCAAGCAGGCGCGCAAGTTCTACGGCGTGGGAGGCGACACGTTTGAAAAGATGATGTCGGGCGGCCGCTACGAGGTCGAGGCGGCGGAGGACATGAAATACGACCTCTCCGATGTGGGCCAGGAGGCGTCGATCGTGCGCTTTGTCAACCAGATCGTGGCAGAGGCCGACAAGCAGGGCGCCACAGACATACACGTGGAGCCGATGGAGCACGAACTACGCATACGCTACCGCATAGACGGGCTTTTGCACAAGGTGGATGTCCCGTCGCAGCTGCACCGTGTTCAAGCCGCCGTGATTTCCCGCTTAAAGGTCATGGCCAACCTTGACATTGCGGAGAAGCGCATGCCCATGGACGGCCGCATCGGCATACGCGTAAACGGCAAGGAGATAGACATCCGCGTTTCCACTTGCCCGACGGTTTACGGCGAGAGCGTCAGCCTGCGTCTGCTCCAAAAAGGCGGTGGGATCGTGCGCCTTTCCCAGCTTGGCATGAGCCCGAAGAACGAGAAGCTCATGCACAGGATCATCCACCGCCCCAACGGAATCGTGCTCGTCACGGGGCCGACCGGTTCGGGCAAGTCGACGTCGCTGTACGCTTTTCTGCACGAAATCAACACCGTGGACAAGCGCATATTAACGGCAGAGGAGCCCGTCGAATACGAAATGCCGGGAATCAACCAGGTGCTCGTCCGCCCAGAGATAGGCCTCACGTTCGCGCGCGTTCTGCGCTCGTTCCTGCGCCAGGATCCGGACGTGCTGATGGTCGGTGAAATTCGCGACATTGAGACCGCTGAAATAGCCATCAACGCGTCTCTCACCGGCCATCTGGTTTTTTCCACGCTGCACACGAACGACGCGGCGGGTGCCTTCGCGCGCCTCATCGACATGGGAGTCGAGCCTTTCCTCGTCGCTTCGTCGGTCGTCGTCGTGCTCGCCCAGCGCCTTTTGCGTCGTCTTTGCCCCGTCTGCAAGCTCGAGGGAGAGGCTGATCCGGCGCTTTTGGAGCGCATGGAGATAAATCCAGAGATATTCCGCGGCCGACGGATCTTCAATTCACGCGGATGCCAGAACTGCAGCCAGACCGGGTACAAGGGGCGCGGCGGGATTTTTGAGATATTGCCTGTCTCGGACACCATACGCACCATGGTAACAGACCACAGGCCTTCACTCGAAATACGCGACAAGGCGATTGAGGAGGGCATGGCCACGCTGCGTGACGATGGCTGGGAAAAGGTGTTCGCCGGGTTTACCACAATAGAGGAGGTGCTCCGCGTGGCGGAGGACCAGGAGGATTGACAATATGAAAGACCCAAACTGCCTGTTTTGCAAAATCATCGACGGCGTGTTGCCCTCTGTCAAAGTCTACGAATCAGCGAACGTGCTCGCGTTTTTAGACGTCAACCCAGTCGAAAAAGGGCACGTGCTGGTGGTGCCGAAACGCCATTGGCCAACTATAGCCGACCTCCCGGTCTCGGACAGCTGCGACATCCGCTGCGCCGAGGAGCTGATGTACATAATGCGCGTGGTGGCCAAGGCGGTTAGCTCGTCGTTCGCTGACGGAGTCAACGTGCTCCAGGCGAACGGCGGGTGCGCGGGCCAGACCGTGCCGCATCTCCATTTCCACGTCATACCGCGTTACGGCAAAGAGCCAGTCCAGCCCGTCTGGAGATCGGGTGCCGGCAAGTACACCGGCGAGGAAGAGCGCGACCTCTTCGCGAAGAGAATCTCCGAGGCGGTGAATTGCATAGTCGCAGAGGAGCGCATAGTGAAATGAACGACCAGTCATTTGAGGAAACCGTCGCGCGGCTCTGTGAATTCGATTTTACCTATGACATGGAGGCCTACTACTTCGTGCGCGACGCGCTAGACTACGCCTCGCGCAAGCTGCGAACGGAGGGCGGGAGCCGCCACGTCACCGGCGTCGAGCTCTCCGAGATGGCCCGCGAATACGCGCTCCAGGAATTCGGGCCGCTGTCGCTGCTCGTCCTGAACGAGTGGGGTCTTTATGAAACATCCGATTTCGGCGAGATCGTCTACAAGCTTATAAACGAAGGCGTTTTCGGCAAAACGGAGACAGACCGCAAGGCGCATTTCAACGATGTGTACGATTTTCACGAAGCGTTCGCGAAGCCCTTCGAACCGGAGGATATAAAGTTCGATTTGCCGGCAATATCTGGGAAGAAAAAATGAAAGTATCACCATTCAGGGCTTTGAGGCCCAGCAAAGAGAAGGCGGCCGAAATCGCGTCGCTGCCGTACGACGTCATGGACTCAACGGAGGCCGCCGCGATGGCAGCCGGAAAGCCCGACAGCTTCCTGCACGTCGTGCGGTCGGAAATAGACCTTCCGGAGGGTTCTGATCCACATGGCGACGAGGTTTACAGGCAAGCTCGCAAGGCGCTCGACAGGCTCCGCATCGAGGACAAACTCGTGCGTGAGGATTCGCCGTCGATTTACATCTACCGCCAGATAATGGGCGGGCACGAGCAGACCGCGGTTGTGGGCTGCTGTGATATTGGTGATTACGCCAACGGCGTGATCCTGCGCCATGAAAAGACGCGCAAGGACAAAGAGGACGACAGGACTAGGCACATCTTGGCGACGAATGCAAACACCGGGCAGGTTTTCCTGACGTACCGTGACGTGGCGGCGATCGACTGGATTGTCAAGCTCGAGTGCGAAGAGGAACCTCTTTACGACTTCACGGCCGAGGACGGTGTGCGGCACGTTGTCTGGCGGGCGAAGGAAACGGAGGCGCTCTCGCACATGTTCGCAACGGTGCCTAAGGCATATATCGCCGACGGGCACCACAGGTCTGCGGCGTCGTACCGCGCCGGTATGGATCGGCGCAAAGCGGCGGGTGCGACGGCCGATCCGGATGCTGAATACAACCGTTTCATGGCGTGTCTCTTCCCGGCGTCTCAATTGCGTATATTGCCATACAACCGCTGTGTTAAGGATTTGAACGGGCTCTCGGAAAAGGAGTTTCTGGCCAAGGTGGCCGAGAACTTTGAAGTGTCGGACGGCAAGCCCGAGCTGACTGCGCCATGTTCGTGCGCCATGTATCTTGGCGGGCGCTGGCGAGGCCTGAAATGGAAGATGTCGTGCAAGGAGGCTGATCCCGTCTCGAAGCTCGATGTCAGCCGGCTGCAGGAGGATCTGCTTGCGCCTGTGCTGGGCATTGGGGATCCGCGCGCCGACGGGCGCATTTTCTTCGTGGGGGGTATCAGGGGCGATGGCGAGCTAGTCCGCAATGTGGACAAAGGCAAGGCGGCTGTCGCGTTCTCAATGTACCCGACCACGATCGGGCAAATGATGGAGATCGCAGATGCGGGGCAGACCATGCCCCCAAAGAGCACCTGGTTCGAGCCGAAGTTGCGGAGCGGGTTGCTGGTGCACACACTTGATTAAACAAAGGAGGAAGGCAATGGGCAATGAGCTGTCTGTCGATGCCATAGCCGGCATGATCGACCACACGGTGCTGACGCCGTACAGCAAACACGAAGTGTTCGTGGCGGCTTGCCGCTATGCCGTCAAGAACAAATGCGCGAGTGTTTGCGTGAGCCCTTTCTATGTGGGCGAGTGCGCACAGCGCCTCAACGGCAGCGGCGTTAAGACCTGCACCGTCGTCGGGTTCCCGCACGGGACGAACGCGACGGCCGCGAAAGTGGCGGAGGCGCTCATCGCGATGGAGACCGGCGCCGTGGAGATCGACATGGTCGTCAACATTGCCAAGGTCAAAGACCGCGATTGGGATTTTGCGCAGGAGGACATCTGGGACGTCACGGAAGTCGTCCATGCCGCGGGCAACAAAATAAAGGTGATTTTCGAAAACTGCTATCTCGACGACGACGAGAAGATAATGCTCTGCAAAATCTGCACCGAGCTGAACTGCGACTGGGTCAAAACCTCCACCGGGTTCGGGACCGGCGGCTCGAAGGTCGAGGATCTGCGGCTCATGAAGGCGAACATAGGGCCGCGCGTGCAGATCAAGGCGGCCGGCGGGATTCGAACGCTCGACCAGCTTCTGGAGGCGCGCGAAATCGGGGTGACGCGCGTGGGATGTTCTCGGACGAAAGACGTGCTTGACGAGGCTAAACGGAGGTTCGGCTGATTTGTTTTTGAGGAATCCGGTTTGTTATGGTACCATGAAAAACCGTTAAGGCCGGGGAGGTGGTATATGTCTGGTAAAAATTCAAGTGAAAGCGCAAAAAACTGGTTCTGGAAAAAAGCCTCGGGAGCGAAGGAGGGGCCTGTTGACGTCGACGTAATGCGCTCGAAGGTAGTTGCAGGCGAAATCGACGCGCAGACACAGGTTTCGAAGGACGGCAAATCGTGGGCGCTTGCTGTTTCGCATCAGGAGCTCGGTTTCGACTGCCTCGTGCTTGAGGCGGGCGAGGGGCTCAACGTGCTGGGGCCGTTCGCAAACAAATCCATGGCGCGAAAAGAGGTGGCCGCCTCGATGCCCCGCGACGGGATCGTTTTCGTGCGCGGGGGCCTCGTCGGGGATGGCGTGCACGGCACATTCGCGGCACTTGCGAAGACCGGCGCCGCAATGGCGGAGCGCGTAATGGCGGCGGAGAAACAACTGCGCGAAAGCGAAAAAGCGCGCCGCGCGGCAGAGGCGTCGCTAGCCGCCAAAGATCTTGAGTTCGATGCGGAGCGGCAGAACTTAAACGGGGTGGTCTCGGGACTCAAGGCCGCGGAACTCAAACTTAAGGCCGAGCTCAACGAGCTGCGCTCCGACCTCGAGGCCGACAAAGAAGAAAAGAGCCGGAGGCTGGATCTTGAGGCGAAACTGATGGACGCCGAGATCATGGCGATCTCCGTGCGCGAGGCGGCGGACAAGACGGTGGCGGAATTGGCTGCGAAAACGAGAGAGCTTGACGAGGCGCGGGGCAGGGCGGAAGCGATAAAGACTGAACTCGAAGCGTTGCGTGCAAAGCAGACCGAGGGCGATTCCAAGGTTGCAGAACTAGAGAAGAAACTTGCGGAGACCGGTGCCCGCCTGGCCGAACGGGAGGGGCGTTGTGTGGAGTTGGAGGGCAGCCTTGCCGCCGCGAAGTCTGAAGCGCAGGAGCTGGAAGGGAAGCTCAGGGAGCGTGACAGGCATGTCGAAAAACTCTCGCGCGCTTCGAAGGCCGCGAACGAAAACATACGCGAATTGAACGAGTCGGCTACGTGGTTGCGCACAAAACTGTCTGATCTGGCTGGAGAAGTGGCTGAGAAATTCTACGTTCCCGAGCTGCAGCCCGCCGCGGAGTATGCGGAGACGTTGGAAAACGCGGCCGAAGTCGTCGAACCGGAAATTGTTCCGGCCAACAGCCCTGGAGAGGGCGACGCGGTGGCGCGGCGGATGACCGCTGGCAACGCCGCCCCCGGACGCAGCATGGAGAAGATTTCGGCAATCGAGAACCAGTTGAAGCGGGAACTCTCGAACCTGGGCGCGACAAAGCCGCATGGCGCCGGCCCGGTCCCCGGCTCCGGGAAAAACCAGATGGGACGCGACGGGCTGCTCGGAGGTGTCTTCAAAAGAAAAAAGTAGGCGAGCGGGCGTGATTTTAAATGTCTGACAAACAGGAAATAAAAGCGAAAGGCGCTTCGGCGCCGTCAGATGCCGATTGGTTCGTGAGGATGAGCAACGGCGCCGTTTTCGGCCCCATCAACACTAAGGGGCTTGTGCATTGGGCTCGGGACGGGCGAATAATGCCGGATGACGAGATTTCCACTGACAGGGTGTCCTGGCGTCCCGCGCGTGATTTGCCGGAACTCGAAATAGACACGATGATAGAGCTTCCGGACGGCACGTTCATAGGGCCATACAACGCTAATGCCATAGAGCCGCTCGTGAAGGAGGGAAAAATTCCACCTAAGGCGAAACGTTTTCCTGCCAACGAATTGGATGAGCGTATCGCAATCAGGCAGGCGACGCTGTTCGGCGACGAACCTGATGGCGACGGCGACGCGCCCATCGTTGGCGGAGTGGGTGGCGGAGACGCTACGGCGTGGGAGAAAATGCGCGGGGAATTCGAAGAGAGAATCGCTGACCTTAAACGGCAGTCTGACGATGCTATTGCCGAATACGAGCGCGCGCAGGAAAACCTTCAGGCGGAGTTCGAGAAGTCGAAGAACGGAAGAAACAAGGGTCGAGTTGGGGAAGGTGCAGGCGGCTCTGGAAGAAGCGCAGGGTGATCCGGAGAAGGCGCAAGGCGAATTGGAGGCGGCGTGTGGCGAGCTTGAGAAGGCGCAGGGTGAATTAAATGAATTGCGTGGCGAGCTTGAGAAAACACATGGCGAGTTGGAGGAGATGCGTGGCGAGCTTGAGAAATCTCAGGCCGGGCTTGAAAACTCGTATGCGGTTTCGGAGGAAAACGCTCGGCTTAGACGCGATCTGGAGGAGGCGGAAGTCGTGTTCGACCAACTCGCGAAATCCAGCATAGACGAAAACGAATTCGCCGGGCTTGTCTCGGAAAATGCATCGCTTAAAAACAAGCTTGATGAAGCCCTTGCGCAGATGGAAGAGTTGCAGGGCGAGTTTAACGAGCTGCTTGCGTTCTCGAACGAGCGCGATGCTGCGGCTAAAGACAAAATAAGGGATTTGACGGAGCGTCTTGAGGCGCGGGCCGCGTCTGCGGATGGTGTTGTGGCGGCGGACGACACCGACCAGGTGGATGGCCTGCTCGGTTCGCAGCGCGTTATGAACGATCTCAAAGCGCGTCTCGGGGAGGCTGTCAAGGAATGCGAGGAGCTTCGCTCGGCGTTAGCGGAGGCGAACGCGAGAGCGGCGGCGGCGGGACGCCCGTCGGAGGGAGACGTTGCCACGATCAAGCTTTTCGCGAATGGCGCATTGGAGTTGCTGCGCAAGACGCTTGAGGATGAAAAGGAGCGTAACACGGCGGCGCGTGCAGTGAGCGCCGACCTGCAGAATGCGTTGCACGGCGAAATAGCAAAGCTTGAGCGCGTGCTGATGCGCGATCCGGGGGAGATTTCGCGCTCGGAGCAGGCCGCGATGCGTTCGGAGCGCCAGACGGCTAAATTGCAGCAGGAGCTCGAATCGGTGCGGCGTCATCACCAAGCGGACATGGCGCGCGCGGCCGCGAACGAGAAGGCGCTTGAAGGGCGCTGCAAGGCGCTGGCGCAGAAAGAGGCGTTGCTGCGTGAGAAACTGTCGCGCGTGGAACAGCGCGCGGCGGACTACGATTCGCAGACCAACCAGCTGCGCCGCAAGGAGAGCGCGCTGCTCGCTGCGGAGAAGGAGTTTGAGGAGGCGCGCCAGCAGTGGCAGATAATCGAATCGACCTTGCTGCATAGAATAGATGAATTGGAAAAGGGATCCGGGCTGTTGTTCGCCTCGGATGGGACGACGGGGTCTGCGGAGGACTCCGAGTCTAAACCCATGAAGTCGGTGGAGCCGAAAGCCTCATTCAAGGGGGGCCGCATATACGGCTGATGAAATGACAATGCAGGAAAAAGGGGCAGATAAATGAACGGCCGCAACGCGGAAGACGATGTAAAACAGAAGAAACCGGATCCCGGCGATGGGTTGGACAGCATGTTCGCGCTGTCGTACCACAAGAACGGCGAAGAGTCGTTTCCGGTGCTTAGGGCCTTTCAGGAATTTCTCGAGGCGGAGCGGGAACGTGCCCGCAGGAAGCAACTTGCGCTGACGCTAACGTTCATGGGCGTGATCGTGGTGCTTGTTCTCGTTTTCTGCGTCATCGGCGCGGTGCTTTTCAACACTCTGCTCAACCAGAGCAATCAGCAGCAGGGGAAGCTGGTCGAGTTGCTGTTGCAGCAGAGGCAAAACGCAGAGCCCGTGGAAGTGGCTGGGGCGAAGCGAGGGGCGTTGCCTGGAGTCAAGTCTGAACAGGCCGGCGCCGACGCCACGCTCATGGAGCTCATGGAGGCTGTGGAGGCTTTGCGCAGGGATGTCGCCGCACGGAAAGAGGAAGCGAAACTCTCCACCCCGCCTGCTGAAACCGCAGTCGCGGAAACTCCCCCGCCCACGGAGGAAGAGTTGCTACGGCAAAAGGGGATCTATACTCCGCTCAAATGGCGGACTGATAATCCTGCCGAAGCTAAAGCCCCGCCGGAGCCGCAACCGGAAAAGGTCGAGTCAGCTGAAGAAACGCCGCTGGTTGCCGATGTCGCCGGTGCCGTGGCCGTGGAAATCATTCCGGAGGAGGTGAAGGCTGAACCCACGCAGCCGGTAGAGCCAACTGGGCATACTGCGGAAATTGCCGCCTTGGAGCCCGTCAAGCCGGAAGAGGCAATTAAGAACACTGTAGATCCCGAGGCCGCTACGCCCGAGGCAGACGTCCGACGGATAAGTGTGACGCCGTCTCGCGAAATGGGAGTTCCTGCGGGGTACAAGCCGGCTGCCATCACCGTGGTGACTGAAGACAGGCGCAGTGTGCCATGGCGTATAATGATGCCGACGGGCTTGGATGGCGAAGAGGCGGCGGAGTAGTGAAGTTCAGCGTCTTGGGCAGCAGCAGCAGCGGAAACTGCATATACATCGAATCGGGGGGCACCCGGATTTTGGTTGACGCCGGATTCTCTCACAAGAGGACGAAGGAGAGGCTTGCTCAAATCGGGGTGGATATCGGCAGCATAGACGGGCTGTGCCTCACGCATGAGCATGCCGACCACACGGCGGGTCTTCCTGTTATGTATTGCAAACATCACATCCCTTTGTTCGCAACTGGCGGGACGAGCACAGCGGTGGAGGTAAACACGAAGAAGAACTTCGGATGGAATCTTTTCGAGCCGGGCATGTCCTTCGAAATCGGAACACTGCATTTCGAGACGTTTTCGGTGTCGCACGACGCCAGCGACCCGGTTGGCTATGTGGTGAGCGACGGCATCAGCCGGCTTGGGATAGCCACGGACATGGGAGCCACCCCCGACATGGTCGCCCGGCATCTGCGCGGTTGCAACGCGCTGATATTGGAGTTCAACCACGACAAGACCCTGCTTGAGAATTGCGACCGTCCGTGGGAATTGAAGGCGCGCATCGCAGGCAACAAGGGGCACCTCTCCAACGAGCAGGCGCACGACCTGCTAAGAAACATCGCGGACGACGCACTGCGCACCGTCTTTCTGGCCCATATCAGCGACGAATGCAACACGCCTCAAATAGCGATCCGGTATGCTGAAGAGGCCTTATCTTGCTGCGGGCTCTGCGGCAACGCGCGCATATGCGTCCCGACCTGGCCCTTCCCTTTGATGGATGTTTAAATTTATAATATTTTCCCTCTTGACACGTGCTGGCATCCTAGGATATATTTAGCCGCATTCACTACCAAACAGGTAGGATTTAAGAAAGACCCTGGCGACACGAAAAAAAGGAGGCAGATATGTCCAACATCAAAAACAACATAAATGAGCTGATCGGCAACACGCCGCTCGTGCGCATCAACAAGCTCAACAAGGGCAAGGCGGAAGTACTCGTCAAACTCGAGTCGTTCAACCCCGCCTCCAGCGTCAAGGATCGTATCGCCCTCTCCATGATCGAGGCGGCGGAACGCGAAGGCAAAATCAAGCCCGGCGCGCTGATCATAGAGGCCACAAGCGGCAACACCGGCATTGGCCTCGCGCTCGTGGCGGCCGTGAAGGGCTACCGGCTCGTTCTCACGATGCCTGAGACGATGAGCCTAGAGCGCCGCAAGCTCCTGGCGGCGTACGGGGCCGAGCTGGTCCTGACCCCCGGGCTCGAGGGAATGAAAGGCGCCGTAAACAAGGCCGAGGAGATCCGCAAGGCAAACCCCGGGTCGTTCATGCCTGGACAGTTCGACAACCCCGCCAACACCGAGGTTCACAGAAGGACGACGGCAGAGGAAATCCTGCGCGACACCGACGGCAAGCTTGATGTTTTTCTTTCGGGTGTCGGCACCGGCGGCACCGTCTCCGGCGTAGGCGAGGTTCTCAAGGCTAAAATACCAGGCGTTAAGATCATCGCACTCGAACCGGACGTCTCGCCACTGCTCTCTGGTGGTCAGGCAGGCCCCCATAAAATCCAGGGAATTGGTGCGAACTTTGTCCCGTCGATTTACAACACGAAGGTAGTGGACGAGGTGATGACCGTCTCTGCGGAAGACGCAGGAGCCACCGCCCGTGCTGCTGCAAAGCAGGAAGGGTTGCTAATCGGCATATCCTCAGGCGCTGCGTTGAACGTTGCGCTCAAGTTGAGCCGCCAGTCGGAATACGCCGGGAAGCGGATCTTGGCACTGTTGCCCGATAGCGGCGAACGCTACCTCTCGACCTGGCTCTTCGACTGAGCCTAGGGGAGCTTCCACGCCCCCTTATCCGTTTCAAAACAACAAGCCGAAAAACGTCCAACAAAAAGGAGGACGCCATGTCATATCATATTGAAACTCTTGCCCTCCATGCAGGGCAGACTCCCGACCCCGCCACGTTGTCTTCATCCGTGCCCGTATACCGCACAACCGCATACAACTTCCGCAGCGCCCAGCATGGTTCCGACCTCTTCGCGCTACGCGAGAGCGGCAACATCTACGCGCGCCTGATGAACCCCACGAACGACGTACTCGAGCAGCGCCTCGCGATGCTCGACGGCGGTGCCGCAGCCTTGACGCTGGCCAGCGGCACGGCGGCGATTTATTTCTCTATCACGAACATTCTGGCGGCGGGGGATGAACTAGTGTCGTCGCCCAATATATACGGAGGCACGTTCACGCAGTTCGACGCGATCCTCCCGCAGAGCAACAACATCAAGGTGCGCTTCGCGCCGTTGAACGACTTCGCCGCCGTCGAGGCTGCGATCAACGAAAAGACTCGTGCGATTTTCATCGAAACCGTGGGCAACCCGACCCTCGACGTGGCTGACATAGCGGGTTACGCCAAAGTGGCGCAAAAGCACCACCTTCCGCTCATTGTCGATTCCACGTTCACCCCGCCGCCTCTCCTGCGCCCAATCGAGCACGGAGCGGACATCGTCATCCACTCGCTGTCGAAGTGGATCGGCGGGCATGGCGCGGGCATCGGCGGCATCGCGATCGATTCAGGCAAGTTCGACTGGACGGACCCGAAGTTCACTCTCTACAACGAGCCCGACCGCGGCTACCACGGTATCCGTTTCGCGCATGACCTGGGCGGGCTAAACCACGTGGCGTTCGCCATGCGATTGCGTATCGTGGGCCTCCGCAACCAGGGGGCTACGCTCGCGCCGGATCCGGCGTGGATTTTCCTACAGGGCGTGGGGACGCTGCCGCTGCGGACCGCGAAACATTCGGAGAACGCGCTGAAAGTGGCGCAATACCTGAAAGGCAACCCCAAAGTGGAGTGGGTGCGCTACCCTGGGCTCGTAGGAGACCCCTCAAACAAGCTGGCCCGCAAATACCTGCCTGACGGCGCCGGCGGCATGGTCGTGTTCGGCGTGAAGGGCGGCGAGAACGCCGGCGCCAAAATCGTGGACGGCGTGAAACTCATCGAACACATGGCGAATGTCGGCGATGCCAAGAGCCTCATCATACACCCGGCGAGCACAACGCACTCGCAACTTGGCGACGAAGACCGGCTGGACGCCGGCGTCACGCCGGAGCTTGTGCGCCTCTCCGTCGGCCTTGAGCACATCGACGACATCATCGCCGATCTCGATCAAGCCCTCGCTCAGGCGCATTAGCGAGTTGTTGGCCTGTTTACAGCGGAATCCCCCTTGGTGAATTGCAGGGTGAATTGCAGTTTAAAATTGCTTTGATCGCCGGGAATGATGTAGTATGGTGTCCGGTTTGAAGATTCATTCTTCACAGTTCGAAAGTGACGAGCATCATTCCCAAGAGTAATTTTTTTGCGCTTTTTCCCTTTGCCCTCGCTCTATTTCTATTTGCCGGGTGCGAGGACAGCTCGTTTTATTATTCCGCGAACGCCGGAACAACGTCTTTCGCAATAGCAAACAACATCAATGACGATATACGCGTTGTCTACGCCAGCGATGCACACACCGGCGACAGCACGGTGTACATTCCGGCGCATGAGCGCAATGATGTTTCGCTTTACTACGATACCACCCTCGGAGGCGACGTCAGGTTCACTGTCTACTGGGGAAGCCGCTCGCGGGTTTACTCCGTGCCGTATGGAACGCGGTACGTCACGATTTACGAGGACGATTTCAGGTAGCTCAAGATTGCACCCCGGCACCGGATAGCATGCTCCTGCCGCCGCCGATGGGCGAGGCTTGGATTTGTACGCGTATGCGTTCGCGCACTTCGCCGATGTGGGAGATCACGCCGATCAGTTTGCCGTCACGCTGGATGTTTGAAAGCGTGTCCAGCGCCATGCCGAGCGCCTCGCCGTCAAGAGTGCCGAAACCCTCGTCGAGGAACAAGGAATCTATTTTCAAACCTCCGCCCGCCATCGAAGAAAGCCCCAGGGCAAGAGCAAGGGACACTTGGAATGTTTCACCGCCCGAGAGGTTCGAAACCGGTCGTCTCTCGTCGCCCTGCTCGGAATCGACAATCAAGGGGAGCAGAAATTCGCCGCGCTTCGCGCCCGCCGTATCGCCATTCGCATCGACGCTCCATTCCATTCGGTATCTTCCATTAGTTATCTTCGCGAGATGAGGATTCGCCATCGTGAGCAGTTTGCGTAATGTGATTCCTTGCGCGTAACGCTTGAACTGCTCGCCGTTGGCGCCACCAAGCCATCTGTTAAGGGAGTTCCATTTTGCCGTTTCGGCTTCGAGTTTTGCGAGCTCACCTTCCAATCTTTGGCGTTTTCGCCGCGCGGCTTCATCAATCTTAAGCCCAGCCTCTATGTCGGCAATGTCCGCCATCAGCTCCGTCAGAGCCTTTTCGCTCGCATCCAATTCCGCCGCGACAGTTTCGGGGTCGCGTTCAGACAGCGTTTGTTTTTCATGCTCGGAGATTTCGTCAAAGTTCTTTTTTTGCAGGGTTTCGAGCTGGGTTTTTCTCGTACGCAGCTCATCGCGGCGTGTGCGCGTCTCTTCGATTTGCGCATCGTCCCAGCGCGCTGATCCCCACTCGGCCACGTCCGCGAATTTCAGTCTGTCGAGCAATTTTTGGAACTTCGCGTTTTCTTCCTCGTGTTTGTCTTTCGCCGTGTTCTCGGCAGTCTGGCTTTTCCGCAATTCCACGCGCGCGCTATCTTCTGCGATTTTTGCGGAGTTCATGGCGTTCTTGCAGTCTTGAGCCTTTTTGAGCCCGGCATCGTACTTACGTTGCGTTTCGCGGTCAAGTTCTTCGGGGTCTTCCACGCCTGTTCCGTCGCGCAACTTCTGCGTTTCCTCAACCGTGTTCTTCAATTCCCGCAAATTGGTTTCGCCTTCCGCCACCGCCTTTTCGAGTTCGAGTTTCTCTCCCTTACGCATTTCGATATTTTCGCGGAGGTTGTTCGTCATTTCAGCCAGTGAGGCGAGTTCCTTTTCGACAGCGGTGATTATAGACGCGTTTTTTCTCGAAGACGCTTCCAGCCGCTTTTCGGCCTCCCGTTGCGTTTTCTCCGCGGCAGTTAAGCTGTCGTGGGCGTCAGTTAGTTTATTTTCAAGCGCCTTGCGGTTGCCTTCCGCTTTCTTTACTTCACTTGTGGCTTCATCGATTGTGGGGATGTCGCCGAGCACCGCGTAGGGGTGCTCCGTCGCGCCGCAGAGCGGACACGGACGCCCCTTCACCAAATCCGCCCTGTGTTTTTCAAGGCTCTTGATTTTGTCGGCCAGCCTCTGTTTTTCACGCGCATCTTCCAACGCCTTTTCGAGATCTTCATGACGCAGGTCGTGCTCTTTTTTCACCTCTTCGAAAACCATGCCGAGCTTCTTTGACTCGGCTTCAAGCGTCAATATACGCGCTTCCATTTTTTTGTTTTCCGCGTCGGCTTTTTTTATTATTTCGATGTTTACGAAGAGCTTTTCCTTCGCGAATCGTTCCGGTGCGGAAACTCCTTTTTCCGCCGAGCGGAACGACTCCGCGGCGGACATCTTTTCCTGGCACTCCCCGCGCTTCTTTTCCGCCTCCGCGATGTCTTCCGCGAGTTTGGCGATGCGTTCAATGGTTGACTCATGCGCAGTTTTGGCGGCGTAGTATTTCTCCGTTTCCGCCGCCAGCAATTTATCTAGCCTGCGGGCCTCGTCGATGCGTGGCTTTGCCTCTTCGCGCAGCTTCTTTGCTTCGTCAAACTTTTTTGCGGCTTCCTGTGCTGCAGGCACTGCTTTGCCGTAAGCAGCAGTCGCATTCTCAAGGGTTTTCTCGCGTTCCAGCCTTTCTTTCGTCGCGCGGTCTAGACTCTGCCACGCATGTTCAAGATCTCTATGCTGCAAATCCAGCGATCTGGCCTTCTCGGCAGTAGCAAGCTTTTCAAGGAACGGGTTCTGTTCCATTTCGTCACGCTCGTTTTGTTCCAGATCTTTTTTGATGGTCTCGCGAGATGCGTGCAGTTCATCACGCCGCTTCAGCCAGGCGAGTTCTGTTTGGCAATCTTTAATTATCTTGCTGGTCCGTTCTTCTGTGGACGTTTTCTCCGAGCGCGCTTTTTTTAATTCGTCCAGCGCTTCGTCCGTCATTGTTGCAATGGAGTCGCGATGAGTTCTGGCAGTGTTCGCGGCATCACGCGCTTTCTGGAAGTTCGCGAAGATCGACATTCCGATTTGCGAGAACTGCTCCGTGCCAGTGGCCTGCTCCAGAATGGCGGATCGGTCATTGTCATTGGCCTTGAGAAAGAGATCGAACTGACCTTGTGCGAGTAGTACAGTGCGTATAAACTGGTCAAAAGTCAGGCCGATAGCCTCCGAAACTTTTTTGCCGGTTTGACCACGACGGTTTTCTGATATGTCTTTGTTTTCACTTACATCGAAGAGTGAGTGTTTCTCTACTTGCAGATTCCCGTTCGGCTTATTGTGCGCGCGTCGCTGTTCCCAGCGGGCGCGGTATGTTTTGCAACGGCTTGTGAATTCGATTTCAGAAAAGCACTCGCCGGTGTTGCGCGTCATGACCTCGTTGGCAGATTGCGAGATGTCCTGCCGCACGGTGCGGCCGTAAAGCGCCAGAAGGATGGCGTCGAGCACGGATGATTTTCCGGCGCCCGTCGGGCCGCAGATGAGGAAGAGCCCTTCGTTGAACGCTTGCGCGGTGAAGTCTATGCTCCATTCGCCGGCGAGCGAGTTGATGTTCAAGAATTTCAGCCGGAGGATTTTCATTCGGTCTCCTCGTCTTTCTCGTCCATTGTTTTAATGGCGAGGCGCACCATTCCCATGTATTCCTCGATTTCGGCTTCGGACAGGTTCTCCTCTGCGAGGCGACGGCGCGCGACGTCTTCCGGCTTCAGGGTTTTGAGATCGTCGGCTTCGGTTCCGGCGATGCCACCCGTGAAGTTGCGGGGCCGCGTGTCGTGCTTGACGAGAATCTTGACCCGCGAGTCCCTTGCGGCTTCGTCGATTTCATTCCAGAAGCCGCGTATGTCGCCTTCGCCTTCATTGACTTCCACGCTGGCCCAGACGTCACTGTTTCCCGCCACTAGTTCTTTGATGCCTGAGGTAGCCTCTTCCGGGGTGCCGGATATGGAGACTAATTTCTGGAAAGAAGGGATAGTGGAGGTTCGGATGTTGACCGGAGCATTGCGTCCCCGGTCGAACTCTGCGATAACGACGCTCTTTTCATCGTTCGCCTCTGCGAAGCTCATCGGTATGGGAGATCCGGAATATCTTATAGTTTCAGAGCCGCCGACGGCCTGCGGTATATGAAGGTGTCCAAGTGCTATGTAGTCTGCTGCGGGCAGGGAATTGCCGGAGAAAGAATCAATGCCTCCAATGGTGCGGGAGCGTTCAGATTTTTCATCGGAAACACGCGCAGAAGATATAGTGCAGTGACCAAGCAACACAATAGGAACGTCTGGCGCGGCCTTGCGGGCAATGTCCGCGGCGGCTGCGTAACGCGCTTTAAATCCGTAACGAAGAACCGCCTCGCGATTAGCGGGGTTTGCTGTTTCAGTATCGGAAGTACTGGCGAAATTGCGCAGATCTGCGTCACGCATATAAGGTACGGCTGCGATCACGAGTCCTGGAAATCCATCATTTCCTTTTACGACGACCGTTTCGTCCTCCAAGTTTTCACGCGCCTGCCCTATAATATGTGTGTTCAGGTATTTGAGGGCGGTGCTGGGTGAATTTAGCAGGGTGGGGGAATCGTGGTTGCCGCCAATGATGACAACGGCTCCGCATAGCTTGTTGCCAAATGTTTCACCGAGGAAAGAATAGTACAGTTGCGTGGCAGAGTTCGACGGAGTATACGTGTCGAAAACGTCGCCGCAAACTACAAGGGCGTCAGGCCTTTCCTCTCGTAGCAGATTAATCAGCCATTCGAGATATTGTTCATGTTCGTGCGTCCGGTCCTGCTCGTGCAGCCTCCCGCCAAGATGCCAATCAGAAGTATGTATGAGTTTCATTTTAGAGCTCAGGCGTCATCACCGTCAGGCGGTGTGTCGTCGTCATTATAACCTTCTTTTGCCGAATACAAAAGTCTCATTGCAGCCGACCGTGTCAATGCCTTGCATGACAATTTTGGCGTCAGCGTAATCCAGATGTGGCTTGAGGCCCGGACCTGCGGCGTGTTCAACCGCTTGGGTCACCAATTTCACTGCTCCCGAAGGCTCGATCTCCAGCAATTTCAAAGCGTCGTTATAATCTGCAATGCAGGTTTCCAAATCTATCGGAGTAGGAATATATATAAACGCGTTCTTGGCTCCTAGGCACCATGCGTCTAAGAGAATACTTGCAACCATGATTAGGTTGTCCGGGAGAATCCGAGTTGCAATCACCTGACCTATTCCGGCGTCGAACAAGTTCTCCGTTCTCCAGGCCGGCCCGGTCGGGCAGGAACGAACTAATTGCTTTGAGTATCCAGTGCGCGACTCAAACGACTGGCCGAGTTCTAGTGTTTTTAGCCGCTCCGGCTTAGCTTTTCTTTTCGCATTGTTTTTCGCGTTTTTCTTCTGCCGCCTTACCGCAGCCTGTCGATCGTTCTTATCCATGGTGATAATTACTATTGAAAACTTGAACATCGCGCTTAAGGTCGCGTCGTCGCGCTGACCCCGACCTCATTGCATGAACTGTGATTCTAACAAACAACGGCAACTGTTTCACCACATTTCTAATCCCCAAACCTTGTGGATGGCATGGCGCCCCGCTTAAGACGAAACAATATGTCTGGGCAACATGAAAGGGAAATAGAATGAGTTACGCATATATCTTGACTGGTATTGTTACAAGTATTGCCTTTGTAATCGCCCTTATGTGTGCTGTTATATGTCAGTGGGCAATCGGTTGCTCTATCTTCCGGCAGATAGAGTTTCGCCGGGGATTGGCCAAAGCTGTTACCGTCATGCTGCTTTGTCTTCTAGGATGTGACAGTAGCGTCCCGGTCGATATCAAGACGGAACAAAAAGCATTGAAGACAACACGGCCTAACGTATTTCAGAGAGCACGGCTCAAAGCGTTGCAGACAAAACGGCCCGCAGAGTTACGTGAAATATGGAAAGCGGTCATGGTCCAATACATGGAGTTAGAGGCGCTTGGTTTGCCGACCCCGGAATCTCTTGCAGATTTCGCGGATGCCCCAGAATTTCAGTCTGGCAATTTACCCCTTTCTGATATTGGCTTTCTTCCGGAGTATTTGGTGAAACTGGAGATTCACGGAGTAATAGACAACAACTTGTTGAAGGACGAATACCCACTCCGTTGGTTGGACTCGAAACAGGATGCTGATGTCTTGGTTGTGCTTGCCGGTGGGTCTGGTTTATTTATTCCTCGAACAGAATTGGAAACGCTACTGAATGATGTGGTAAATGAGCTGTCAGAAAAACTAGCCGGAAATAACATGCCCGAGAACCAGCCGGCCGAAGATGTGCGCTGATGGGC
>JALHHX010000063.1 GCA_022837245.1 Lentisphaerota bacterium
TTGACGAACTGCTCCGTTCGGGCTATTGCCGTAGACCTGGACAACCAGCTCAAGGCTATATCCTTATCCAGTTGCGCCATGGCTGCAGGTGACAGGACAAATTGAGGAACCCAAGCTATCATAACTTACACGGTGCTGGTATCCTCTGGACCAGACCGGATCCCAAGACCTCCACCCTGCACGGCTACCATCTCTCGAACGCCTATCTCCTTCCGTATGGCAAGCCCATGAATCCCGACATCACGCTCGACTGGGACGCCAGGGACGCCTCCCTGCTGGTGGACTCCAAGGGCACTCCCCATGGCCAAACCATTCAGGGGGAAATAGGGGTCAGACCCCAAAATTTTCCCCGGCAAGGTCAGGGGGAAATAGGGACAGACCCCAAAATTTTCCCGGGCCGGCTCTTTCGATTTAACATTTTGGTGCGTAATCGCACCAAAAATGGGGGGCTGTCATGCCGCGTTCCTCGAAAAGAACTTTCAAACAACTTCGATGCGGAGATTGATGGCTAATATGAACCGGTGGTGAAGCCAGGCTTGGCTCCAGAAAGCGTTTCCAGTATCTCCCCCACTAGGAAAAGCGAGCCACACACTACGACAAGCCCCTTGGCTCCATCTTCAATCGCTTCGGACTTGGCCGCCTCAAGACCTTCAGAAAGAGTGGCGCACGCAACGACGCGCCGTATGCCGCAGTGCTGCGCGATCTCCGCCAGCGCCCCCGGCTTCGCCATGCGCGGATTTTTCATTGGGACCGTCCAGAGCGCGCCGCAGACGGGCGCAATGGTTCGGAAAAACCCATCTGAATCCTTGTCTGAACTTTGCGCCACGACAAACTTTATTTTACGACCGCATTTCGCATCGTGCAACGCCTTCATCAGGGCTTCGGCCCCGTCAGGGTTGTGGGCGCCGTCTATAAGCACGTCCGGATTTTCGCCGACGCACTGGAAACGCCCAGGCCATTCCGCATCGGAAAGCCCCTTCACGAGAGGCTTTCTGCCGAAGTCAATCCCAAGCACGCGTCCAAGCGTTTCGAGAGCCGCGACCGCGGTAGCTATGTTTTCTATCTGGTACGACGCTGCAAGCTTCATCGTGAACGAGCCGTAGTCATCCGATGCGCTTGCGACCGCCACTTTCTGGCCGCGCACGTTGCCGGAGACGCGCCGCACGCCGACGGCGTCCCGCACAATCACGATCGGCGCGTTTCGCTCCGCTGCCACGCGCTCGACGACCGCACGCGCCGCGTCAGGCATGTCCGCGCAGACGACCGGGACGCCTTCTTTGATTATACCGGCCTTTTCGCCGGCGATCGCAGCGATGGTGTTGCCAAGATACATGGTGTGATCCAGCCCGATGCGCGTGATTACGCATACGAGCGGGGAAAGTACGTTTGTGGAGTCGAGTCTGCCGCCCATCCCAGTTTCCGCAACGACAAGATTCACGCCTCTGCGCTTGAACCACTCCATGGCCAGGGCGGTCATGCATTCGAAAAACGTAGGCACACCGCCCCCGTTCCGCTCCACCTGCAGCGCCGCCTGCTCCACCTCCTCCAAAAGTGGGTGGAGTTCCTCGTCGCCTATATCTTTGCCATTGATGCTGAAACGCTCGTTGAGGCGCACGAGATGCGGCGAGGTGTATAGCCCGGCCTTTATCCCTGTATATCCCAGCACTGACGCTATAAGCGCACAGACCGATCCCTTGCCGTTCGTGCCGGCCACGTGTACGGTCCTGATGTCTTTCTCAGGGTTGCCCATGACTGCAAGCAGTGCGCGCGTAGTGGCCAATCCCGGTTTTATTCCGAACGAGCGCCGCGCGAAAATCCTCTCTATAATTTCTTTATCCATAGCTACAAAAGTCCTTCTCTGTAAAACTCCATCGCCACGAAAGCGCAGAAAGTGATCCGCAGCGCCCACTCAGGCCTCGAAACGCGCCGCGACTTCACTGCCGGGCTCGCGCAACGCCGCCTACATGCGAGCAGCAGCCCTGCGGCGGCGCATGGCAAAACGCCAGCCAGCGCCTTCGCTCCAGCGACCCAAACCGCCACGGCGGCGAGTATAAACATGGCTGCGACCGGCCAGAAGAACGGCGTCCGGAATACAGAGCATTCCAACCTCGCCCCCGAGCCATGGGGAAGCTTGAAAAGTAGACGCACCCCACCGCTTCCAGCTCCTTCAAACCTGAACCAAGAAGGGGAGGCCCCTGCTGTGAAAGCCGGGAGCGCCGCCTGGCTTTTCTGCACGGCACCCTGATGGAACACTTCAGCGAAGCAGCGTCTGCGCACCGAGTTCAAACCCAGTTCGACCACGCTACCAGGTACGAAGGCAACAAGCAGTTTCACATCAACGCCTTCAACCGCGCAGAGGTTCATTGCCGCCTTGACTCCGCCCGCAACTGTCTTAGCCTGCGGATCGAGAGGATCGGCGGCCGCCGTGACATCTGGTCTGAACAGAACGAATTCCGCCACTTCATCCACAAACCCGGGCAACAGCACGGCCGCGACCCCGAACGTCATCATAAGGAAGGGTCCTCCCGGCTGGCCAAGAAAAAAATCTCCGAAATACGAAAGAGCCGCAACCGCGGCAATTGCGATCGTTGTCGTGCTCATTTCGCAAATCCTGCAAGCCGCCTGAGAACCACGCCGGCCATGACGAAACCCGCTATCGGCGGTACGAACGGGACGGTTCCCGGCTTCGCGCGTCCGCGTCCGTGGTCGCCATCCTCGTCCGTGCCTGCGTCATCTTGACAGGACGATTCCGGCTTCGGAGAACCCTCCGGAGAGAAGACGACATCCAGCGAATCAATCCCGCGTTTGCGCAACCGCTTGCGCAGTAGCCGTGCGAGCGGGCAGTTTTCGGTGGCGAACAAATCCGTGACGACGAAACGGGTGGGGTCGAGCTTGTTGCCGGTGCCGGTGGCGCTTATGATTGGCGTTCCCACCGCCTTCGCACGTACTATGAGTTCTACCTTCGGTGCGATTGAATCGATGGCGTCGACCACGTAGTCGTACTTGCTCAAATCCACCTTGTCGGCGGTATCCGCTGTGTAGCGCATGGAAAAGATTTCAACGTGCGCCTCGGGATTTATGTCCAGCACGCGCCCCATCATAACTTCGGTCTTCAGTTTCCCGATCGTGGAAGTCAACGCCACTAGCTGCCGGTTGAGGTTCGACTGCTCCACACGGTCGAAATCCAGCAAGGCCAGATTACCCACGCCGCCGCGGGCGAGGGCCTCGGCCGCAAACGAGCCGACACCGCCAAGCCCGAAAACGATTACGCGCGAGGCTTCGATTTTGGCAAGTGCCGCCGCACCCATGAGTTTGGCGGTGCGGACGGACGACTCAGGATTCATCAGACGCCGAAATTCCCCGGCTCGTCCTCTGTCTTTGGCGTGGCATACTGAATTTGAACCGACTGCCGCTCGTAGTCTTTGTTCTGCTTTGTCTTGCGGTGCTTCCAGAAGGCCAGCTTGCTGAACGCTCCTTTTAAGGCATTGCCTATGCGCGTGCCAAGTTTGGGGTGGCGCAGCTCCTCGAGCTTCTTCAGCCCTTCCAGCAGTTCGTCCGGATCAAAATCCTTCCTGTAAACATTCTCAGCCATCTCCATCTCCAGGAGACGCAACTGGTTGACTCCGTCCACGATGGTTGCGTCGATCATCTTCCATCCGAGGCGTTTCGCGCATGTCAGCCGGCGGTAGCCAGCAACAAGCTCGAAATCCCGCGTAACGGTGATCGGGTTGAGCTGGCCGCAGCGGCCTAGGCTTTCCATGAGAGGCTCTAGATTGCCTATATCCTTGCGGATCCTTGCCGGAATCTTAATGTCGCTTACGTTTACCTGCATTTTCTTGCTCCTTAGTAGTTTCCCGCCGGGACGTAGTACTAAATCTGGCTGCTCCGTATAATCTCATTCCCCGGGCCGAACACCGCGATGCGTGGCTTGTGACCCTCGATCTCTTTATCGTCCAGCATGCAGAAAGTGAATACGATCACCCGGTCGCCAACTGCGCCTTTGTGCGCTGTTGCCCCGTTGAGGCAGCAGACCTTGGAGCCCCGCTCGCCCGCGATCGCGTAAGTCTCGAACCTGTTCCCGTTTTCGAGATTCGCCACGAGGATCTTCTCGTATTGCCGCATGCCCACCTCATCCATGAAATCCGCGTCAAGCGTCAGACTGCCCTGGTAATGCAGCTCCGCAGACGTTATGGTCAGGTGGTGTAGTTTGGCCTTAAGAAAAAAAGACAGCATATTATCTCCTAATTAACGCTTCGAATCTTACATTTTTTTCTTTTTGATTTCAAGAACTGTTTCTGCATTACATCTTGCCAGCAAGCCCTCTTTTTTGAAATGATACACGCATGAGCACACCCAATGCACATACGTCGCCGCGCGGAAGACTCGCGCCAAGCCCGACTGGCGCTTTGCACCTCGGCAACGCCCGCTCGTTTCTCATCGCGTGGCTCTCGATACGCTCGCGCGGCGGTACGATTGTGCTCCGTATGGAGGACCTCGACCATCCAAAGGTGAAACCCGCCGCTGCGGACGAGGCGCTCGAAGACCTGCGGTGGCTCGGGATAGACTGGGACGAAGGGCCCGATATAGGCGGCCCTTGCGCCCCGTACACACAGTCTCAACGCCGCGACCTCTACGCCGCCGCCCTCGCGAAACTCCGCTCCCTAGACCGCGTCTATCCCTGCACTTGCAGCCGTGCCGACGTCGAAAATGCCCAGAGCGCGCCGCACCCGGGCGACGAGCATACCTCTCGCTATCCGGGGACATGCCGCGGAAAACACGCATCTTGGGAGGCCGCCTGCACTGTCCTCCCCGAGGGTCGCATCCCCGCATGGCGCTTCCGCGTGGATCCCGGCGAATCCGTCTTCATCGACGGCTTTCTCGGCGAACGCCGCCTCGATCTCGCCCCCTCGACCGGCGATTTCGCATTGGCTCGCGACCGGGACGGCGCTGGCTACACTCTCGCCGTGGTCGTTGACGACGCCGCCATGGGGGTCACGGAAGTGCTGCGCGGCGACGACCTCGTGGACGCCACTCACTGCCAGCTCGCCGTCTATAAAGCCCTCGGCCTCCCGCCGCCACATTTCGTTCATGTGCCTCTTGTCGTCTCCGAATCCGGACGCCGTCTCGCCAAGCGCCATGGCGACACGCGCATCAGAACCTTCCGCGAGTCGGACGTTCCCGCCGCCAGAATCACAGGCCTTCTAGCGTGGTGGTGCGGATGGGCCGAGTTCGGCGAATCCATTACCGCCGCCCAACTGCTCGGTCGTTTCGACCTTCGAACTCTGCGGCGCGAACCGGCGGTGCTCGACGAAAAAGTAAAACGCTTTCTTGGAATATGAACGTACTGTCTGTAAAAAACCTCCACGTCTCAATCACGACAGAAAAACAAATCACGGAAATAGTCCGCGGAATCTCTTTTGACATAGGTCAGGGCGATTTCTTCTGCTTGGTCGGTGAAAGCGGCTGTGGCAAAAGCATAACGGCCATGGCGCTAACGCGTCTCCCGCCAACCGACGAGGCGAAATGTTCCGGCGAAGTCCTGTTCAAAGGCCGTGACGTGCTGCCTCTGCGCGGCAAACACCTGCGATCCGTACGCGGCCATGGCGGGATCGCATACATTTTCCAGGATCCCATGTCCGCCCTCAATCCCGTCCTTAGCATCGCCACGCAGATGCGCGAAGCCCTCCCGCGTGGCTTCTCACGCTCCGAGGCGGAGAGGCGCATGCTCGATTTGCTATCGCGCGTTGATTTGCCAGATCCAGACAAGGTACTCCGTTCATATCCGTGCGAACTCAGCGGTGGCATGGCGCAGCGCGTCTGCATAGCAATGGCCATGGCTTCGGAGCCGTCCCTTTTAATCGCCGACGAACCGTCGACGGCGCTCGACGTGGTAACGCAACAGCGCGTGCTTGAATTGCTCGACACCATAAGGCGCGACACCGGGACGTCTATCATGCTCATCACCCATAATCTGGGGCTTGTCGCCCGCTATGGCCATAAGGTGTCAGTGATGTACGCGGGGCTGATTATCGAATCCGGCAACGTTGGCGACGTGCTCCGGACCCCGCGCCATCCCTACTCCTCGGGGCTTCTCGCCGCTGTGCCCGGACTTGCCGATGGTGATGCGGAAACGCTGGTTTCTATTCCCGGCCGCGTGCCGGCTCCTTCGGAATGGGGCGCGGGCTGCACTTTCGAGCCGCGTTGCCACCTCGCCATGCCCATCTGTCGCGAAATTGCTCCTCCAATCGAGACCGACGCCCAAGGGCACTCCGTCGCCTGCCACGCGGCGCGGCGCAAGCCCCCGAAGCCAGACTAGGGACTAAGGGCTAAAACCTTTTTCTATCACCAGCTCTTCGATCGCGCGATCACCGAGGAAAACCAGTTGATTGCGAGTGATGGCCATGCGTCCGAAGGCGCATCCTTGCGCAACAGGCCGTAGCCGTGCCCCCCGCTCGGAAAAACATGAATCTCCGCTGGCACGCCAGCGGCTTTCATCGCTATGAAATACGAAATGGATCCATCCACAGATAGTTTGTCGTCCTGTGTGGAAAGTAGAAATGTTGGGGATGTTTTTTCCGTGACTGTTGTTTCAGGAGCGAGCTTCCATCCTTCGCGCCAGAGATATGCCGGATATATAAGGAAAGCAAAATCCGGTCTTGGGTCAACGGCGTCGAAAGCATCGGCTGCCGGGTATGGCTCGGCTCCTGCAAGATTGCACACGCATGCCGAGAGATGCGCACCTGCGGAAAATCCGATGATGCCGATCTTATCAGGCAACACCGAGTATTGCGCGGCATTCGCTCGGATCAACCTCATTGCACGCGTGGCGTCGGCCTTCGCGGCATCCTTGCGTTCGGGGCATCGGTACTTCAGGATAAACGCCGAAATCCCGTTGGCATTGAGCCATCCCGCCACATCGGTTCCCTCGTGGTTCCATGCCAGGATGCTGTATCCGCCTCCCGGACATACCAGCACGGCAGGGTGGGGACCTTTGCCGGAAGCAGGGTAAAAAGAAAGCGTCGGGACAGACACATCCGTGATGCGGATAATGCCGTCGTCACCCATAACCCTCTTCTCCGCGTCAGTTGTATCACCAGCAACGGCGAAAGGGACGGACTCGCCCCTCGGCCACAACTCCATATTCTCAAATTTTTCAGCGCTCATGCCTTATATCCGCACTCCTTAACGATCAGATTTGTGAAACGCATTTCATAATAACGATTGAATGCGGGCATATCAAGAAGAAATGAATATGAGTGCGCACCTAGGCCCATTAGCGAGTTGTTGGCCTGTTTGCCGTGTGTCCAGAATTTGGAGTGCGGTGCCGCGCTACGCTTGTCACCGCACTCCAAAAAATGGGGAATGCCCTGGAACAAGCAGGAAAGCAGCACTGGTTACAGACGCACGATAACAAACCCAGTGGCGGCTTCGGGGGCTTTTACGAGACTTGCATCAGCATCAGACTTTGCAGGTCGCGGAAGATTGGGATTGTCACTTTGTCAGGATTGTCAGGCAATTTTGTCAGGCCATACTGATAAATGGAGCCGGCGAAGGGGATCGAACCCCCAACCTGCTGATTACAAATCAGCTGCTCTACCATTGAGCTACACCGGCGTGGAAAACACCCTGAAATGGTCGAAAACCCAGCCACTATAACATAAACACCCTGCCGTAATGGGATGTTTTGCCCGGGAAAGCAGGAGGTTTTTTTAAGCCGCTTTACTGTATAATGCGTGGAAACACAAGGGTGGTGTCTTCGCTAAAGTTGCGTCAGATCCGCCTGAATAACAAACAATGCAGAATAGAAGGAGTTTCATGAGACCGGGAATATTTGGATGTATACTGGGAATAGGCGTTTTGGCGATGGCACTAGATGCCCGGGCCCTGACCCTTATTAAGGACGGGGCGCCGCAGGCATCAATATGGATTTCAGCCGAGGGTGACCGCGAGGCCGCCATGGAGCTGTCGAATGTCTTTAAGCAGATGAGCGGTGCCGAGCTGCCGGTCAAGGACACTTCAAAAGGCGGTAAACCGGAGGGTGCGGCACCAGCGATCCTAGTTGGCGCGCTTGCGCGCCAGTCAGGGCTTGACGCGCCGCCCAAGACGCGTTCGGGAGACGGCTACAGGATCCAGACGAAGGGCAACAGACTGTTGCTTGCGGGCGAGAGCGATGCCTCGACTTATTTCGCCGTTTCGCATCTGCTGGAGAGTTTCGGCTGCCGCTGGTTCATAGACAACGAAATCGGCACCGTGATCCCCACGATGAAGACGGTCGAAGTCGACAACCTCAACATAGCCGAGCAGCCGGACTTCATCAGCCGTACCATCTGGGGTTCCTCTTGGGACTCTTCGGGGTGGGGGCGCCACAACCGTCTTGGCGGCATGAAGCTGGAGACCGGTCACAACTGGCCCAAGTGGTTCTGCACGACCGACCCGCAAGTGCGCGCCGACTACCTTGCCAGCGTTGTCGAACGCGTTAAGGGCAAAGGGGCTGTTTCAGCTTCCATTTCGCCGCCTGACGGCATCGCCTACTGCAAGTGCGAACGCTGCGCCAAACTCGACGATCCCGAGTACCTCGAACCCAGCTCCGGCAAACCAGTCATTTCGGATCGCTACCAAGAGTTCTACAACTTCCTCGGACGTGAGGTTAAGAAAGTCAACCCCGAGGCGATACTCTGCCACTACGCCTATGCCGATTACACGCTCCCGCCCAAGACGGTAAAGGGCGGCCTAGACAACCTATGCGTAGCTATCGCGCCGATCCGCTTCTGTCGCGTACACAGCATGGACAACCCGCTCTGTGGGTCTCGCCAGCGCGCTCGTGAGATGGTCGAAGGGTGGGGCAAGGTCGAGAAAATGATGTCGTGGCGCGAATACGGCTATAACCTCGCCGAGACGACCGTCCCGTTCTCGAAGATATCTGTCTGGAAAGACGACATCCCCTGGCTCAAGAAGCAGGGCTGCATTGGACTAAACATCGAGTGCCTCTACATGCCGCACCTCTACGGGCCGCACATCTACCTGGTTTCCCGCATGGCCTGGGACGCGGACATAGACGTCCAGGCCGTCATGGACGATTTCTATACCAAGTTCTGCGGCCCTGCGGCCCCGTACGTCAAAGCGTATTGGGAGCGCATCGACGAGGCATACCGCACAACGCCCGTCCACGCCGGGAGCTTCCACGGCGTCCATGCATTCTGGACTCCGGAATTGCTCAAGGCGTGCCAGGACGATCTCACCGCCGCCGCCAAAGCCGCAGGCGGCGATTCGATGATCCGCAGGCGCATGGCAATGTTCCAACTCGGCCTCGACAACGCCAAGCACTACGCCGCATGGCGCGACGCCGTCAACCGCTGCGACTTTGCCGCAGCGCAAAAGAGCTACGACGCTCTCATGGCCAGCATGAACGCGGCCTTCGACCAGAAGCTCCACCCGACAGTCAAGTACAAGCACGGCTACGTGCCGCGCTTCCTCGGCAACGGCCAGGCAGCCGGCCTTGAGCGCGTGAGCGGCGGCCGCAAGGTTGTCGTGCAGCTCCCCGACGAGTGGATGTTCCGCTACGACGCCGAAGCGGCAGGCGAAGCGGCAGGCTGGTTCAAGGCGCCAGTCGCCAAGGGTGCCGAAGGATGGCAGAAGGTCAAAACGTATACTGCCACCTTAAACGAACAACAGGTTCCCGAGCAGCTGACCTGGATGTGGTATCAGACCTCGTTCCGCACACCCAAGAACATGACCGACGGCCCGACCACGCTGTGGTTCATGGAGCCGGACGGCAACGAGATCAAAGTGTGGCTCAATGGCGAAGTGATAATGGAAGAAGGCAAAATCCGCTCACGTCAGCCGCTCGACATCGAGCTCGGCAACCGTCTAAAGCCCGACACCGAGTATGTGGTAACGCTCAAGCTCAACCACAACTGGATATCAGAACTCATGCTTGGCGGCATCCTACGCCCCGTCATGGTCTATTCCGGAACGCCTCCGGCACCACCGGCAAAATAAAACGCCATGGCGAAAATAACGTTTCTGGGGGCGGGCAGTTCCATGTTCGCCCGCCGTTTGATCGGGGACTGCATGTTCGCGCCGGCGCTGCAGTCCAGCCACTTCGCTCTCTACGACATCGATGCCGTACGGCTTCGCGAGTCAAAGACGATCATTGACGTCCTCAACGAGAGCATCAACGGCGGTCGCGCCAAAGTGACTGCCCACCTCGGAGTCAAGAACAGGCGTGCGGCGCTCAAGGGCGCCGACTACGTGATCAACGCCGTCCAAGTAGGCGGCTATGAAGCCACGCTCGTCGATTTCGAGATCCCCCGGAAATACGGTCTCCAGCAGACCATTGGCGACACGCTTGGCATCGGTGGTATTTTCCGCGCGCTGCGCACGATCCCAGTCATGCTCGATTTCGCGCACGACATGGAGAGCGTCTGCCCCGATGCCTGGCTGCTCAATTACACGAACCCGATGGCGATGGTCACTGGTGCCGTCCTTCACGGCACGGACATCAAATGCGTAGGACTCTGCCACTCCATACAAGGCTGCGTGCGCGGCCTAATGTTGCGACTCGGGATGTTGCAGGACGTCCACGAAGAGGTGCCGCTCACGCATATCGCCACCGCCGATCCCGACCACCACCTCGAATGGACCATCGCAGGCATCAACCACCAGGCTTGGCTGCTGACGGTAACAGACAACGGCAAAGACCTTTATCCGGAGCTCAAGCGCCGCGCCTTCAAGCTCAACCGCGACGCGCTCCGCCCCGGCGCAAAGAAGCACGACAACATGGTGCGTTTCGAAATAATGCGCCACTTCGGGTACTATGTCACCGAGTCGTCGGTCCACACCGCCGAGTACTCGCCATATTGGATCAAAAGCCAGTTCCCGGAACTCGTCTCAGACTTCAACATCTCGATCGACGAATATCTCCGGCGTTGCGAAAGCGGCCTCGCAAACTGGCACAAACAGTACGAACAGGCGCGTTTTGGCGAAAACCTTCCGAAGTACCGTAGCCACGAATACGGCTCGTACATCATGGAGTCTATGGAGACGGACGTGGCCCTGCGAATACACGGCAACGTCCTAAACCACGGCTTGATCACAAACCTGCCGCACAATGCCATAGTCGAGGTGCCATGCCTCGTTGACCGCAATGGGGTGCAGCCCGTCGTAGTCGGAGACCTGCCTGAGCAGTGCGCAGCGCTCAACCGCACGAACATCAACGTGCAATTGCTCGCCATACGGGCAGCGCTTACGCTCAATCGCGAGACAATCTACCAAGCCGCATATCTTGATCCGCACACGGCTGCGGAACTTCCGCTCGATAAAATCCGCGCGCTCTGCGACGACCTAATTGAGGCCCACGGGCACATGTTGCCGGAGTACTCCTGACAAACGCCGCGGCAGCGCAAAAGAGGATAAGAAATCCCTATTATGAACATGACCTTATCTAGAATGCGCGCGTTTGATAAACACGCGCGCATAGCCATCGCATTGAAAGGGCTACTTGTCACGACTGCTTCAACGTTCGCGCAAGGCGGGACCGCCGGTCCCGCTCCACTGGAAGAACTTGACCGCCCTCGCGAAATCCCCGAAGGATTCCGAGAAGTCCGCACCGAGTCGTCACCAGCGCCGTTCGAAGCGACTGACACCGAGAAGCGCCGTGGCTTCGCAGTGTTTTCGCGCACTGAACCAGGTAATGTTTATCCGTGGAGCACTCCGCGTCGGGGGGAAGTCGTCGAGGTTGTTTCGCGCCGCGTCGCACGTGGCGAAATTGCTGATTTCAACTTCGCTATTTACGCCGTTGACGCCCTTGGGGAGACGCGTGTCGAGGCCTCTGCTTTTTCTGGATCCGCCGCCCGCTGGCCTCAGGAACTGCGCCATGTGCATTGCTGGCCGCAGCGCACGGGCTGGCGCTCATCGACTTACCGCGTCATTCCAGAACTGCTCGTCAAGCGCACCGGCTCGAATCTGGCAGCTGGTGCTGCGCAGCAGTATTACATGACCGTTGACGTTCCGGCCAACGCCCCAGCAGGGAAGTATTTTTCAACTATCCGGGTCAAAACGGCGGCAGGGGCTACGCAGCCGCTGCGCTTAGAACTCGAAGTCCTGCCTTTCCAGCTTCCCGTGCCGGACATGGTCTTCGGAATCTATCCGGATATCGACAACGGGGCGCGTACGCAGCAGGGACGCGAACTCTGGTGGCGCCTGATCGCGCGCCAGGGCTTCACGATGGGGATGATCTATCCACTGGAGCACGACACCTGGACATGGCAAAACGGCAAAATGTCCTCCTCTCTCGAAAACACGATCGGTATCATGGAGGCCTATAAAAAAGCCGGACTTGGCGGGCCGTTTATCATGAGCCTCCAGCGCTTCACCACATTCATGGAGAAACTCGGAGTGGAACAGCCAAGCGGACAGGGGGGCAATTTCTCAGAATCATCTGAGGACGCTATGCGCCAGGTGATACGCCTACTCTGGGAGGCCGGTGCGAAGCATCAGTGGCCGAAGTTCATACCGCACGGCGTTGACGAGCCGGACAAGGGTGTCGGAGGAACCCAAGCCGTGTGGCTCGGCAAGATCATCCGGGAAGAGGGACTTGACTACTACTGCACACTGACTCGAAACCCGGGCGCGCTCGAGGCATACGTCAATGTGCGGTGCATGAGCCTCATAGACTATACTTTTTTCAAAACCAAGGAACAGGCGGAGGCGAACCGCGCTTCGGCCACGCGCAAGGGGTCGAAGTTCTGGTGTTACGGGACGGGGTGTTACGTCAACGGCAGCGTCAAGCAGGAGGGCAACCTTATATCCAACCGCTACATGGGCGGAGTCCTGCTTTGGCGTGCCGGAGTCAGCGGGACTGTCGCCTGGACACTAATGCGCCCGCATGACGACCCGTATTGGGATTTCGACGGCTCCGGCTCTGAACCTAAGGACCAATGCACGGTGTATCCGCCTGTTGCGCCAGACACGGGATTCACGCCGACACTCCAATGGGAAGGACTTCGTAAGGGAATTGACGACTACAAATATCTCAACGGTCTCGCGTTTCTGATAAAGCAGGCGAAGGAATCCGGCATAGCCGTTAAGGTTGAAGCTGCGGAGCGCATTGAACGCGATCTGAACTTGCAGCTTGAAGCGCTACCTTGGCGGCACGTTGAAAGCGAGAGCCAATATCCCGACAACGGGGAGTTGACCAATGCCCGCCTGGACGCCCTCAGGGAACAGGTCGTAGACTGGATAATCGAGCTCGGGGCCTAGGCGAATTCGCCTACACGGCGGACAGTCGGCTCCGTAGGGAGTGTGGCGAGAATTTGTCTGATCGTCTTGGACTGGCCGGGCAGAGTCATTTCAGGGCGCAGTTCGGCAAGCGGCTCGCAGACGAAGCGGCGCAATGAAATTTGCGGATGCGGGATGTGCAGGTGCGGGCGGTTTATCACCATGTCTCCGAAATAAAGCAGGTCGAGATCAATCGTGCGTGGCGTATGAGACACCGTGCCACGGACGCGTAGCATCGCATCTTCAATCGCGTGCACGACTGCCGACCATTCCTCGACCCCGAGGCTTGTTTCGAAAACGGCAACGGCGTTAAGGAAAGGCATGTCGGCGAACTCCTCGAGAACATCGACCGGCTCCGTCTCGTACACGCCGGATTTGCATAGCAGTGCCACGCTGTCGAGTTCCCGCAGCCTCGCCAGAGCCTCTCGCAGATGCGACATCCTTTCGCCCACGTTTGATCCAAACCCAATCGCTGCTTCCGTTTTTATCTCATTGTCGGGCTTTGATTCCATAAATTCTTATCTCCAAAGTGGCGCGCAATCGACTCAAAGACAGCGCATGGCTCTCAAGCTTTCTTAGCGTCGCGAATTATACTTTACGAGCGAGGTCGTGTTCAACACAAAATCAGTCCACCCCCCGACTCACTGTGCGCATTCCAATAAGTGCCGACGCCCTCGGCGTCGTAGAGAAACGGACATCCCATGCCAGCGGGGAGAATCGCCTGCATTTCGTTTCTCGCGGCGTGGAGGCCGCCGGCGGAAAGCGCCATTATGCGGAAGAAAAGTGTGCCTTGGGGTATTACAAATCCATCCATATAAATAAAGAATATCGTTTAACACAACTACTTTTCGGCCCCTATCCCAGCTTCACGTTGACAAAATGGCGCAGAAGTGCTAAGGTGTGTCGCAGTTTTGGCGCAATCAGGGGAAAGGAGACGGGGCATGACATCACAAGGCGGTTTTTTGGATAAGTTGGTTACGCATATGAACAGGCTTGATTCCGAAAGCCTTCAAGCGCAGTTCCTTGGCCTTGTCAAAGAGCGCGGGCTGCTTGAGACGATTTTCCAGTCTATTCAGGAGGGGGTTATCGTCGTGTCGGCCGATGGCCGGCTTTTCTATGCGAACCATGCTGCGGAGGATATGTTCGGATTCGAAGTGTCGCGGATGCGCGGGCGGCCGATTACGCGCTACATCCCCGATGTCGATTGGGAGAGCCTGGCGGGAAGGGACGAGGACGAATGGGCGAAACTTTCGACGAGCGAGGTGGAGACATTCCGTCCGCAGCGCAGGGTGCTTAGCATATCCGCCGTGCCTCTGGAAGAGAGCCCCGAAGGTGCTGGCCCGTGCGTCGTGGCGATATTGCGCGATGTGACGCGCGAGCGCGAGGATGCTGCGGCAATGGTCGAGTCCGAGCGTATGCAGGCGATACGAGTCCTGGGTGCGAGCCTCGCGCACGAAATAGGCAATCCACTCAATGCGCTTGGAATACATCTGCAATTGCTTGAGCGCGAGGTTAATGGTTTGCCAGAGGATGCGCAGGAAAGGATCGGAGAGCTTGTGTCAATAGCACGTGATGAGGTCTCACGGCTTGACCTGATGATTTCAAAATTCCTGCGGGCGCTGCGTCCCAGCGCGCCAGTGCTTGAGAAGTGCGACATGACGAAGCTCGTTCAGGATTCGCTGCGCGTGATGCGGAGCGAAATCAGCGAGCACAACATTGAGGTGGCGTTGATAAGCGAATCCGAGTTGCCGCCGGTTATGGCGGATCCGCAGCAGATGAAGCAGGTTTTTTTCAACCTCGTCAAGAACGCGATGCAGGCGATGGCGGATGGCGGGAGGCTCGAGATACGGCTTGTGGCGGATGACCGGGATCTTGCCATTTCTTTTAAGGACACTGGTTCGGGCATGGGTGCGGATGTGTTCAACAGGCTTTTCGAGCCGTTCATGACCAACAAGGCGAAAGGCGCGGGACTGGGGCTTATGATAGTTCAACGCATCGTGCAAGATCATGGCGGCCGCCTTGATGTTTCGACAAAGCAAGGCGCGGGTTCGTGCTTCAGGATAATACTGCCGCTGGCCAACAGAAAGGCGAGGATGCTCCCTGCCAACGGTGGGAACACTATGGATTCGGAGGGTAGGGGAAATGGCTAAAAACAACTTGGCTAAATATTCGGTTCTCGTGGTTGACGACGAGAGGAACACGCGTGAGGGGCTCGGAAGGGCGCTTAGGAACGATTACAAGGTGCACCTCGCGGAAAATGCGGACGCAGCGATCGCAGCTTTGGAGTCGAATCAGATCGACGTCATGCTCTCTGACGTGCGCATGCCGGGGATGGACGGGCTCGAACTGTTGAAGGATGTGCGCCGACGCTATCCCGACGTTGTGTGCATCATGCTCACGGCATACGGAAGCGTCGAGACGGCCGTGGATGCAATGAAACTCGGGGCAGTCGATTTTCTAACCAAGCCGGTCAATCTCGACCATCTCGACATGATTGTTGCCAAGGCGATCCGCCAGCGCAACCTTGAGAGCGAGAATGTTTCGCTTAAACTCCAGCTCGATTCCAAGTATGGCATGGAAAACATCATCGGCGGCTCGCCCGCGATGGAGAGGCTCTTCGACACGATCAGACAGGCTGCGCCAACGCAGGCGACGGTGCTCATCCAGGGTGCGAGCGGCACGGGGAAGGAGCTTGTGGCACAGGCAATACACCGGCTCAGCAAGCGCTCCGGCGGGCCGTTTGTGGCGGTGCACTGCGCCGCGCTAAGCGCTTCGCTGCTTGAAAGCGAGCTCTTCGGGCACGAAAAGGGAGCGTTCACGGGAGCGGTCGGCCAGCGCAGGGGACGCTTCGAACTCGCCGATGGCGGCACGCTCTTTCTCGATGAGGTCTCGGAAATCGACCAGTCAGTGCAGATCAAGCTGCTGCGCGTTTTGGAGGAGCGCAAGTTCGAGCGTGTCGGCGGCACCGAAACGCTCGAAGTGGATATACGTATCGTGGCCGCCACGAACAGGAACTTGCGCCATTACGTTGATGAAGGCAAGTTCCGCGAAGACCTTTTTTACCGCCTCGACGTAGTGCGGATCGAAATGCCGCCCCTGCGCGAACGCGGCAACGACATTGTTGTGCTATGCGACCGTTTCATGCGTGAGTTCGCAGAGGCAAACGGGCGCGGCGTACATCGCATCGATCCCGCCGCGATGGAGTTGCTGCAGGCCTACAGCTGGCCCGGCAACGTGCGCGAGCTGCGCAACACCATTGAGAAGATGGTCGTGTTGTCGCATGGCGAAACATTATCCGTAAACGATGTGCCTGAAAACATCCGGTCAGAGGTCGCGGGCGGGGCAGATAATCACGTTGG
Organism: Lentisphaerota bacterium; assembly: GCA_022837245.1. GTDB lineage: Bacteria > Verrucomicrobiota > Kiritimatiellia > RFP12 > UBA3636 > JAAZFF01. The sequence goes on from JALHHX010000063.1 coordinate 16,638, forward strand.
CTTTTCCGAAGCGCCTGCGGCGGTCCCTGTCTTGCTCGGCGGGCAGATCCCCAAAATCGAAACTTTCGCGGAGACTGAAAAACGTAAAATTCTATTCGCGCTTCAAGCCGCTGGCGGCAACAAGACGAAAGCCGCTGAGGCTCTGGGGATCAGCCGCCGCACACTGCACCGCAGACTCAAGGAGTGGAGCGAAGAGGGTGGCGGGGAAGGCGGGGACTAGAGTGAAAGGAGTTCCTCGCGGTCGTCGAAGTGTTCTGTGCGGTCGGCGAATATCTGGTATGTTTCGTGGCCCTTGCCGGCGATCAACACGATGTCGCCTGGCTTTGAGGCAAGACCTGCTGCAAGGCTGATGGCGGCGCGGCGGTCGGGTTCGACGATTACGCGGCGGGTGCCATCTGGTGCCAGCGCCTCGCCATGCTCTGGCATACCTTCCAGGATGTCATCTATTATTTGCGATGGATCCTCTTTGCGCGGGTTGTCTGATGTGACGATGCACACGTCCGCGAGGTTCATCACGGCGGCACCCATGAGCGGACGTTTCGTGCGATCTCTGTCGCCACCCGCGCCGAATACGGCGAAGATACGTCCTGTCGTGGCCTCTCGCAAAGTCCTCAGAACATTTTCCAGAGCGTCCGGGGTATGGGCGTAGTCCACGAAAAAAGTTGCAGGTGAGACTTTTGTCTTTACGCGCTCGAGGCGTCCGCGCACAGGCTCCGCTGCAGATAGTGACAATATGGCTTTGTGCGGCGAAATGCCGTACAGGAACGCCATCGAGAACGCAGCCAGGGCGTTGTAGATGTTGTGGCGTCCCATGAGTTTGAGGTGCATGTGCTCGCTTCCTCCGGGGAACGACAGCAGGAACGAAGAGCCTTCCAGCGAAAGTTCAGCGTCTGAAAAACGCACTTGCGCATCCTCCGATGAGCCGTACGAAACGATATTGGACGCTCCTTCCGCTAGTAGCTCTCCATAAAGTCGGCGGCCGTAGGGGTCGTCGATGTTTACAACCTCCGGGGCGCGGAGCGGTATGAAGAGCTTGCGTTTGGCCTGGTAGTATCCCTCCATTGTCTTGTGGTAGTCGAGGTGGTCCTGAGTCAGGTTAGTGAACGCGGTCACTGCGAAATGCGTTCCTTCAACACGGCGCTGGTCAAGCGCGTGTGACGACACCTCCATGGCGACCGTCTTACATCCCTTGGCAAGCATTTCGGCGAAGAGCTTCTGCAATTCGAAGGGGCCCGGCGTTGTGTTCACGGCGGGTGTCACGTTCTGTTCGACAGCCGCCCTGCGCTTGATTTGATCAAGGGCAGAGCGTTTTCGCGGCGGCGACGTTATGTTGCAGATGGTCGATATGAAGCCGGCTGGCGAGGCGTTGTCGTTGAGGATTCGCCGAATGAGCGCGGCTGTTGTCGTCTTGCCGTTAGTGCCTGTGATGCCGAAGACGGCGAGTTTGTCAGAGGGGTCGCCGAATTCCATGCAAGCGAGTCGCGCGGCTTCGGCCCTGGCGTCCGTCACCTTGCGCCACTTCACGGATTTGGGCACACCGGTTTCTGGACGCGGCACCTCGGCTACGATTTCCGAGGCACCGCGTTCAATAGCACCGGGCACGAAACTGATGCCATCGGCATTGACTCCGGGAATTGCCACGAAGACGTCTCCCGGGCCTATGAGTCTTGAATCGCAGCAGACGTGCCGTTCCATCAGGTTCCGCTCTACTTCTCCACTTCACCCGGTTCGAGGCCGAGCTGCAGAGGCGCGGGACGTTTGCAGGTGGTTTTAAGCTCAACTGCCTTGCCGCTGGCGGACGATTTGTCGAACGATAGCATGATCTCGAGCACGTGGTTTGCGAGCTCGCCGCTGCAGCGGTGGTCACGCCCGGTCTGGAGCGCGCAGACCATGTCTGCTGCGCCGATGCTGCGGCTGTTGGTCGTGTAGCCGAACGTAAGGGGGGCTTCGATCCACTTGCGATCCTCGCGGCGGAAGAGTTTGACCGGGCCTCCGAACGTGTTCGGGTCTGGCGCGCAAAGCGTTCCCTCCTCGCCGTATATCTCGATCGGCGGATGGTTGTGCGCGTGCGCCTCGAAGCTGGCGATGACAGTTGCCAAAACACCAGATTCGAATTCAATGACACCGGTGAGGTGCGTCGTTACCGTAACGGGATAGCGGTCGAACGGCTTGTACAGCTTCTGGTAAGTCTCGCCAACCTCGGCTCCGAACGTGCGGAATTCCGACCCTTTTGTGGTGAAGGCGGTGACGCGCTTTGCCGGGCCGAAAAAGTTCACGAGGGCTGTGATATAGTACGGGCCGAGATCAAGCATCGGGCCTGCGCCGTAGTCGTAGAAGAACGGAGCCTGTCCCCATTTCTCCGGGCCGCGGCCGAGCACCATTGCCGTTGCGGCGATTGGCTTCCCGATCCAGCCGTCGTCGAGCATCTTGCGGGAAGTCTGGAGGCCGCCGCCGAGGAACGTGTCGGGGGCGCAACCCACGCGGAGGCCTTTCTTCTCTGCCAGCGCCATGACCTTGGCTGCGTCGCCGGAATCCACTCCGAAGGGCTTCTCCGAATAGGCGTGCTTGCCCGCGTTGAGAGTGTCGATCGCGATTTTCGAGTGAACCTGTGGCGGGGTTAGGTTGATAACTATTTCTATGTCGTCGCGCGCGAAGAGGTCGTCGTTCGTCATCGCCTTGCAGCCGTACATTTCCTCCTTCGCCTTCGAGCGTTCGGGGATGATGTCGGAGCATGCCACGACCTCGAGCATGTTGAATTTTTTCGACGCCTGGAAATACGTGTCGCTGATCATGCCGCATCCCACG
>JALHHX010000276.1 GCA_022837245.1 Lentisphaerota bacterium
GCGATGCCGCCGCCAACGATCAGGACATTGGGGTTGACCGGGACCTTTTTCACTTCGAGCGGTTTATGGTGCGGAACGCGCTGGATGGCGGCGCGCGCCAGGGCCATAGCCTTGCGGGTGGCCTCGGTCCGATCGGTATGCACCCAGGAATTATGCTCCCGGGTGTTGACCATCTGGACATAGAACGGGTTGAGCCCGGCGGCTTCCGTGGCTTTGCGGAAGGTGAGTTCGTGCAACAGCGGCGAGCAGGCCTCGACCACAATGCGGTTTAGCCGGTGCTCGCGGATGTCCTGCTGGATCAACTCCTGCCCCGGATCGGAGCACATATATTTGTAATTCCGCGAAATAGCTACGTTGGGCAAGGTGGCGACGTATTTGGCGACCGCCTCGACGTCCACCATGCCGGCGATATTCGTGCCGCAATGGCAGATATAATAGCCGATGCGAATGGGTTCGTTCTTCTTCGGTACAATGGGTTTCATAAAATGCTAAGCTTTCTATTCCAGGGACTCGGCCAGGAGTTCGACAACGTCCCGGACCACCATAGGTTTATTGTGCGGAACCACTTTGAGGGCGTCCTCAAACCGCGAAACTTCGTAGGGACAGGCCACCGCGAGCACATCGGCCCCCGTGGCAACGGCTTCCTTGACCCGCCGCTCCGACAGCCGATCCATGCCCTGCTGCTTGTAGTAGGTATCCAGCCACATGCCGCCGCCGCCCCCGCCGCAGCAGACGGCATTGACGCGGTGGTGAACCATCTCGACCAGTTTTATGCCGGGAATCGCCCGCAAAAGCGCCCGCGGCTCGTCGTAGATATTGTCGGCCCGGCCCAGGCAGCATGGGTCGTGATAAGTGACGGTGAGATTGAGGGGTTTCTTGAGCCGGGGCTTGAGCTGGTCCAGGTGGCGCGCAAAGAATTGCGTGGTATGCTCGGCCGGCTGGGTCATGCCATACATCGGGTATCGGAAGCGGAACGCATTGTAGGCATGCGCATCGCCGGTCACCAGGCGCCGGAATTTGTATTTATTGAACAGCTTGACGTTGTATTCGGCCAGGGATTCGAACAGCCCCGACTCCCAGGTCATCTGGCCGCAGTCACCCGCGCACTTCTCCTCGTTCCCCAGGATGGCGAAATCCACCCCGAGAGCCTGGAATAGTTTGGCGGTGGCCCGGCTGTTATCCTGCCCGCGGGCGTAGAAGGAGGTATAACACTCCACAAACCAGAGCACGTCCACCTCGCGCTTGATTTCGGCCAGCACGGGAATCTTTGTTCCGGCGGTGGCAGTCCAGGCGGCGCGTTTGCGCGGGGATTCGCCCATCGGGTTGCCGTAGCGATGTATGTTCTCCAGTGATTTCTGGAATTCCGCCGGCATTTCGGAGCGGGTGATAAGCACCTGTTCCTTGACCAGCGGGAGCAGGATGTCCGTCAACCGGATGCCGCGCGGACATTTGGCCATGCAGGCATAGCAGGCGACGCAGCACAGCAGGCTGTCGGATTTGATCACTTCGTCCAGAAAGCCTTCCCGCAGCATGCCAATGACGCGCCGGGGCGAAAACTCCATGTGCTCGCCGTAGGGGCAGGTGCCGCCGCAGGTGCCGCATTGGATGCAGCTCATCATGCGCCGGCCCGCCGGCGTCTGGAGCAGCGTCTCCAGCGTGGTGGTTTTATCAACAACTGCCGGTTCTAACACAGCGACCATTGCGATCCTTTCATGTTCATTTGGGGGACTCAGGTTTCGGATTGGTTTCAGGTTTCGGGCTGGGGGCCTCCGGCCGGGGCTCGGCCATGGCCTCCGCGACCAGTTCGGCCAGGTCTTTGACAACGATCTTGCCTTCCTG
>JALHHX010000277.1 GCA_022837245.1 Lentisphaerota bacterium
TCTGCCCGACTGTCTGGTCACGGTCGTAAACCTTCAATGGTTCGAGACTGAAGCAGTTGAACTCACCTATAAGGACCCGAGCGGTCGCGTAGCGAATACTCTCCTCTATCGTCATGACGAGACCCACATTGAGGTCGTGGAACAGGGCCGCCCATGGAGCTTCGATGGCGACGGAGCTCTGTTTCGCCTGGTCTCTGAAGCACATCGCATCCGCCTTGCCTATCTCTTCGATCCGGTACTTGCCGTTCACACGTCGCTCGTTGATCCGCTGCCGCATCAGATCACCGCGGTCTATGAGGCCATGCTGCCGCGCCAGCCGCTCCGTTTTCTGCTGGCGGACGACCCGGGCGCAGGCAAGACGATTATGGCGGGTCTTCTGATCAAAGAACTGATCGCCCGCGGCGACCTGCAGCGCTGTCTCATCGTCTGCCCGGGCAGCCTCGCCGAGCAATGGCAGGACGAGCTCTACCACCGCTTCCATCTGCCCTTCGAGATTCTCACTAACGACAGGCTCGAAGCCGCACGCACCGGCAATTACTTCCTTGAGACCAACCTCGTCATCGCCCGCCTCGACAAGCTCTCGCGCAGCGAGGCTGTGCAGCAGAAGCTCCAGGCGCCGGATTGCCGGTGGGATGTCGTGGTCTGCGATGAGGCCCACAAAATGTCGGCCACGATCTTCGGGACCGAAACGAAATACACCAAGCGGTACCGGCTCGGCCAGCTGCTCTCAACTCTCACTCGCCATTTCCTGCTGATGACGGCAACTCCGCACAACGGGAAGGAGGCTGACTTCCAGCTCTTCATGGCATTGCTCGACGGCGACCGCTTTGAAGGCCGTTTTCGTGACGGAGTCCATGTGGTCGACGTCTCGGATCTGATGCGCCGGATGGTGAAGGAGAGCCTCCTTAAGTTCGACGGTACGCCGCTGTTCCCCGAACGCATCGCCTACACCGTGCCGTATAAGCTTTCAGAAGCCGAAGCCCAGCTCTACAAAGCGGTTACCGAGTATGTGCGCGAGGAGTTCAACCGCGCCGATGCCCTCGAAAACGATAAGCGTGCGGGAACCGTCGGCTTTGCGCTAACCATTCTCCAGCGGCGGCTTGCTTCTTCGCCCGAGGCGATTTACCAGTCGTTGCGCCGCCGTCGCGAGCGGCTGGAAAGCCGGTTGCGCGAACTGGAACTCCTCCAGCGTGGTGGCCGGGCAGCACAGGTGGTTGCGCCCACCCTGCGGGCGCTGGACACCGAGGATGTCGAAGACCTCGAAGACGCGCCGGACAATGAGGTCGAGGCCGCCGAGGAAGAGATCCTCGATCAGGCGACCGCGGCACGATCCATCGCCGAGTTGAATGCTGAGATCGAGACTCTGAGAAGTCTGGAGTCGCTTGCACTCGAAGTCCGTCACAGCGGAGCGGACACCAAGTGGCGCGAACTGGCGAGTCTCCTGTGCGAGATCTTCACCACCACCGCTATCGCCGACTGCATGGCTGAACCGGTCAAACCATACGGTGCCGGTCGGATCCCCCGGCCAACGCCATCCCCGCGCCAGAAACTCGTTCTTTTCACCGAGCACCGCGACACCCTGAACTATCTTGAAACCCGCATCACTACGCTGCTCGGCCGAAAGGAAGCGGTCGTCATTATCCACGGCGGCATGGGCCGAGAGGATCGCGTGAAGGCACAGGAGTCCTTCAAGCACGACCCGGAAGTGCAGGTGCTTCTGGCTACTGACGCCGCCGGCGAGGGCATCAACCTCCAGCGCGCTCACCTGATGGTCAATTATGACCTCCCGTGGAATCCAAACCGCCTCGAACAGCGCTTCGGGCGCATTCACCGC
>JALHHX010000278.1 GCA_022837245.1 Lentisphaerota bacterium
TCTCCACTCTCCTTTAATTCCCTGGCCTCCGCCAATGTGGCCGTGAAGCGGCATCCGCCACCGCCGCCCGGCGCGAATGTCAAATCGCCGCCCATGCCACGCATAAGAAGCCGCGCTATCCCAAGCCCGAGACCGCAACCCGCCGTCTCGGCTGTTATCGAGTCGTCCACACGGTAGAATCGCTCGAAGATTTTCTCCGAATGGACCTTGTCAATCCCCGGGCCGCGGTCAGCCACCGACACTTCCACTTTTCCGCCTTCCCGAGACAATGCCACGGACACCACTTTACCCGATGCCGCGTATTTACCAGCATTGTCCAGCAGGTTCACCAGCACTTGGCTAAGCGCGTCGCCATCCACCTCCGCGAAAACGCCCCCCCCTGGCAGCTCCGTTTCCACCTCGAGCCCGCGCGCGCCGAGACACTCGCGCATCGAATCTGCCACCTCGCGGACCAGGGCGCACACATCGAGATTCTCCATCGCGTACTTCCGCCTCCCCTGCTCGAGTCTGCTGAAGTCGAGCATGTTGCTGACGAGACGCGAGAGTCGTTTGCTTTCCGACACGATCGTCCCCAGAAACTTCGACGCCTTCGCAGGATCACCGACGCGCCCGTCTTCCAGCAACTCCGCGTACATGCGTATGCTAGTGAGCGGAGTCTTAAGCTCGTGGGACACATTCGAGACGAAAGTGGTCTTGAGCATCGCCTCCCTTCGCTGACGGCTCGCATCCCGCAAAAGCAGCGCCCCGCCCGCGAAAAGCGCGGCAACAAGCAGCGCCAGCAGGAGCCCGCCCAGCGCCAGCAGCCCGGCCCCGCCGCCTGTGGCAGAGTTACCACCCCGCCACACTTTGAGCACCCAATGAGGCAACTCGGGCGAGAGCGACACTTCGGCCTGCACCGCCACATCCCGTTCATGCCCGTATGCCACCTGGCCGTTGCCGTCAACCACGGCAATAGCATCGCCTCCCGCCTCAAGTTCCTCGAAGACATTTCCAAAACGCGATACCAGTGCCATAGTCTCAACCTCGACACCTCGATACGTCGCACCGCCATCGTCAGTGAACCAGCCAAGCAAGTAGAGTTGGCTTCCCTCGAACCACGGCCGCCAGCCGGAACGGCGAGGATCAGTTTTTACTGGCATACGGCGCGATACCACCGCACGCCCTCCCATTCCAGGAGCGGGCGTGGCGCCTTCCTCTCCGGGCGAAACGTCGAACTCCATCTGACGGCTGAATAGCAGCTCGTACCGCGCCATGAAAGTCTTCTCGTCGGCGGTCGCCGAACCGGCGTCCGGCCAAATCAGGCCAGCCTTGGAGTCATATAGGAAGACATTGCGCACGAGAGGATTCTCCTCCGCCATCGCGCGCAGTTCCATGACGCGGTTCGTGGACTGGATCCGCTCCACCTCGAGCAGCAGCTCGCCGCACACGCCAGCAACTTTGTTCCGGAGCGAGGTGGAGGCATGGGCGGCGGCGACATGCGCCGCACGCCCCTCTACCTCCCTCATGCGCCCGCGTTCGCCATCCAGCATTTTGAACGCGCATATCCCCAGCACTATTGCCGGCAATCCTATGAGCGCAAAATACAGTTTAAGAACGCGGGGCGTGGACATAATAGTTACTTCTCCGACGGACTCTGCTGGTTGATCACTTTGTAGCTTCTCTGCATGAAGACTTTGCGGGACCTGGAGGGGAGCGCAGCACCTTTGGCCTTGGCATCGCCAGCCTCACGGGACAACTCTAATTGCTCATCGGCAACCATGCTGGCAGCGGGGATTTCATACTTCCTTCCGGCTTCGTCGGCGCGCTCTATGTTCCTTTTTATCA
>JALHHX010000064.1 GCA_022837245.1 Lentisphaerota bacterium
ATGGTATACCTTTGCCTTTCGGCGGGTGCTGCCAACACTTTCACGGCGGTGTCCGGCAGCGACTGGAACACGGCGGCCAACTGGAGCGAGGGCGTGCCCGCGGCCGGGGAGGAGGCGATGCGCCTCGCCTCCTCCTTCGGCGCCGGCATGGGCCGGTTGCGCGAAGTCTGCGGCGCGCTTTCCTCCGCCTTCATGGTCCTCGGCATCAAACGCGGCTACGCCTGCCTCGACTGCAAAGACGTCAAGGACGCGCATTACGCGCGCATCCAGCAGTTCGCAACGGCGTTCAAGGACGCGCACGGTTCGCTGATCTGCCGCGACCTGCTCGGTCTGGGCGAAGGCCCCGACTCGCCGATCTCCGAGCCCCGCACGGAAGCCTACTACGCCGAGCGCCCCTGCGAGACGTTCATCGCCTTCGCCGCCGATCGGCTCGAACGCGAACTGGCCCTTGAGCGCCGTTGAAATGAAAAAGAACAAGAGCACCGTCGCGGAGACGCCGGCGACCACGCCGACCGATGCGATCCTGGAGAGCATCTCGGATGGCGTCTTCACGGTCGATGCGGAATGGCGCGTGACCTCGTTCAACCGCGCGGCCGAGCGCATCACCGGCGTGCCGCGCCGCGAGGCGATCGGCCGGCGCTGCGGCGAGGTGCTGCGCTCCAGCCTCTGCGGACCTGAGTGTGCGCTCCAGCGAACGCTCAAGTCGGGCCGTCCCATCATCGGCACGTCCGCCTACATCGTCAACGCCGCCGGCGAGCGCATCCCCGTCAGCCTCTCCACCGCCGTGCTCAAGGACGCCCGGGGACATGTCATCGGCGGCGCCGAGGTGTTCCGCGACCTTTCCGAACTGGAAACGCTCCGGCAGGAGCTGGAGGGTCGGTTCCATGCCGGCGGCCTGACGAGCCGCAGCCCGCTCATGCAGCGGCTCTTCGAAGTGCTGCCCATCATCGCCGCCAGCCCGAGCACCGTGCTGATCCAAGGCGAGACCGGCACCGGCAAGGAGCTTCTGGCCCGCACGCTCCACGACATGAGTCCGCGCAAGGACGGCCCCTTCGTCGCCGTCAACTGCGGCGCCCTCCCCGACTCCCTGCTCGAGTCCGAACTCTTCGGCTACAAGGCCGGCGCCTTCACCGACGCCAAGAAGGACAAGCCCGGACGCTTCGCGCTGGCCAAGGGCGGCACGCTCTTCCTCGACGAAATTGGCGAGACGAGTCCCGCCCTGCAGGTCCGACTGCTGCGTGTCCTGCAGGAGCGCGTCTACGAGCCCCTTGGCGCCACGAAACCGGAACGCGCCGACGTCCGAGTCATCGTGGCGACGAACCGCGACCTGCTCGCGCGCTGCCGCGAAGGCGCCTTTCGCGAGGATCTTTACTACCGCATCAACGTCGTGCGCGTCGAGCTGCCGCCGCTGCGGCGTCGCGCGGAGGACGTCCCGCTGCTCGCGGAGCAGTTCATCGCGCGCTTCAACCGGCTCCAGAACAAGCGCATCGCGGGCCTCGCCCCGGAGGCGCTCTCGCTGCTCATGGCGCACGACTGGCCGGGCAACGTGCGCGAACTCGAAAACGCCGTCGAACGCGCGTTCGTGCTCTGCCCCTCGGGCCGCATCGGCGTCGAGCATCTGCCCGAGACGATCACCGGCGCCCGGACCGGGTCCCCGGCGCCCGAAGGCGCCGGCCTGCGCGACGTCCGCAAGGCCATCGACGCGCAGGCCATCCGGGCCGCGCTCGAGCGCAACGGCGGCAGCCGCGTCGCCGCCGCCCGCGAACTGGGCATCCACAAGACCACGCTCTTCCGCAAGATCAACGCGCTGGGACTTGTCTTCCCGACAGCCCCGCCGCCGCAATCCGATCCCACACGTCGGTGATCGAGGTCGAACGCGCCAGATGGTAGTCGTGGAAATTTGGCACTCCCCGCTCGAAGTTCAAGATCAAAAGCGAGCCGGACCAGCTATTCCACGTACGAATCTCGGTCTGTTCACGGGTTTCAATTTCGACTGTGGCAAGGAGAATTGCGAAGAGCGCATCCTTCGGGATCCGGCAATCTTCCTGTTTCGCCAAAATCACCTTCGTTTCGGCCCCCAGGATGCGTTCACACTCAATCACGCGAACCGCATAGAAGACTTTCCAGAGTCCGTCCGAGTCTGGCCTTGATGAAAGGCTCCGATACACGCCGACTTCCGTGAGATCCTCGATACAGGGGTTGCTGTCCGACAGGTCGATCTTCGTGACCTCGGTATTGAGCAGAACCTCGTCGGGAGATAGCGAAGGTCCAGCGGTAAACAGCTTTGGGCACGGTTCGCCATCCCAAAATCCTCCATCGTGCTCATGCAGATCCCTATTGCTTGCGCATCCGGCAAGCGCGAGCATAGCCAAAGTTAGCATGACTGACTTCATTCTCATGTTTCATCTCTGCGGGCAAGCACCACAAGCTTGATCTCTGCGACCTTTCTCTTAAACATTCTACGACATCGAGCAAGCCCACTCAACTTCGGAATTAGATTTTTTTAGGATTCCCAGGATTTTCATGAAGGGACTTGAGAGTGTTGAGTTCTCATCTTGTTCATGGCCCATGCGGACAGCCCTTCCGCGAACAGCGGAGTGCAAAGCGCGAGCTCCACGAAACAGTCGCAAGGATAGATCATGAGAAGCGCGCAAGTCAACTTCGGACTTGGCGGGGTCGAGACTGGTGTGTGTGTCAGTGTCGTGACATGGGTCCGAATGTTTGAGCATGACACAGGGGGCATTCCTGATTTCCTAATTTCAAATTCCATTCTTCATCAGCGCTGGCGCAGCGAGGATTGTGAATGGATTTCCATCTGAAATCAGGAAATCAGGAAGGGACGGCGGCGGCGCGCTCTCGGATGGATTTGAATCAGGAAAACGGGAAAACAGGAAGAGACGGCAAAGGGCTCTGGAGCCGCTTGGGCAGGAAGTGGCCCATCCTGCGGAATCGAGGGGTCTCAGCCGACGCGGAAGTCGCCGGCGGCGTCACGAGGCGAGCGTCGCGCCCTCCGAGCGGCTCAAGTCGATGCGCTCGCGGATGAATTTCGCGAGGATTGACTCCAGGGCCGCGCCCGCGAGAAATTCCGGCAGCGTGTTGCGCAGGGCGAGCCCCACGACGCGCTCCGAGGGCGGCACGCCCGGGCGGCGGGTTCGCATCCAGGAGCCGTAGCCGCCCCAGACGGCGTTGGGGTCGAGCACGGCCAGGGACTGGAGCAGCCCCTGCGCCACGACGCCGAGCTGGATGTGCGCGTGGTACGCCCTGAGCTTGCGGCGGACGGCCTCGCGATAGGACGCGCTTTCGCGATGCAGGTGTTGGTTGCCGGATCGCCGTGGCATGGGCTTCATGGCGGATATCCAGAAATGGTAGGCGAAGGTGCCGACCGTGTGGACGGCCTGCTTGAAGGCGACTTCGGTCTTGAAGCGGATGCCGTAGATCTTGATGATTGCGAGGGGATCGAGCGAGAGATCCGTGCAGAGGAGTATCTTCCTCCCCCGCGTGGGATGCTCGACGAGCACGAAGCGCACGACGATGCCGACCGGGCGCCAGAGCAAATCGAGCGCGCGGTAGAGCAGCGTGACGCCTTCCTCCCCGTAGACGGGGCTGGGCGCCTCGACGAAGTCCTCGCGCCGCTCGAAGCATTCGCGCAGGACGACTTTCCCGCCGTAGCGCCGGGGACGGCCCCGCCGCGCAGGTCCGGCCATCAACGGCAGAAGGTAGGCGACGGCGTTGAAGCGCACGCCGGCGATCAGGTGCCAGCCGGCCGCCACCAGCGGCAGGACGATCTTGGCGCAGGCGTAGTAGGCGTCCGCGACCAGGATGCCGGGTGTCGTCACCGCCAGCCCCAGCAGCATGGAGGCGAGCTTGTCGAGCTGCGTGCGCCGGGAGCGGTTGCTGAACACGACCCCTTCGTGGATGGCGCCCGCGAGCGGAAGGGCGAAGCATGTCGAGGCCGCCCGCACCGCCAGCGCCACGCACTGGCAGGAGTGCCCAAAGATGTATTCGGGCTTGGTGTTGCTCTCCGACTCCTGATGCAGCTTCTTCACGCCGGGCATCTTGCGCCCGGACTTCGCCACCTTGATTCCGTCGGCGATGAAGACCGCGCGGCCGTCCACCGTCCACAGGTTGCGCTTCAGGATCGCGAGCACGGCGCGCGTCCAGACGGCCGCGAGACGCGGGGTGTCGACCCCGCCGCTGTGGAACATGCGCAGCAGGCCGCCGTAGCAGGCGTCCAGCAGCCCCAGCGAGCGGACCAGGCTCGTCACCCCGGCCAGGTCGGGGCGGGCGCAGACGGCCGCGAGCGCCAGGACGAACCACAGGAAGGTGCGCCGACGGCTGAAGGCGGGGCGCAGTTGCTCGGCGAGGGACCACCAGCGTGTCCAGAGGTGCATCGGTGAAACTCCTTTTGTTTTCAGGATTGACAATATAGCATACATGTGCTATATATTTTGCCCGAAAGGAGTTGCCATGTCAACGTCAATCTCGTCGATCGAAGGAAAAATCGCGCGCGCCCGGCGCGCGCTTGCGGCGCTGGGGCCGATGCGCCCCGGCACCCTCAACCGCCAGTACAAGAACCCGGCCGAAAAGCAGGGGGCCTACTGGCAGATCAGCTACACGCACCAGATGCGCAGCCGCTCCGAGTACGTCCGCCCAGAGCACCTCAAGGCGATCCGCGCGGAGCTGGCGAACTTCCGCAAGTTCAGGCTGCTCACGGAGCGCTGGATCGAGCTCTCGCTGGAACTGTCGAAGGCGAAGCGCAAGCCGCCGAGCCGGGACAAGGCGTAGCCCTACGCGGCAGGCTGGCAGGCTGGCAGGCTGGCAGGCCGGAGACCTACGCGGAGCGCCCATGCACAACGGGCAGTCAGCGCGGGTCGGAATGCGCTTGCGCATCGCCCCATGAATTCCCCGAGAACTCGCCACTCTCAAGTGAAGGGAGAAAATCGTCGAAAATGCCAATGGCCTTTCATCGACAGCGGCTTGCCGGACGCACCGAGCCGAAGTCGCAGACGAAGGCTGGACGGCTGCGCCCCACTCCGCTCCGCAAGCCCAAGTGCGAACCCTGCCACGCGTTGTAATATTGAAAACGAATTCGATATTACAATCGCCTGGTCTTGCTCCCAGCCGGGCACGGGAGAATCGTGCGCCCGCAAAGACAAGGTGGGGCGACGCTGTCCCGGCGAGCCGCCATTCGAGCACGGTGAAGACGCGCCCGTCTCGGGGTGGACGCTGGCTTCAGGCTCATGCCCATGCGATGCGGAACTGCAACTCATTTACATTATTTGAGTAGCGGAAAAGCTACTATTCTGCACGTGAGCCCGAGAAGCCAAGACGGCCGGCAGAGCATTTTCAGAAGAGTCAGTGTGAAAGCAAGCACATGGGATCAAGCGCTTTGCAAGAATCCTGAACACTGAACCCTATCCCCTTGATTCCGCCTTGGCACGGCGCCTGCATGGTAGACCGCAAACCCTATTTGATCCTGGCGGGATGCATCCACGGCTGGACGACGCCCGCCCAATTCGAACACAGACAGCGAGGCACGCATGACACTCACCATCGCCAGCGGCAAAGGCGGCACCGGAAAGACGACGTTTTCCGTGAACCTGGCCTGGGCATTGGCCCGGCGCGAAGAGACGAAACCCGAGGCGGAGCGCCGCGAGATCCGGCTCCTGGACTGCGACGTGGAGGAGCCCAACGACCACCTGTTCGTCAATCCGACGTTCACCGAGCGGGAAAGCGTCGAAGTCCTCAAGCCGGCCTGGGACGCCACGCATTGCACGGCCTGCGGCCAATGCGCCGAAGCCTGCCACTACAACGCCATCGCCGTCGTCAACAAGCAGGTGCTGATCTTCAACGACCTCTGCCATTCCTGCGGCGCCTGCGCCTTCGTCTGCCCCGTCAAGGCCATCTCCGAGAAGACGACGAAGATCGGCACGGTCGAGGCCGCGCCGGATCACGCGCCGTTCTTCTTCGCGCACGGCCTGCTCGACATCGGCGAGGCGCTCGCGCCCAAGGTCGTCGAAGCCGTAAAGCGCCGGATCAAGCCCGAGGCCGTCAACATCCTCGACGCCTCGCCCGGCACGGCCTGCCCCGTCGTGAAGGCCGTCGAAGGGTCGGACGCCGTGCTGCTCGTCACCGAGCCGACACCCTTTGGCCTCAACGATCTGAAACTCGCCGTCGGCCTGACCCTGAAGCTTCGAGTGCCGACCGGCATCGTCGTGAACCGCTCCGACGGCGAGGACCGCATCATCGCCGACTACGTCGAATCCATCGGGATTCCCATCGCGGGGCGCATCCCCTTCAAACGCGAGTACGCCGAGGCGTACGCCTCCGGCGCGATCCTCGCCGAGCGCTTCCCCGAACTGCGCGACAACCTGCTCGCCATCGTCGACAACCTCGCCACGGCCTGTCCTCCCGCGCCCTCGGAGGAGGTCTTCGCGCTGGAATCCGGCGCCCACCCGCCCTTCGCTAAGGGAACCGCAGAACGCTACCGCGAGGTCACCGTCATCAGCGGCAAGGGCGGCACCGGCAAGACGACCGTGGTCGGTTCGCTCGCCGTCCTCAACGGCGACCAGGTTCTGGCGGACAACGACGTCGACGCGGCCGACCTGCACCTGCTGCTCACACCCCGCGTCCTCGAGGGGCACGACTTCGTCGGCGGGTCGAAATGCACGATCCGCAGCGCGGAATGCTTCAGTTGCGGCCGTTGCGCGGACGCCTGCCACTTCGGCGCGATCCACATGGACGGCCCCGCCAACGACCTCGTCGGCATGACCTACCGCATCGATCCGCTGGTCTGCGAGGGCTGCGGTCTCTGTCCGCGCGTCTGCCCGGTGAAGGCCATCGCCTCGGAGCCCAACGTCACCGGCCGCTGGTACCGCTCCGCCACGGACCACGGTCCGATGCTGCACGCCAAGCTCGGCCTCGCGGAGGAGAACTCCGGGCGGCTCGTCGCCAAGGTGCGCCAGGCGGCGGCGGACGAAGCCCGCGCGCTCGGGCGAGACCGCATCCTCGGCGACGGCCCTCCGGGAACCGGCTGCCCGGTGATCGCCTCGGTCTCCGGTTGCGATCTCGTGCTGATGGTGACGGAGCCCACCGTCTCCGGCGTCCACGACCTGGAACGCGTGCTCCAGCTCGTCGCCCACTTCGGCGTGCCGGCGGCGATCGTGATCAACAAGGCCGATCTGAACGCGGAGCAGGCGGCGCGAATCGAATCGCTCGCCGCGGCGCGCGGCGCGACGATCCTCGGGCGCATCCCCTTCGACCGCACGGTCAACGACGCGCTCATGGCCGGCAAGACGGTGGTCGACTTCGGCGACTCCCCGGCCCGGACGGCGATCCTCGAAATCCACCGTTCCCTCCAGCAGCGCATCGAATCGCTGTCCTGACCGCCTCCGCGAGGAAACAAAGTTGACTCGCGGAGGCGCAAGGGTTCAGGGTTCAGGTTGCAATCCCTCAATCAAAAATTCAAAATCAAAAAATCACTCCCCTCTCCCATGAAAATCCTGATCGTCTTCAACCACCAGCCCTACGACGGCACCGACATCGCCTGGAATGGCTTGCGCCTCGCTGGAAAACTCTGCGACGCCGGTGCCGATGTGCGCATCTTCCTCATGAACGACGCCGTCGACATGGCCCGGGACGCCTGCGAGCCGCCGCCGGGCTACGACCAGCATCTCGGCGCGATGCTCAAGGCGCTGATCGCCAACGGCGTCTCCGTCAAGGTCTGCGGCACCTGCATGGCCCGGTGCGGCATCCACCGAAACGAACCCTACTTCGCCGGGGCAACGCCCTCGACGATGCCCGAGTTGGCAGCCTGGATACTCGAAACCGACCGGACACTGACGTTCTAGGATCGCGCAGGAAGCGCGAAACCAGCGGAGGACTACTGAAATGAAAGCCATGCACACACCCGCGACGCACAGCGCCCCCTTCGACGCGCTGGCGGAATCGTACGACGCATGGTACGACGCGCCGGACGGCCGGCGGCTTTTCTCGGAAGAGGTGACGGGGCTGCGGGATCTGCTCGAGGAGGCGCCGCGCCCATGGCTCGAAGTCGGCGTCGGCACGGGGCGCTTCGCCGAGGCGCTGCACATCGACGAAGGCATAGAACCGAGCGAAACCATGCGCCGCCTCGCGGCCAACCGCGGCGTGACCGTGCGCGCAGGCCGCGCCGAGGCGCTTCCGTACGACTCGGACAGCTTCGGAGAGGTGTTGCTGGTCATGTCGCTCTGCTTTCTTGACGATCCGAACGCGGCGCTGCGCGAATGTCGGCGGATCCTCCGCCGCGACGGCGTGCTGATCGTGGGCATCGTCCCGCGGGAGAGCCCACTGGGCCGGCGTTACGCCGAGAAGGCGGCGGCGGGGCATCCCTTCTATTCGAAGGCGACCTTTTACACGCCGCGCGACGTCCGCAGGCTCGCCGAACGCGCGGGCTTCGCCTTCGTCCGCGCCGTGAGCTGCCTGCTGGAACCGCCCGGCGAGGCACCGCCGCCCGCGTCCGCGCCTCGCGACGGAATCCTCCCCGGCGCGGGGTTTGTCGCGATGTCCTTCGCGCCCTCGCCGATGGCGGCGGAGGAATTCTCCGCCTGCGAGGCGGGAGACCGGGAGACGGCACATGAGATGAACGGGACGGGGATCTGCGCCCACACGCAAAGACAAGGAAGTCCGCCATGCTGAAAGTCCTTCTCGAATTGAAGAAACACGCCCCGTTCACGGCCTTCGGGACGTTCACCGGGATCGTGATCATGGCGGCGCTGTCGCAAAGCGGAATTTCCGAAGCGGCGGCCGACCGGCTGTTCTGGTTCTTCCATCCCGTCCACGTCCTGCTCAGCGCGCTCGTCACGGCGGGCATGTACCGTCGCCACGGTGGACAGGGCGTTGCGGCGACGTTGATCGTAGGCTACGTCGGCTCGGTCGGCATCGCCACGCTCAGCGACAATCTCATCCCCTTCGCAGGAGAATGGATGCTGAACATGCCCAACCGCGGCCTGCACCTGGGCTTCATCGAGAAGTGGTGGCTTGTCAACCCGCTGGCGTTGCTCGGCGCACTGATCGCCTTCGGGCGGCCGCGCACCCAGTTCCCGCATGCCGGGCACGTCCTGCTCAGCACCTGGGCCTCGCTTTTCCACATGATGGCGGCGATGGGCGGTGGCGAGATCGGGGCGACGACGATCGTCCTGATGGGCACCTTCCTCTTCCTCGCGGTGTGGCTGCCCTGCTGCACGAGCGACATCGTCTTTCCGCTCGTCGCCGTGCTCGCGGTGTCCGGCCCCAAGGCCCGGCGGCAGTGGCTGGACGCGACTGGCTGCGAACTCGTCCGCAGCCTCGGCGTCCAGCCCGGCGACCGCGTCCTGGACTTCGGCTGCAACTGGGGCGCCTACGCGATCCCGCTCGCGCAGACGGTCGGCTCCGGCGGCGAGGTCGTGGCCGTGGAGCGCAATCCCAAAGCCATCCGCGCGCTGCGGAGGAATCTGGAAAAACGCGCGGTGCGGAACATCCGGATCGCGGAAGACTGGGCGGCCGTGCGCGGAGCGGCCGGCGCCCGCCCGTTCCAGGCGATTCTGCTCTTCGACGTGCTGCACATGATGCCGGCGGACGGACGGGCTCGGCTCTACGCCGACGTCCGCGAAATGCTGGCGGACGTCGGTCGGCTTGCCATCCATCCCAAGCACACGCGCGAAAACCAACCGGCCCGCCATTTCAGCTCGTGCTCGGAAGCGGACGTCCAGGCCGAGATCGAATCCGCCGGGTTCCGCCTGGCGGAGCGCCGCGAAGTCCGTCTCTGGCATGGCCACGATCAGGAGGCGGGATGCCTCCTGATCTTCGCGAAAGCTTCCGTGCCGAAGACGACGGAAGCCGACTTTTCACCCTCGTACGACACCTCGAAGCCGCAATCAGCATAAGACAGCAAGACGCCAAAAGAAAACGACCCATGAAGAAAACCGACGTCATCGTCATCGGCGGCAGCGCAGCCGGCCTCACCGCCGCCATCACCGCCAAACGGCACTACCCGAACAAGAGCGTGCTGTGCATCCGCCAGGAAAAGAAGGTCTCCATCCCCTGCGGCATCCCCTACGCCTTCGGCGTGGTGGGAACCCCCGAGAAGAACTTGATCCCGGCGGACGAGTCGCTGGCGAAGAGCGGCGTCGACTCGCTTGTCGGGCGCGTCGTGGGCATCGATCGAGACGCCAAGACGGTCACCACCGACGATGGCGCCCGGCATGGGTATGAACGCCTGATCGTCGCCACCGGATCGAACCCGATCGTGCCGCCGCTGCCCGGCCACGACATGGCGAACATCTTCGCGATCCGCAAGGACGTCGACTACCTCGCCGGGGTCATCGCCGCGCTGGACCAGGCGAAAGGCCTCTGCATCGTCGGCTGCGGCTTCATCGGCGTGGAGATCGCCGAAGAATGCAAGCGGCTCCGCCCGAATTTGAAAGTCAACATCGTCGAGATGCTCACCCACTGCCTCCAGCTCGTGTACGACGAGGACTTCTGCCTCAAGGCCGAGGAGACGCTGCGCAAGGAGGGCATCGACCTCCAGCTCGACGCCAAGGTCGCCGCCTTCGAAGGCGACGGCAAGGTCGAGCGCGTCCGGCTCGCGGACGGCAACGCGATCGAGGCCGACATCGTGATCGTGGGCATCGGCGCGGCGGCGAATGCCGAGCTGGCCAGGGAGGCCGGGCTGGAAATCGACAACCGCGGCTCGATCCGCGTCAACCGCTACATGCAAACCAGCGATCCCGAGGTCTTCGCCTGCGGCGACTGCGCCGACAAGATCTCCTTCTTCGACGGCAAGCCCTCCGGGCTCAAGCTCGCCTCGATCGCCACGATGGAGGCGCGCATCGCCGGCGCCA
Source organism: Lentisphaerota bacterium (assembly GCA_022837245.1). GTDB lineage: Bacteria > Verrucomicrobiota > Kiritimatiellia > RFP12 > UBA3636 > JAAZFF01. Next base: position 10,860 of record JALHHX010000064.1, read on the forward strand.
ACCTCTTCTCGATCTCCCGGGCCAACCGCGGGGTCATCGGCGTCTACTCGACCGTGCTGGGCGACAGCGCCTTCGCCGTGGCGGGGCTCACGCTCAAGCAGGCGCGCGACAAGGGCTACAACGTCGTCGTCGGGGAGGCCGAGTCCTCGAACCGCCACCCCGGCTGCATGCCCGGCGGCACGCCCCTGCGGGTCCGCCTGGTCTTCGAAGCCGGCAGCCAGGTGATCATCGGCGGACAGGTCATCGGCGCCAAGAGCGGCGGCGAACTCATCAACGCCATCAGCGCCTGCATCCACCAGCGCATGACGGCCGACGACATCGCCACGTTCCAGACCGGCACGCACCCCGCCCTGACGGCCTCGCCGATCGCCTACCAACTTGTCAACGCCGCCGAGCTGGCCATCGCCGAATGCCAGAAGCTGCGCCGCAAGCACCGCTGAGGCCACCGCGATGGAACACGTCAGCTACGCCCAGAGCCTCAGAAGCCAAGTCGGCGCGCTCCCGCTCTTTCTCCCCGGCGTCCGGGCCGTGATCCGCGACGCGCACGAACGCGTGCTGCTGCAGCGGCGGGCGGACACGGGCCGCTGGGGTCTTCCCGGCGGCGCCGTCGAACTGGGCGAGACCGCCCTGCAGGCCCTCCGGCGCGAAGTCCGCGAGGCGGCAGCGCGTGAGGATGTCAGCCACATCCTGCACCGCTTCCGCGGCCTGCAGTTCGGCGGAGAATCCACCGTCATGTATCGTTCCGAGCGGCAGCAGTGGTGTCTTCTCTCCGGTAACGATTCCCTGAATTGTTGCCTTCACGTTTGCCACGTCGAACTTCACAACGAAAG
>JALHHX010000279.1 GCA_022837245.1 Lentisphaerota bacterium
CGCCGACTCGAGCGGCTGCCGCGCGTTCTGCTTGTCGGCAGCGCCGCCGGTTACGGGCCCCAACCCGACGCGGTGGATGCGCTGCGCGAAGACATGCCGGCCTGCCCCACCACCCTGTACGGCTTCAGCCGGGAAGCGGAGCTGGCCTTGGGCCAACTGGCCGGACGCCGCTGGGGATTGCCGGTGTTCCTGTGCCGAGTGTTCAACCTGATCGGGCCGGGGCTGAGCGAGCGGTATGCTCCGGCAGCCATTCTCCAGCGCCTGGTGGCCTGCAGCGAAGCCGCGCCAACCGCGTTTCCCCTGCGCAATGGCCACGTCATCCGAGACTTTGTGGACGTGCGGGACGTAGTGCGGGCCTATTCGCTGATCCTGGAGCGAGGGCAGCCGGAAGTGATCTACAACATCGGCACCGGGCAAGGCGTGAGCCTTCTGGAGCTCACCACCCGCCTGGCCCAAATCGCAGGCCGGCCGGTCTCCATCGTCAAGGCCGAAGGCGGGAACGGCGCGGAGCGTTCGGCCGCGGACCGCAGCATCGCGAACCATGATCGCCTGACCCGCGACACGGGCTGGCAACCGGAAATCCCGCTAGAGCAGAGCCTGGCAGATATGGCAAGGCTGACGATGGCTGAAGGTGAAGCATGCCGTTCCTGCAGCTCATAGTCCTGCCATTGAGAAGCGAACCCGGAGATTATTTGGAGGAAGCACTTTCGCCTTTGCAGGTTTGTGCTTTTGAGAAGATAGTTTGGCTATGAGTATTGAGCTTGAAATCGAGAAAATGACACTGGAGGAGAAGTTGCGCGCGATGGAAGCCTTGTGGGCAAACTTGAGCCGCAACGAGCAGGACCTCCAGTCTCCTGCCTGGCATGAGCAGGTCCTCGACGAACGAGAGCAACGGGTAAAGTCCGGCCAGGAGCAATTCGTGAGCTGGGAGGACGCCAAGCGAGAGCTTCGCGACCGCCTCGCATGACGATTGTCATTCTGCCGTCAGCGAGAGAGGATCTGGCTGCTGGTTTTGCGTTCTACGAGAAGCAAGAAGCGGGTCTCGGCAGTTACTTCCTTGAGTCGTTGTTCTCCGACATTGACTCGCTCAGATTATATGCCGGCATCCATAGGAACGTGTTTGGTTTTCACCGGCTCCTTTCCAAACGGTTCCCCTATGCGATCTACTATGCAGTTGAGATGGAAGGGGTCCGTGTTCGGGCGGTTTTGGACTGCCGCTGCGATCCGGCGCGGCTGCGAGGGCGATTGAAATAGCGGCTTATTCAGTAGTTGTGCAGTCCCCGTAGCCCTCAGAATCTGCATTTCCGCTTGCCGCCTTTTGATCTAGTCTAAGGCATGAAGCACTCATCAAGAGCTGCCGTCCGGCCAGTCTCGGCGGAGCGACTCGCCCTGGCCCAGCAGGCATTCGAGCGCTTCCACTCCCGTTGTTTTTGGTACTTGCGAGATGATCTGCAAGTAGGCGAGGAAGACATCGAGACGATCATCCGGGGATTGCGGGTACACGGTAATCGAGAAGCTTTTCTGCTCGCCGCCCGGCTATGCCGTTAACCGCGTTCCAGTCCGAGACCCTCCGCCTGCTGGCGGCCCACCGCTCGCCGGAAAGTTATCTGGCGGGGGGTGCGGTGTTGAATGCGGCGACTGATTCGCCGCGTTATTCCAAAGATTTAGACATCTTTCACGATGTCGAGACCAGCGTGGTCACGAGCGCCGAGACGGACGCAGCTACTTTGCGCCAAGCTGGATATGCCGTGGAGTGGTTGCTTCGTCAGCCCCTGTTCCAGCGGGCGGAGGTGACCCGGAGTGGGCACCGATTG
>JALHHX010000280.1 GCA_022837245.1 Lentisphaerota bacterium
AGTTTGAAGCGCTTTGTTTCCTTCTTCTCCGATCCAAAATAGGAGGCCGACATCTTGTGCGCTTCGTCCACCACGACAAGATCCCAATCGGTGGCGACAAGTTTGTCTTGAACGTCCGGATTCCGGCTGAGTTTGTCGAGACGGCAAAGGCAAAGGCTGTGCTCTTGAAACCAGTTGCCGGTGCGCGCGGCTTGCAACCCTTCGTTCGTCAGAATGTCGAACTGAAGATTGAACTTCTGGTCCAGTTCATCCTGCCATTGTTCCACAAGGCTTCCGGGAGCAATGATCAGACACCGCGCAACGTCCCCGCGAATGATGAGTTCCTTGATCAACAACCCAGCCATGATGGTTTTCCCGGCGCCCGGATCATCTGCCAGGAGAAACCGCAGCGGCTGACGGTTCAGCATGGTTTCATAGACGGCGGTGATTTGGTGTGGCAGCGGCTCGATAGATGAAGTGTTGACGGCGATCAGGGGGTCAAAGAGGAATGCCAAGCTCAGGCGCTGCGCCTCGGAGGCCAAGCGGAACAAATGACCGTCGGCAGTGAAACTCAGGGGCCGGGACTGTTTTACCAATTCAAGGTTGGCCTCCTGGTCGCGAAAGAGAAGCTGTGTGCTCGGTTTGCCCTCACCGTCCACGTAGGTGACTTCGAGCGCCTGATCGCCGAACATCTGGACGTGCTTGATCGTGACGACCGAGTTCGGCACGAGCCCGCGAACCAAACTGTTCACCCTGATGTCTTCGAGTTTTGTCATAACGGCTTCCAGTTAACAGGCCATTCTTACCACACGACTTTATGATTGAATATGCCGTTGTTTGATGTAAATATGATTTTATAGTCAGACATGACCGAGTTTGAAGCCGCCTGCGGATTCACGATTGAGCGCCTTCGCACATTCTGCCGGATTGCGGAGGCTGGCTCGATCTCGTTGGCTGCGAAGGGTGATCTGACTCGGCAGAGCCAGTTCAGCCGGCAGGTGAAGGAACTGGAGGAGTTTTTTGGAACCAAGCTGGTGGAACGAGCCGGGAAAACCATTCGATTGACGGAAGATGGCCGGAAACTGGCCGTCCTCACGCAGGCGTATTTCCGTTCGGTCGAAGAACTGCGGTCAAGCTTTTCCAAAGACGAAGTTGTCCGCATCGGGGCGGGCGAAAGCGTATTCCGATGGCTGCTGATGCCTCGCCTTGTGGAACTCCAAGGGCTGTCAGCGTCCGCCCGTTTTGAGTTCCTGAACCAAACCACCACCCAATCGGTTGACGCGGTGAAGGCCGGCCACATTGACCTAGCCATCGTCCGCAAGGATGCAGCGGATGATTCGTTGAGCGCCCTGCCGTGCGGATCACTGGCTTATGCGCTGGTGGTTCCGCGCAAGCTCCTGCCTGGACGTACCGCCGCGGGATTCCAGCTTCTCCAAAACATCCCGTTTGCGCTGCTGACCAGCGACGGTGTCTTGGCGAAGGGCATTCAGGCGCTGGCAGCGAAGCTTAACGTGAGACTCGATATTCGGGTGAGAGCCGAGAGTTTTAGTCTATTGATCTCCGCGATTGAGACCGCGAACCTCGCGGCCGTTGTTCCGGTGCCTGCGGTTGCGGGGTTGTCGAAGGAACGATTTGCGAGCATCGAGGCTGACGAATTGAAGTCGCTGACTCGCGAGCTTGTGCTCGTCCATTCACCGCAGGCTGCTGCTCTGCGAGAGAACATCCGCCGAATCGCGCCGCGCATCTCCTCTTTGTTTGGCGGATGAATCCCGGAATCCCGGGTTGGTTTATGGCTTCGGTCTGTGGGCGGCGAGCGGGGAAGTGGAGCACA
>JALHHX010000281.1 GCA_022837245.1 Lentisphaerota bacterium
TATCCATGCGCGCCAACTCGGCCAGTCCGATCGCCGATTGCATCTCCGTCATCCGGTAGTTCCAGCCCACCATGTTATGGATGTAGGGCAGCTTCTGCTCCAGTTCGAGCAGGCTCAACCGCTGCTTCACATCGTAGCCATGATCGCGGAAACTGCGCGCCTTCCAGGCCAGGTCCTCGTCGTCCGTCGTCACCATCCCCCCCTCGCCGCCGGTGGTGAACGTCTTGTTCTGGCAAAAACTGCAGCCGGCCAGGTGGCTCAGCGTGCCGGTCTTGCGGCCCTTATACACGCCGCCGAACGCCTCGGCGTTATCCTCGATCACATACAGGTTATGCCGCCGGGCAAACGCCTGAATCTGGTCCATATCGCAAACGTTGCCATAGAGATGCACCGGCATGATGGCCCGCGTCCGCTTCGTCACCAGCTTCTCCGCCGACGCCACGCTGAGGCAGTGATCCTCCAGGTTCACATCCGCGAACCGCGGAATCGCGCCCGCCTGCACGATCGAAAAGCTGCTGGCGATAAACGTATAGCTCGGCACGATCACCTCGTCCCCGGGGCCGATGCCCAGCGAATTAAGCGCGACATGCAGCGCCGCCGTGCCCGTGGCCACGCTGACGGCATATTTGCTGCCCTGCCACGCGGCAAACTGCTTCTCGAACTCCATGCCCTGCTTGCCGGTCCAGTAATTCACCTTGCCGGACCGTAAAACCGTCTCGACCGCTTTAATGGCGTTTTCGTCGAACTGGGGCCAGCTCTGCAGTTTATTGGTCACGGCCTTGGGGCCGCCGTTAATTGCCAGTTGATTGCTCATAGTAAGGTGTATCTGCGATTGCGATTGTTCTCAGTCTGCCTCTATCGCACCCGGATAACCCCCTTCCGTCAAGGACGAACTTCCCGCCGCCCCGCCGCCGCCCCTTTCCGCTCCCCCCAAAAGCCCAAAAGCCAGCCCATCCCGTCCCGCAATCCCGCCATTCTCCCCATCCCAATGCGCCGTGTACAAGGGGTGTACAACGGATGCACCCCGGATGTACTACGGATTTTCCCTTGTTTTTCCGGTGGGCACCCCTGGTACACCCGTTGTACACCCCTTGTACACGGCTTGAAAGCAGCCCGAAGGCGGCCAGAAGCTGCGGTAGGCGGTGAAAGGGCTTTCTGGCGGGCGAAGGGAGAAAAGGGGTTGCCGGAAGCTGGGAATGGGAGAGTGTCCAATAAATGGACAGTCCGGGCCAGGCCCGGACGTGAGGGAAGGATGGCAGCGAAGAAAGCTGCCGGAGGGTTATTGACTCGCGGTCACGCTAACCCAGGCGTGTGGCGGTGGAATGAACTCAGGCCGTCCAGGCGCTGAAATCCATGCTTGCGAAGGAAGTCTGCTGCGGCCGGGGCGGAGGGGCGGGCTGCCAGTCCAGCGCACAGTCCACGATCTGCCGCATCCGCCGGAACCACCACTGGGCGCGGTGGCCGGACGAATTGGACGTGGCGGACGGCAGCCGATGGGTTTGACGGTTTCCCAAGCTCAGTTCCAGTTGCGTGTTTGTTATCGTCATAGGTTCAATTTGTTTTCGCCCAGCTTAGAACCATGGGTAGGACAATTACCGTCAGTTCCGTATAAGTACGGATAAAATAATTGGCAGGAGGATTTGCCGCCGATAAACGGCGAAGCGGGCGGGCGGCGGATGAACCTGTCCGCGCAATGATCCCGGCCCGCGGGAATGGGAGGGAAGACGAGGGGCGTGGCCGGCTATGGCGCCGGGGAGCGCCTCCGATTCACCCGGCAGGTGTAAATGGCAGCGGCGGCGCGAGGC
>JALHHX010000065.1:0-11583 GCA_022837245.1 Lentisphaerota bacterium
ACCGGACGCGCATTCGAGATAAAGCATCCTCTTCTTCACTTGTCTTCTCTGCACTTTCTGTTGATCTGCGCCGCGATATACCCGGCGCCGAAGCCGTTGTCTATATTCACGACTGACACGCCTTCGGCGCATGAGTTGAGCATCGTGAGCAACGGTGCGACGCCGTTGAACGCGGCGCCGTAGCCCGTCGATGTGGGCACCGCGATGACGGGCACTTCGACCAGCCCCGCGACGACTCCGGCGAGCGCGCCTTCCATGCCGGCCACGGCGACAATCGCGTTGGCTTTCCGTATCTCATCGATTTTCGAAAACAGCCTGTGGATTCCGGCCACGCCCACGTCGTAATGGCGTTGAACTCGCGCTCCGAAAAACTCCGCCGTGCGCGCCGCCTCTTCCGCGACGGGCATGTCCGCCGTGCCGCCGGAGCACACTGCCACGTTTCCTTGCGGCTCCGCAGCGGCACTTGCGCGGAGAACAACTATCCGCGAACATTCGTCGTGCTCCGCATCAACTCCGCCATCGAGCAAAGCTTGGAACTGCCCGCCAGTGCAACGTGTTCCCATCGCCCGAACTCCCGCCGCCGCGAACGCGCTGAAAATTTCGACTACTTGCTGGCACGTCTTCCCCGGGCAATAGACGACCTCCCCGAAGCCGCGGCGCAGCTCGCGGTGGTGGTCCAGCTTAGCGAATCCTAGCTCCTCGAACGGCGCTTTTTTCAGCTTGGCGGCGGCTTCCGCAAGCGACATCCCGCCGTCACGGAAAGCCTGGAGCACGTCTTCGACACGCATATCAGTCGCGTTTCCCGGCGGCAAGCGGGCGCAGCAATGCGAAAGCACAGAGGGCGACAGCCAACATGCCGATCGCGCCGGCAGACATGGCGGACGCAATTCCTCCGAAGCCCCGCACAGCGTAGTCTGCGAACGGGGCGGCAAATCCATCGGCGCCAGCCATCAGGCCGAAGCGCTCCATGGTCCATTCGAAACCGTCGGGGAACGCCGATGCGAACGGCGCCAGCGCCAAGCACGCAACCGCGGAAACCCCAGCCGCCACGTATGCGGTGCGAAGAGCACGATCCGCGCGAACTCTCTCCCAGCCAAAAGCCATCAAGCCGGAGGCCATACCTTCCGCGAGCGCAATCCCGGCATGGATGCCGAGAAGCGTCCCCGCCATCGCCAGCGAACCCTTGCCGCACGCGGCGAGCTGTAACGCCACGCCACCAGCGGCCAATTCCACGGAGACAAACGCCGCCAGCGCCGTGGCAAAGTGTGAGCGCATGCCGCGCTTAACGAACAACGTGCGCAACAAGCCTCCAATGCCGGCGCCGATGACCGCCATGTTCAGGATATTCGCGCCAAGCATGCCGATCCCGCCATCGCCGAAAAGAAACGCCTGCACGAGCAGCACGAGCGTCATTGAAAGCACTGCGGCGGGCACGCCGATTACAGCCGCCGCCAGGACGCCTGCTAGCAAGTGCCCCGAGATGCCTTGCCAGACAGGGAAATTGATCATCTGGAGGCCGAACACGGCCGCCGTAACCACGGCGAACAAGCCCGCGGGCGGCGCGTTTTTTTTGTTTTTTAAAAGTGCGACTCCGGCGGCGCCTACGCCAGTGGCTGCTATAACCGCGGTTACAGGGCAGACCGCCCCGTTCAACATCTCAGATGGAATATGCATTTATAGTATCCTCGTCTTTGTTTGTTAGTTCATGCAGGCCCGCCCGCCTTCTCCGGCAAGGTCTTCGCCATTTGCGTTTTATTTTACATTAAACATCCATAAGTGCGCAACGCCTCATTCGGCGTTCGCACCGCAGCACTTCTTGTACTTCTTCCCGGAGCCGCAAGGGCACGGGTCGTTACGGCCCACCTTCGGGCCATAGCGCACGATGGGCTGAGCCGACGCGGCTTCCATGGCCTTGTCGAAAGCGTCTGATTGCTTGCGTGCCGGCTCTGGCGCCTGTTGCGGTGCAGCCCCGGCAAGAGCCGAAACTTCCGCATGCGTGGCCTGGACTCTGCGCGGCTGGCGCATCCGCGCCACAAAATTCTGCATCGAATCTATGGACGTGGAAGAGCGGAAGACGGCCGTCGCGATGTTGATCTTGATGCGCGACATCAGCTCTTCGAAAAGGTTGAACGCCTCGCGCTTGTACTCCACGAGCGGATCGCGCTGGCCGTAGGCGCGGAGGCGCACGTCCTCGCGCAGCTCGTCCATGGAGCGCAGATACTGCTGCCATTCGGTGTCGATGCAATTGAGCAGCACGTAGCGCTCCATGTTCGCGAGGTGGTTGGGATCTTCCATAGAGCACTTAAGCTCGTAAGCCTCCTCGACCTGACTATAAATGAATTCGCTCGCTTCCTCCGGTTTGCCTGCGTACTTCTTGAGCTCCCCGGCCGTGATCGCCACCGGGAACACGCTGAGCAGCCACTCGGCGAAATCCTGCGGGTTCGAATCGCGCTCTGACGACATGAAACCCTCGCTCTGTGTTAGAACTAGATCGTGAATGACGTCGAGCACGTAACCATGCACATCCTCGTTGGCCAGAACTCCGGAGCGGAAATTGTATACGACTTCGCGCTGCTTGTTCATCACGTCGTCGTACTCCAGTGTGCGTTTGCGGATCGAGAAATTGTGCTGTTCGACGCGGCGCTGTGCGCTTTCGATGGAACGGTTGAGGATGGCGTGCTCGATCGGCTCGCCCTCCTCCATGCCCATGCGCGTCATGATGCCTGAAATGCGCTCGGAGCCGAACTGGCGCATCAGCGTGTCCTCGAGCGAGACGTAGAACCGCGATGAACCGGGGTCGCCCTGGCGGGCGCAACGTCCGCGCAACTGGCGGTCGATTCGGCGCGATTCGTGGCGCTCGGATCCGATCACATGGAGACCGCACGGGCGCTCCTGCAGGAGCTGGCGCAGCGTTTTGGATTCGCCTTCCGGCTTTTCTTCAAGCGAATTCTGCGAGAGCACGAGGTCGCGTTCAAGCCAGATGACGCCCTCGCCGAGCTTGATGTCGGTGCCGCGGCCCGCCATGTTTGTGGCTATTGTGACCGCCCCCTTCTGGCCGGCGAGCGCGACTATCTCCGCCTCGCGCGCGTGGTTCTTCGCGTTTAGGACGTTGTGTGGGATGCCGGCGTTGCGGAAGAGGCGGCTGAGTATCTCGGAGGTTTCCACGGCCACCGTGCCGATCAGCACGGGCTGCCCCCGGCGGCGGCATTCGGTTACGTCGGCGATGATGGCGTTGAACTTCTCGCGCTGCGTGCGGTACATCAAGTCGTTGGAGTCCACGCGCCTGATCGGGCGGTTTGTGGGGATGACCACGACGTCTAGCTTGTAGATGTCGTTGAACTCCCCGGCCTCCGTCTCCGCCGTGCCCGTCATGCCGGCGAGCTTTTCGTACATCCTGAAATAGTTCTGAATCGTGATCGTGGCAAGAGTCTGCGTCTCGCGCTCGACCGCGACGCCTTCCTTAGCCTCCACGGCCTGGTGGAGACCGTCCGACCAGCGGCGCCCCGGCAGTATGCGGCCGGTGAACTCGTCCACGATGAGCACCTTGTTGTCCATTACGACGTAATCGGTGTCTATCTCGTAGAGGCAATACGCTTTGAGAAGCTGCCCGACGTTGTGTATGCGCTCGTTGCGCTCTGCGAATTGCGCCTGTATCTCCTGGCGCTTTTTGTTGCGCTCCGCGGCCGGAAGGTCCTCCGCTTCGAGTGTGGCCATGGCCGTGACGATATCGGGTATGACGAACATCTCGGGGTCGGACGGGTTAAGCTCGGAGCAGCCGCGGTCGGTGAGAGCAGCGTCGCGCGTGCGTTCGTCGATCGTGAAGAACAGTTCCTCGCGGTAGACGCGCGCCTCCTCCTTGTGCATGTCGGTGAGCATCATGCTCTCCACATCCTCGTGGATTTTGCGCACCGCGGGATCCTCGATCATCGCGAGGAAAGCCTTGCTGCGCGGCATGCCGTGGTAAACCTGGTACAGGAGTTTGCGCGCCTCGTTGATGTCGTCATCCGCAATCGCTTTCTTCGCAGAGTCGATCAACTTGCCCACTAGCGCCTGCTGGCGCGTGAACAGGCGGTTGACGCTAGGCTGGAGCTCCGTGTACATCTGCGTGGAAACGGCGGCGGGGCCGGATATAATGAGCGGCGTCCTTGCCTCGTCGATCAGGATGGAGTCGACCTCGTCGACGATCGCGAAGAAATGATCCCTCTGGACCTGCTCGCGCGGATCGGTCGCCATTCCGTTGTCGCGCAGGTAGTCGAAACCGAATTCGGAGTTCGTGCCGTAGGTGATGTCGCACGCGTACTGCTCGCGGCGCACGGAGGGGCCCATTGTGTTTTGGATGCAGCCGACCGTGAGGCCGAGCCAGCGGAAGATCTGCCCCATCCACTGGGAGTCGCGCAATGCGAGGTAGTCGTTGACCGTGACCAGGTTCACATTTTTTCCTGAAAGCGCGTTCAGGTAAAGCGGCAGCGTGGCTACAAGAGTTTTGCCTTCGCCCGTCTGCATCTCGGCGATCTTCCCCTGATGTAGGACAACGCCGCCCATCAACTGCACGTCAAAAGGCACCATGTCCCACTTGAGCATGTGTCCACATACCTCGAATTCGATGCCGCACAGGCGGCGGCAACAGTTCTTGACTGCCGCGAATGCCTCGCAGAGTATGTCGTCAAGCGTCTCGCCTTTTTGTATGCGCTCCTTGAACTCTGGAGTCTTGGCCTTCAACTCGTCGTCCGACAGCCTTTTGTACTGCTCGTCAAATTCGTTGATGCGAGCCACGTACGGACGCAGTTTCTTGATGTCTCGCGTGTGCTTTGTCCCGAAAATGGACTTTAATAAATTTATCATTGTCTGGAATCCCTGAAGTTTCTGGGCGCCATCACGCCCTCCCGACGCCAGTTTCGGATTGCCCCGGCGCTGTCATGTTCAAATGCTGCATTTTAGCACAACGCGCCGCATAATGTCTATTCAGCTTTTTTTTGACTTACCGCCCCTGTTCTGCTAGAATGCCCTCTTATTATTCAACAACAATCGGTTATCCCGGGGCGTGGCGGCCGAGCAACCGGACCGTTCCTTTTCAGGTTAACCGGAAAACTACAGGATTGAGATAGAATGGATTACGGAATCAAGATCAAAAAAGGCGGCGCGCTTGACCTGCTTTCGCTGGGGGCGCTAGTACATAGGCTCGACACAGGCGTCGTACCGTTCCGCAAGGCGACACACTGCGATATCCACGTCAGCGGCGGCGAATTCAACGTGGCGGCCAACCTGGCCGACTGCTTCGGCCTGAAAACCGGCATCGCTTCCGCGATGGTGGACTACCCGATCGGCGCGATGATCGACGAACGCGTCCGCGCGATGGGCGTGAAGCCCTTCTATAAACATTTCAAGCACGACGGCGTTAACGGACCCAACATGGCCACAGTGTACAGCGACCGCGGCTACGGCGCGCGCGCGCCCGTGGTGTTCTACAACCGCAGCAATGAAGCAGGAGGGATGCTCAAGGCCGGCGATTTCGACTGGAAGTCGATTTTCGCCGATGGCGTGCGCTGGTTCCACAGCGGAGGCATTTTCGCGGCGCTTTCAGACACGACTCCGGGCGTCATCGAATCCGGCATGAAGGCCGCCAAGGAGGCAGGCGCCGTCGTGTCGTTCGACCTCAACTACCGCAAGAAACTCTGGAATATCCGCGGTGGCGACGCGCATGGCGTCAAGACGCTTGAGCCGATCCTGAGGTACGTCGACGTGCTCGTCGGCAATGAGGAAGACCTGCAGATGGGGCTCGGAATCCCCGGCCCCGAGGTCGAGGCGAAGTCAGCCCTAGATCCGTCGGCATTCATCAGCATGATCGGCAAGGTCACAGCCAAATTCCCGAACATCAAGATCGTCGCGACCACCCTGCGCGAGGTACATTCGACAAACCGCCACAGCTGGAGCGCCGTGGCATGGATCAACGGCCAGCCATGGCAGGCGCCCGTGCGCGAACTCGATGTTTACGACCGCGTCGGCGGCGGCGACGGCTTCGCCGCCGGGCTTTTCTACGGCCTCCTCAGCGGCTTCTCGCCCGAAGATGCAGTCCGGTATGGCTGGGCGCACGGCGCGCTGCTCACGACCTACCCTGGCGACACCACAATGGCGACGCTCGACCAGGTGAAGGCGATCGCCGAAGGCGGCTCCGCGCGTATCCAAAGATAGAATCAAAACAAGGAATCGGATAATAAAATGAAGGCAGATATAGGACTTATCGGCTTGGCGGTTATGGGCGAGAACCTCGTCCTCAACATGGAAAGCAAAGGCTTCACAGTGGCGGTGTTCAACCGCACGGTGGACAAGGTGGAGAAATTCGTCAACGGACGCGGCGCAGGCAAGAAGTTCATCGGATGCAAAAGCATCGAGGAACTCTGCGCAAGCCTCGAACGCCCGCGCAAGGTCATGATGCTCGTGAAGGCGGGGCAGCCTGTCGATGACTTCATCGAACAGCTCATCCCGCATCTTGAGAAGGGCGACATCATCATCGACGGCGGCAACAGCCATTTCCCCGACACGATCCGCCGCGCGCAATACGTCGAGGGCAAAGGTCTGCTGTACATCGGAACAGGCGTCTCTGGCGGCGAGGAAGGAGCCCTGCTCGGGCCCTCCATAATGCCCGGAGGCTCGCCGGCCGCATGGCCCGCAGTCAAGCCCATCTTCCAGAAAATCGCCGCGCATACCGATGACGGCAGCCCCTGCTGCGAATGGGTCGGCGAAGGAGGCGCGGGACACTTCGTCAAGATGGTCCACAACGGCATCGAATACGGCGACATGCAGCTCATATGCGAAGTGTACCAGATCATGAAGGACGGCCTCGGCCTCTCAAACGACGAAATGCACAAAATTTTCGCCGATTGGAACAAGGGCGAGCTCGACAGCTACCTGATCGAAATCACGCGAGATATCCTGGGATACCGCACTGATTCCGGCGAGGCGGTCGTGGACTATATCCTCGACGCCGCCGGCCAGAAAGGCACGGGCAAATGGACCGCCATAGCCGCGCTCGACGAAGGGCAGCCGCTCACGCTCATCGCCGAGGCAGTGTTCGCACGCTGCCTCTCCGCCCTCAAGGAAGAGCGCGTCGCGGCGTCTTCCGTCCTAGCGAGTCCGGCTGAAACGAAATACAAAGGCGACAAAAAAGCCTTCATCGCGGATCTCGAACAGGCGCTCTACGCCTCCAAGATCGTCAGCTACGCGCAGGGCTACCAGCTCATGCGCGCCGCGGCGAAAACTTATGGCTGGCACCTCAACTACGGTGGCATCGCCCTAATGTGGCGCGGCGGCTGCATCATACGCTCCGCGTTTCTGGGCAAAATCAAAGAGGCGTTCGACAAAAACCCCGACCTAACCAACCTGCTCGTGGATCCGTTCTTCAGCGACAAGGTCAGGCGAGCACAGGCCAGCTGGCGTCGCGTCGCAGCAACCGCTATAGAACTCGGAATACCTGCGCCGGCCATCAACGCCGCACTAAGCTACTACGACGGCTACCGCTGCGCGCGGCTGCCCGCCAACCTGCTCCAGGCGCAACGCGACTACTTCGGGGCGCACACTTACGAGCGCACAGACAAGCCGCGCGGCGAGTTCTTCCACACCAATTGGACAGGCCGTGGAGGCGACACATCCGCTTCGACCTACATAGTGTAAAGAAATGGCCATGATCAATCATTCCGGAGCTAAAATCTCCATCACGAGCAAAAAGCTGCGTTCACTCGTTGAGGAGACTCTCTCCCCGCGCAGGGAAGCGCTGCGCCGCGTGCTAATCCTCCCGCCCGACCACACGCGCCTCAATTCGCAGGCCGGCCCCATCACGGCCATGGCTTACGAATTTCTCACAAAGGCCGGCGTGGAGGTGGACGTGATGCCCACGCTCGGCACGCACAACGAGATGACGGAGAAACAGCTCCGGATGATGTTTGGCAACTCGATTCCACTCGAGGCCTTCAAGGTCCATGACTGGCGCGGCGGCATAGTACGCAAGGGCGAGCTACCGGGCGAGTTCCTGTCTGAACTCTCCGGCGGCAAAGTCTCTTACAACGTCGGTGTCGAAGTCAGCACACGCCTATACGACGGCTACGACCTGATCCTCTCCGTAGGGCAGGTCGTGCCGCATGAGGTTGTAGGCATGGCCAACTACACCAAGAACATCGTCGTCGGCGCGGGCGGTGCGGATATCATCAACAAATCGCACTTCCTCGGCGCAGTCTGCAACATGGAGACGATCCTCGGCCGCGCCGACACGCCCGTGCGCCGTCTCTTCAACGCCGCCGTCACCCGCTTCCTCTCCGACCTGCCGATTCTGTATGTTCTCACCGTCGTCGAGCAGGACTACGACACGCGCGAAATGTGCCTGCGTGGTTATTTCGCAAGCGAAGACCCCTCAGCATACGAGGCCGCATGCAAGCTGGCGCGCGAGGTCAACGTGATCTTGCTCGACCGCGAACCGAAGAAGGTCGTCGTGTATCTGGACCCGCATGAATTCCAGAGCACCTGGCTCGGCAATAAATCAATCTACCGCACGCGCATGGCAATCGCCGATGACGGCGAGCTGATCGTGCTTGCGCCGGCGCTGAACGAATTCGGCGAGGATCCGCAAATCGACAAGCTTATACGCAAGTACGGCTACCGTGGCACGCCCGCCACGCTCAAGGCCGTTGATGAAAACGAAGACCTGCGCGCCAACCTCGGTGCCGCCGCGCATCTTATTCACGGATCATCGGAAGGACGCTTCGACATCACCTACTGCCCGGGCAAAGGAGGCGTCTCGCTCGACGAAGTCCGCTCAGTCGGCTTCAAGGCAGTGTCCTACGACGAAATGATGAAGCGCTACAACCCAGACAAACTCCGCGACGGCTTCAATAAAATGCCTGACGGCGAAGAGATCTTCTTCATCAGCAACCCCGCCCTTGGTCTATGGGCATACCGCGGCAAATTCAACGATTAAAACGCCATGACCTCGGAAGAAAAGAAAATTTTTAGCGGCACTCTGTTCAACCCTGGAGATCCGGAGCTGAAAGCCATTAAGATGCGCTCCCACAAATTGAGCGCGCAATTCAGCGCCACGAATGAAGACGACCTCGAACTACGAGCCCATATCTTATCCCTGATTATAGGAGAATTCGGCGAAGGAAGCTTCATCCAGGGCCCCGTGTTCTTCCACTACGGCAAGCACACGAAGATCGGGAAACGCTGCTTCTTCAACTACAATCTAACGATACAGGACGACGCCCATGTCACAATTGGCGACGACTGCAACTTCGGCCCCAACTTTACGATTGTGACGCCGGTTCATCCAATGCTTCCGGAAGAGCGTCGCTTCATGTTGGACAAAGACGGCATCAAGCGCCACTTCTGCTATGCAAAACCTGTAGTGATTGGGAAAGACTGCTGGTTTGGCGCGAACGTCGTCGTATGCCCTGGCGTGACAGTCGGCGACAACTGCGTCATCGGGGCGGGAAGCGTCGTCACCCGTGACATCCCACCCAACATCTTCGCCGCAGGCAACCCCTGCCGCGTCATCCGCGATATTACCGAATCGGACACCATGCTCAACAAACCCGAAATCCTCGCCGACAACCGCCCGATCGAGGAATAGAGCCTAATGTTTACGCCGTGTACATTAGGCGGCTCTGATGTCGATGAAACCGCGTTTATCGACATGGTTCCCTTCTTAAGGCGTATTCCAAGCACTGGAGGGCGGAGAACCTTCGCGTTGTGCCTTTTTGGCTCTGGGCCTCGAGGAAATCGACGTAATCGAGTGATTCGACGTAATCGATTTCGTCGATTATGACGACTCCCTCGATGAATTACATCAACGCGCCCAACCCTGGAACCTCTGTTTCGCAATTTTAAAACTCCGATGCTCCGCTAACGCTCCGCCCTTGGCATCCGTTCTTTGGGGTTGTTTTGGTGTTGTGCATTGCTGACGCGGGGTATCATGCGAGACCCCTGGAGCAAAGGTTAGCACAAGCTTCGCGCCGTCGCGGCTTCGCGTGATACCCCACGGTTGCTGGGCTTGGCGTTTTACACAAGCAGGAAGGTGAAGTTCGCAAGTCGTTGACGGGGTGGCATTTCTCAATAGAAGGGAAACCCCAACGGTAATGGAGGCAGAGAAAATGGCGAAAGTCCAGTTATTGACTCGATAGCCCCAAAGTGCTAACATTGATTGCGTTTTACCAACATGGTTGGCGCTCAATTGAAAGGAGTAATATGAAGCACATAAGAGTTACTATTGCGGCGATCCTCGTCGTCAGTATCTCATTAACGGCTCAGGGCACTACAGTAATCACAAAAGGCAAATGGACTTCACCGTTCCCGCCTGCGTCGAACAACCTGATTTTGGGCATGATGCCGTCAAATGTCGTAAATGACGCCGCCAACAAAGAAGGAGCAAAGACTCCACGCGTTCTTACCGACGGCGGTTTTTTAGCATCCGCGTCCACAAACGGCTACACAATCGGCCCCAATGCCGTAATTGAATATAGGCTGGGCGATGCTGTGTGGGGCTACGATTTGACGGGAGTCAACTTCTATACCTGGTGGCCCAACAGAGACGACATTAGAATAGGCGAAATTGCCTACAAGCGCGTTGCAACGGAAAACTGGGTGGCGATTCCAGGCACTGCTTTCGACTACAACGACAACGGGCAGCTTTTTGCAAAGGTGACGGACAGCTCTGGTTTGATCGCAGATCTGGTCGATTACGTGCGCATAACGTTTGGCCCTACACAGGATTCTGGTTACGCAGGACATGGCGAACTGGAAATAACGGGGGCGGCTTCCCCATCCGTGGCTAATGTGTTGCCAGCACCCTCGTTTACTATTGCTGAAGTCAAAAATGGCAGCACGGAATTTACCGGCAGCAATTTGGTGTCTGCCGTCAACTTGATCGTCCCAGAAGGCTACGACCAGTACATGGTAACGACTTCCCGGACCCCGTCATCTGTCGTCGGCGGGACATGGCTGTCAGCATCCCCCACCCCTTCCGAGTTGACGTTTGACCGTCCGCCAGTGGACGAGGACGTGACGCTGTATGTCTGGTTCACCAACTCGACAGACTCGGTAACGCTGAAAATGGGGAAATCGCAAAAGTTCCGTTACACGACTGCAACCCCGACCATATCCGCACGCACGAACTACGAACGCGGCCTCCCAACCGGACGGACCGTCGTCATAGAACCTCTACAGCTTGACATCGGCTCCACAGCAGGATCGAGCTCTGGCACAGGCATCACAACCTTGCCAATGCAGATAGTATGGCGCAGCGTGACCCTCATAAGCGGTCCCGGCACGGATATAGACACGAGTGAGGAAACTGTTACACTCGACACGGCAGGCAGCTATGTCCTGCGTCTTACCGTGCGCAACTCGGCAGGCAACAAGTCATATGCTGATGTCCCAGTAACCGTCAGCTCAATTGTCGGAGGCACATACGTGTGGACTGGCGACATAAACAACAACTGGATTGATCCTCTCAACTGGAACGGCAATGCAACGCCGAGCAGCGGAGACAACATTGTCATTCCGTCAGCCCTTGCACGCTACCCGCTTATCGATGCAGGG
>JALHHX010000065.1:11588-35371 GCA_022837245.1 Lentisphaerota bacterium
CTTATCCCTCCACGGGGGCATATGGGACGTTTACTATAGAAGCCGGCGCAACCGTCACCTGCAAGGGCGACCCGACTGCTATCAACCCCGACTCAGGAGGCACGCCCGCAGTTGGCGCAACCGCGGCGGTGCCGCATGGCATCGGCGTTACAATCAACTGCGCCAACGCGGTAATAAACGGCACGCTATCGGCAGACTACCAGGGCTTTCCAAACCGACAAGGTCCCGCCGGGAACGGCGAGGGCGCGAGCCACGGTGGCGTCAACTATCGGGGCTATGAAGCTTACGACTCCACAATTGCCTACGGCAAGTATCAGCAGCCTACCGCGCTTGGCAGCGGAGGCAACGGGGACTACACCGGCGCCGCTAGCGGTGGCGGCGCGATAAAGCTCAACGCCACCGGCACCACCACAATCAATGGCCTTGTGACCGCAAAGGGCTGGAGCCGCGGCGCAGGCGGCAGCATCTGGCTCGTTTCAGACACGTTTTCCGGCACTGGCCAGATCAACGCCGACGGCGACCCCGGCGGACAGGGCGGCGGTGGCGGACGCGTTGCAATTGAATACACATCATCCTCTTTCTCAGGCAAGGTATCCGTCAAAGGCGGCGACACTGGCAACAGCGACGGCTCCGAAGGCACTCTTTGGGAACCGAGGCGCTACGTAGGCAAGACGGGGACCCCGGAAGCACCGGTTGATATGGAGATCACGGAGAGCTTTTCCTACGTGTTCCCAGATCAGACTACCCACTACTGGAACCTCACTGTCACGAACGGCTCTCGTGTCGAGTTCCACGGCGGCAATCTTGAAATAGGCGACCTCACTGTCGGCGGAGCCTCGACGCTGCGCTTCGACAAGTGGTTCTCCGGCAGCCCAGACGATATGGCTGGACTAACCGTCTCGAACCTCAACGTTCTAGGAACGGGCGTCCTATGCCTGCCGTCATGCGTCACTGTGCCAAGCTACAGCCTCGCAACTCTCAACATTGAGACAGGAGCAAAAGTATACTCTGGCTGGGGCGACTTCTCGTACGTAAACGCCGACTCTGGTGGAACAACCGCAAAGAAGCACGGTCGCGGCGTTGTGATAGCATGCGATAAGGATGCAAACATCGCTGGTCTACTCTCGGCGAAGGGGCGTGGCTTTGGCATGTCCGCAGGCCCAACATACTCTACAGAAGGCAACTCCTACGGCGGCAGGACCGTCTATACTCTCGGATATGGCAATCTTACGCGCCCCTCTGCACTTGGCGCAGGGCGCAATAATTTCGGCGGCGGCGGCGCAATCAAGCTTGTTGTTCCTGGAACGCTAACCCTAGACGGCATATTGGACTCCAATCCTACCGACTCGCGCGGCGCAGGCGGCAGCATATGGATACAGGCAGGCACCCTGACGGGCGCAGGCACGGTAACAGCTCGCGGTGGCATGGACGGCAGACCAGGCGCCGGCGGACGCATCGCCATTGAGACAATGGATCGAAGCGGATTCTCCGGCCTGGTGGCGGTGACGGGCCGTTTCGGGGTCCATAACGACAAGTCATACCCCGGGACGATATACTATGCCAGCGTCAACAACCTATCGGCTTTCGCGGCAGACGGCGGTGCCGGCATAAGCACCACGTTTGCAAAGCAGGTGTCCGATGGAACGATCTTCCCCGAGTATGTTGCAAACAACACCAACTTCGATGTAGAAGATGCGATCGTTGTCTCCCGCACCTTCACGGAGTGGAACACTGCTGGGGAAAGGTTCAAATGGCTTGAATCCTGCACCAAAAAATCCACGGGCGCCGCCATTGACAACACCGCCAATTACACCATGACGGGATTGTCTGCGGACACCAGATTCGTTGTCAAAGACAACGGGGCGCTGCTCAACAGCGACGCGTTTAAGCTAAGCGACGCCACAGGCGCACTCGCGTTCACAGTACCGCTCGGCAGCGAAGTCCACGAGGTTGAAGTCCGCAAATGGACCCCGGCATCAACCATGATGATAGTCCGCTAAAATAGCGCCAACCAAGAAAAGCCGCGCCCTTTCCGAAGGGTCGCGGCTTTTCTTTGGCAAGGTGCGGCAACAAAGCTTCGCGCCTTCGCGTGAGGCTTCATGAATAAAAGAAATTCGTGTTTTCGTTACCTGCGTGTGAATCCACCACGCCGCAAGGGAGAAATCTGCGTACATCAGCGGGAATCTGTGGATAAACACCTATTCTCAAATAGCTCTCGGTCAAGAAACGTCATATTTCGTTCCCGCCTCGGCGGCGATGGCTATATCTGATCGCGTTTCTGGATATTCCCCTGCCCCCGCCAGTATCATACGCTCCACCCTGCGCAGCGTCTCCTCTCTGCGCTTTGGTTTGAGTTCGCACGCCCAGACAACCACCACGTTCCATCCTGCATCGCGCCATAAAATTTCGTTCTTCGTATCGCGCGCCATGTTTCGCTTCAGCTTCTCTTTCCAGAAACGCACATTCGACTTCGGAACTCGCGCCTCATCGCATCCCTCATGGTGGTGCCAGAAACATCCGCGTACCTCTATAATCGTTTTGTGTTTCTTCATCACCACATCGGGATGTCCGGGAATGGACTCCGAATGCAAACGGAAACGAAAACCGCGCTTATGCAGCCACGAACGGATCATGAGCTCCGGCTTCGTGTCCTTCGACCTTATCCGGCTCATAACAAGACTTCTCTCCTCTTTCGAAATAGTGTCCATTTGCTTATCCCCGCTCCATCAGAGAAATGAATGCGGCAAATTATACCATGAACCGACGTTTGGGGTGCCCAGAATTCTTCGTGTTTTAAGCTGGTCGTTATGGTATACTCCGTGGCTTAAAATGCGAAACGTTGCGGAATGAGCGTGTAAGCTTCGGATGTGGTTTATGGAATAGAATAATATAATGGAACTGGACAAAAAGGATAAAACCTCGACTCCTCATTTGTTCTACAATCAACCCAAGGTTGTCAGTCTAGGGGATTTTGCGGAAACAGATGACGAAAGAGCAGTCCTTTCACACTGGATCCACAACATGGAGGCGGCGGACACGTGTTATCAGGAAGTGGCGAAAGGGTTGGTGCCGGAAGAACTATTTGAATCTCTTAAAAAATCAAACATCAGCACACGTGAACACAGAGGACAACAAGTCCTTTTCCCAGAGCTGTTTCGTGTGCCATTCCCGCCACCCGCTGATCCGTCTTTTACTTTCATTGACCTTTTTGCGGGAATTGGCGGTTTCCGCATCGCAATGCAGGAATGCGGGGGGAAATGCGTGTTTTCCTCTGAATGGGACAAAGCTGCGCAAAAGACCTACTTCGATAATTATGGTGAAGTTCCTTTTGGCGACATCACGCGCGATTGGGTAAAGGGACTCATTCCAAAACAATTTGATGTTCTTTGCGCGGGGTTCCCCTGCCAGCCTTTCTCTAGAGCAGGGGTTTCGGCCAGAGTTGCGAACAACCAATCCCACGGTTTTGCCGACAAGACGCAAGGGACGTTGTTTTTTGACATAATGGAAATAATCAGGGCTAGAAGGCCCTTGATTGTTTTTCTGGAAAATGTAAGGAATCTGGTAAGTCACGACAAAGGGAAAACTTTTTCGATTATAAAAGAATCCATTGAAAGCGAAGGATATTCGTTTAACTACAGCATCATCGACTCCAGTCCGCTTGTCCCGCAAAAACGCGTGCGTTGCTATATGGTATGTATAAGAGACGGCGGAAAATTCAAGTTCCCTTCTATAAAGGGGCCTCCGTTGCCCCTGTCTTCAATTCTTGAAGACCAGCCAGACGAATCTTTCACCATCTCCGACAACCTTTGGGCTGGACACAAGAGACGAACCGCCCGTAATCTGGAAAGAGGAGCCGGGTTCACGGCCTTCACGGCTGACGCGTCGAAGCCCGCCAACACTTTGGTTGCAAGATATTATAAAGACGGCAAAGAATGCCTGATACCACAAGAAGGGGAAAACCCCCGCATGCTAACCCCAAGGGAGTGCGCAAGATTGCAAGGTTTTCCCGAAACCTTTGTTATGCGCGGGAGCAAATCTGATCTTTACAGACAGATGGGCAACTCGGTGGCTGTTCCTGTTATTAGAAGCATCGGAAAAGAAATCAAAGAGCAAATACTTGTTGGAGGTGGGGGGAATGAAATTCGGAATCGTTCAGAAAGAGCTGTTTAACGCCAAAGCCGGTTCATACTCCATTGTCACTGAAAGAGAGGTTTATGACTCGCAGATAACCGCGACCGATGCGGAATCTTCTCTTTTGGTGGATTATTACACTTCAAAGGGTGAAGGCATTCATGTTGGCAATGTTGCCTTGGACCGCCAGGCAGCAGCAAAACCTTTCAAACTATATCCAAAAGGAGACGTTGTCTATCTAAACTTGGTTTATCCAAAGCCGGAAAAGAACGAACTTCGTCTGTACCTTTCGTCAACGGCGGGTTTTAAGCCCGAAAAAGGTATGGTTTGGTTCTTGTTCTTGGATAAAGACGATGACATCTGGATCGGAGCGATGCAGGAAAGGCGCTGGCGTGAAAAAGGGTTGCTCAGAGTAGAGGATGATTATCCATCCGATGTTTTTTCTGAGATGGACAGCACCAAGGCGGATGACGGTGAAGATGTACAAGCCAAAACAGTCGAGGTTAAAAGGTGGCGCCGCAGCGGGGAAATCGCCCTTAAAAGGATGCAGCTAAGCAAATTCAAATGTGAATTCGACAGGGAGCACAATTTATTCATCGCCCGCTCGACAGGATGCCCTTTTCTAGAATCGCATCATGTCGTCCCTATTCGATTCCAGCCACATTTTAAGAAGGTCAGCCTCGACACGATCAAAAACCTGTGCTGTTTATGTCCAAACTGCCACAGGGCGATTCATCACTCGGAAGAGTCCTATGCACGCGCAATACTGGCGAAACTTGCCGAATGCCGCGACATAGAACGCAATTTCAGCATCTCGCTGGAGGATCTGTTCCGTTTGTACTCTGTAGAGGAAATTGTGCGTTGAAATAGCATTGCACAAATCAAGCCTTCAAAACCCAATTTCTTGCTTTTGAGGGTACGCTTGTTAGAATAGGTTCATGTAGTGTACGACCTTAACCGTCGATCAAATCTAGCACGGCGGTGGCCGCGCGGGCGGAGGCGCCGGGTTTGCCGACGAGGGCGTTGACGGCGCGCATTTCGGCGAGCATGGTTTCGCGGGCGGCGGTGTCGGTGAGCAGATGCTCGATTTCATCCGCGATCGCCTCAGGGGTGGCGTCGTCTTGTATGAGTTCTTTTGTAACTTCCTTTTGGGCGAGGATATTCACGAGCCCCACGTGTGCAACTCCGGTTATAAGGCGGCGCATAATGGGGTATGATATTGAACTTACCCGGTAGACGAGCACGAATGGACAAAGCAGCAACGAACCTTCGAGGGTTGAAGTGCCGGACTTTATCACGGCAGCCTCGGATTGACGGAGTATCTCGCGCGAATTGCCGTCGCAAACCGCAAGCGACGACGGTTTGTGCTCAATCTTCGCAAGTGCTTCTTCGAGTTGCGCGCGTGCTTCCGCAGTCGGTGCCGGGATTAGGAAGGAGCATGGACCGAGGCGTTCTTCAAGCAGGACGGCGGCTGCGATTTGTATTGGCAGGATGCGGTTGATTTCAGAGTGTCGGCTGCCTGGGAAAATTGCTATGCGGCGGCCATCGCCCCATGGAAGGGCGGCGGGCGGGCGGGATAGTGTTTCGGCGACTTGGTCGGCAAGCGGATGGCCGAGGAAAATGGCGTCAAGGCCGGTGCCTTCGAAGAGCGGAGGCTCAAAGGGGAAGATCGTGATGAGCTTCGTTAGGCAGCGTGCAATCTTCGGAATGCGTCCTTTGCGCCAGACCCATACTTGCGGGCAGACGTAGTGTACGGCGGGGATGCCGCGCGACTTTGCATCGGCGGCGAGCTTGAGGTTGAAGCCGGGGTAGTCGAGCGTAAGGACCGCGTCGGGACGGCGCGTTGAAAGTAGTCCGTGTATAGCGCGTTTTAGGCGCATGAGGAAGCGGATGTTTCGGAGAACCTCCCAGAAGCCCATGACGGCGGTCTGCGACACATGCGCGTAGAGTTCCACGCCTTGGGCTTTCATGAGGTCTCCTCCGAAACCGTAGAATTCGAGCGGAGTAGCGGATTGGGCACGCATTTCGCGCACGATCGCGGCGCCGTACATGTCGCCGCTGATTTCGCCGGCACAGATTAGGATGCGGATTTTTGGGTGTGTGTGCGAGTTCATTTCAAAGAGCCCGTGGCTCAAATCCTTTTGCGGCCTTTGTCTCTACATGAATAGCTGTTTTTCTTCTTTGATCTGTCAAGTAGCAGCATGTTTCCTTGGAAATCCGTCAAAAATTCGGCAGGCTTTCCCGTATCGGCAGATAGAACATTTTGAAGTTCACGGCCTAAAATTGTTGCAAGATCGACTGGAACGGCATTGCCAATTTGTCTCATTGCCTCAGTCCAGGGTCCTGAAATCTTGTAGTTGGCTGGGAAAGTTTGTATTGTTTTTGCCTCAAACACGGTCAGATATCTAACGGATCCATCATCATAACGGATCATATTTTCCCCACCTGGGACGCCATGTGCACCAGCTTTTATGGTTTTGCATGGTTTGTCGAGAGGGCTGCCAGTATGACCGGGGTATACACGTGCACCATCAATAAAAGTGTGGTCTGGAATGTCGTTTGACAAGTCTCTTGGATCAGGAATGCCGCACAGGGTGTCCCTTAGGGTTTTCCATTGACTTTTGTTATGTGTAGCTCGTGGCCAACGCCATGTAGCGGAGACGTCATGCCTCACTCCCACGATAAACACTCTTTCCCTACACTGGGGAACTCCGAAATCCGCAGCGTTTATAAGTTTATACTGGACATGATATTTAAGCCCTTTGTAATTGCTGAAAGCAATTTCGCGCAGCCTGGCCAGATGGTCCATCCAAGGTTCGTTTTGAAGGATAAGAACCTCTGGGTATGTCAGCCTCAGTATTATGTATTCGAAATACTCGGAAAAACTTTTCCTTAGGAGGCCTTTGACGTTTTCGAACATAAATCCACAGGGTGTCAACTCCGATATTGCACGGGCGGCTTCGGGAAACATGTCCCTGTGGTCATTGAATCCGCGTGCAAGACCGCCCAGCGAGAATGGCTGGCATGGGGGTCCTCCTGCGATTACGTCAACATGTCCCACAGATTTGAAATCAAAATCTCGGATGTCCTTTTCATGGACAATCTCAGGCGGGAAATTGCGCCGTAAAGTTTCGCAGGCGAAACGATTGTTTTCGACGAATGCGACGTGCTGGAAGCCAGACAGTTCCAGGCCTTTTGCGAGTCCTCCGCAACCTGTGAAAAGTTCCAGCGCCTTCATCTCAGCCCCGCCATGTAGTCCTTGATCCTGCGGTGTAAATCTTTGACGTCCGGGCTTTCCCCCGTGTTGCTTCAATCTGCTATAAAGAGAGGTGTCTTTAGCCGCTTGTTCTTTGTCTAGTATTCTACTCTGGCGCCATCCAGAAGGAACAGCCTTACCCACGTAAATTGGAATCTTATAGGCTGTACGGTTCGTTTCATTTCCGTATTTACTGTATATGCCAGTTTTCGCGGTGCAGTAAATGGCGTAAACGCCCGCTCCTGAAAATCTTTCCGGTGGCGGGAGTTGGGTGACTGGTGTTCCGTGGAAGAACAGAACGGCGTCCTTAAGAAATTCCGCGAACTTGTCGTTGCGGTAGACATGCTTGTCTCTCTTAAACTGGGAGTTGAAAATCTGCATTGTGTTATACTCCTTTCAGTGGTTTGGGTTGCTTGTACACTGGCGCCTGTGGCAGAGTGGTTTCGACGGCCGTGATGGATATCGAGAATTTGTTGGCGAGGTTTATGGTGCCGGGGAGGTCCAGCACGAGGGTGCGGCCTGCCTGGACGCTCATTGCGGAGAGTCCGGCTTTGCGCATGCACGCGATGGTTTTGGCGCCGATGACAGGGATGTCGAAGCGCATGTCGTGATCTTCCTTGGCGACTTTGGCGAGGACGGCGCCGCGTTTGGCGATAGCGCCGCCGTGGGTGATGGCGGCATTGGTGCCGTCGAAGCCTTCGACGGCCAGAACCACGCCGTCTTTGACTACGACTGACTGACCTATATCCAGATTTGCAATTTCCATGGCAATGCGGTTGCCGAATGCGATATCATCGGCTTCGCGGGCGTCGGGAGCCCGTTTGGTGAGGGGGCCGGGGCCGGGAATGTGGTCTGCCATGAAGAGGGAGGATGGCAGGACGGAGTGGCCCTGCTCCTCAATGAAATCGACCAGGCGTTTGAACAGCGTGTGTGCGTTGCGGATTTTGATCGAGGCGATCTCGTTCTTCATGCCGGCGTCAATGTGCGATCGGAAGAAGCACATGGGGTTGATCTGGCCGGCGAGGAGGACGTGCGGGCCGGGGCACTCGGCGATGGCTTTGCGTAGGGATTCGAGGTTGCCGAAGGGGATCATCCTCACGTCGTCGGCGGTCTTAAGAGTGGCGCGGCATGTGGAGCCTTTGAAGCCGATCATTGAGATGCGGCGGACGCCGGCGGCGCGTGCGCCTTTTGCAAGCAGGAAGGGGTATATGCCCCAGCCGGCGAGGATTGTAATTGAGTCGGGTGGGGTGTTCGGGGTCATAATGGTTTAGGTAGCTGGTGTGAGGTTGCCAAGTGCGATGTAATATAGAACCACGGCGTATTGGACCAGAGTGCCACCGAGCACGAACAGGTGCCATATAGCATGCATGTACTTGATGTGCTTCATCGCGTAGAAAACCACTCCGAGCGTGTAGAGGACGCCACCGGCGGCGATGCCTATGACGGCGTTCGTGCCCATGGCCTTCCATAGGGGATATACGGCGATGACGACGGTCCAACCCATTACAAGGTATGTTGCTGTTGAGAAAATCGGATATTTATTGACGAAGAGGCATTGGAACAGAACGCCGAAGATCGCGATGGCCCACACTATGCCGAAAATCGTCCAGGCCCAGGCGGGGCTGTACTGGCGCATGCCAGCTAGGCAGAAAGGGGTATAGGAGCCAGCTATGAGCAAGTAAATGGTTGAGTGGTCCAGAATGTTGAAAAAGGTTTTAACTTTGGGGCTGGTGGCCGCGTGGTAGAGTGTGGAGCATAGGTAGAGCAGAATCATCGATGCGCCGTAGATGCTTATACTCACGACGCTCCAGCCATCGCTGTATAGGGCGGCGAACGTAACTGCCACGGCAAGGCAGGCGACGGAGAGAATCGCGCCAATGCCGTGCGTGACGGCATTGGCGACCTCCTCGCCCGGCGTCTGCTCCCGGTTACTCGCACGGATTTTGTTAATCGTGGGGAAGCGCACGCGCGCCTGAGGGGTGTCTGTCTCGGTCTGCATTGCGGCCGTTGCCTGGTTTGTTTCGGAATTCATGACCCTACCTTGAGAATAATAGGATATAGATATACATGATTGGGGCGGCGAATAGGAGGCTGTCTAGCACGTCCAGTACGCCGCCCATACCTGGGAGCGCGCTGCTGGAGTCCTTGACTCCGACGGAGCGCTTGATGAGCGATTCTGAGAGATCTCCTACAACGCCTGCGGTGGTGAGCACGATAGGGAGCAGGAGGGCGTGGAAGAGCGTGTAGCGTATTTCGCCGATCATGCCGCCGGCAAAGGCGGTTGCCAAGGCCCAGCAGACGAGGCTTGTTATGATCGAGGCCACGTATCCGCCCATGAGGCCTTCAACCGTCTTTTTGGGCGAAATCTCCGGAATCAGTTTGCGCCTCCCGAACTTCACCCCGATGCCGTAGGCGCCTACATCGCCCATCTTCACGAGGATGATGAACAGCGCGAGCGCAAGACGCCCCGTATAGTCGATGTTGCTCTTGGCGTCGAGCCCCCATTCAAACGAGATTCTCACCATGAAGCTTAGCAGCACGGCCACGTACCAGAACCCGGCGTAGCTGAAGGCGAAGGTCTCCATGGCATTGTCTGTCTCGCGCCGGAAGACGCCACGCATGAGTAAAATTGCCGGCGTAACCCATAATACGATATCTGAAAGCTTCGTGCCGCCTATTGGAGCCAGGCCAGGGAAAAGATCTCTGAAGACGGGGGATTCGAGTGCGGTGCAGATCAAATAAGCCACTCCGCACACCGTCGTTGGCAGCAGCTCGTACTT
Organism: Lentisphaerota bacterium; assembly: GCA_022837245.1. GTDB lineage: Bacteria > Verrucomicrobiota > Kiritimatiellia > RFP12 > UBA3636 > JAAZFF01. Next base: position 21,756 of record JALHHX010000065.1, read on the forward strand.
GTGGCCGCCACGCCGCACCATGTTGCTGAACTCCATTTCTCCGAGCGTGAACACGGCGAATAGCAACGCGAGGTGCGTCCACACCGGAAAAAGGAATATGATCGCGAACGCGCTAAGAGCCACAATTGAGCCGTAGAAAATCCTCGGATATTTCAACACCGCACCTCTTCCTGCCCGTCTGGTGATTCAACCTTGCAGGCCGGAGCCGCCGGAAAGCTTTCGGCGCTTTCGGGAATCCCCCCAAAACGGCGCTGGCGGCGCGAAAAATCATCGATCGCCGCCTTGAGATCCGCCTCGGCGAAATCTGGCCAGAGCGTTTTCGTGAAATAAAATTCGCTGTACGCACTCTGCCATGTGAGGAAATTGCTCAGACGCAGCTCGCCGCTAGTGCGGATTATGAGATCGGGATCCGGGACGTCCGGCAGGTAGAGGGCGGATGCTACTGCGGCTTCGTCGATTTCCGAAGGCTTGATCTTTCCGGCGACGGCAGCCTCGGCGAGTGTTCTCGCGGCGTGGGCGATTTCAGTTCTGCCACCGTAGCTGAGCGCCAGCACGAGAGTCGACTTCTTGTTGTTTGCCGTGAGCGCCTCGACCTCGCGCAGTTTTTTGTCGACGCGCGCGGGAAGATCGGAACGGCGGCCGGAGACGAGCAGGCGGATGTTGTTGTCCTGAAGTTCCTTGGTGTTTTCGACGAGGAAATCGTAGAGCATGACCATGAGACCGGAAACCTCGGCGGCAGGGCGCGACCAATTTTCGACGCTGAACGCATAAAGGGTAAGGTATTCTATGCCCAACTTGCCGCAGGCTTTTATTACGCGCCGGACAGACTCCGCCCCAGCCCTGTGGCCGCTCAGGCGGGGCTTGCCGCGCACCTTTGCCCAGCGCCCGTTGCCATCCATGATTAGTAGCATACCGCCGCGCATTACAGCAAGAACTCCGAGTTGCCGGGCCTTCCCAATTTTTTCTGACCGGGACAGTAGTGCGTTAGTGCGTAAGTAGTGCGTAAGGGTCAACTGAAAACAATATGTTAAGGACAGGTCTTTGGTCTTGTGCTAAAGGCTGTGCGGGTAGTACAATGGAGGCATCATGAAGGACAGCGTGCAAAAACTCGTGGTGATGGATGTTATGCCTCTTTTGTATAGAGGGCATTTTGCGTTCGTGAACAGACCGCGCATGACCTCTACCGGTATCAACACGTCGGCTATATATATTTTTGCTACGCTCGTCCGCGAGATGTTGCATGACAACGGCGCGACGCATGCCGCGCTCGTGATGGACACTTCCCCGACGTTCCGCCACGAGAGATTCCCCGAATACAAGGCTCAGCGCGATAAGCTGCCGGAGGACATCTCCGCTTCCATCCCCATAGCTGAGGAGTTCGCAAAGGCGATGAACATCCCGTTTCTGAAGGTGCAGGGTTTCGAGGCAGATGACCTGATGGGAACGCTCGCGGTGATGGGCGAGAAGGCCGATATGCTGACGTGGCTCGTGACGCCGGATAAGGATATTGCCCAGCTTGTGACGAAAAAGACGATGCTGTGCCGGCCTGCCGGCAAGGGGTCGACCGGGAACGAGATCTACGACGAGGCCCGGGTGCGCGCCGAATGGAGGCTGAAGGAGCCGTCGCAGATGATCGACTACCTGGGGCTTGCCGGCGACGCATCCGACAACATCCCCGGGATTCCCGGTGTTGGACCGAAGACGGCGTCGAGGCTCCTCGCGGATTACGGCAGCATGGAAGGTGTGATCGCGCATGCGTCGGAGCTGAAAGGGAAACTGGCGGAGCGCGTGGCGGAGAATGCCGACAAAGCGAGGATTTCTCGCTGGCTGGCGGAGATACGCAAGGACGCTCCGCTCGACGTAACGCTCGAGGATTTGAAGAAGCGGGAGCCAGACGAAGAAGCTGTGCGGAATTTCTGCATGAAGTACGAGCTGCGGTCCGTGTTCGCCAAAATCTTCCCGAGCGCTACTGTTTACAATGTGGCTTCGGAAAGCCCGAAGGGCGGGACGGATGCGGACTCCGCCCCCACGGTGCCTGAACCCCGTGAGAAGGAAGAAGTGGGTGAGGGCGCTGTGCCAGATGCGGAAGCCCCCTCTGAACAGGAGTCGGTGAACACGCTTTTCGCAAGAATAGGCGATGTGCCGCACAAGTACATCCTCTGCGACACGGAGGAGAAGATCGACTTGCTGGTGGGGAGGCTCGAGAAGGCCAAGGCGTTCGCATTCGACACTGAGACGGATGGGCTCGATCCGCGCAATGCCAGGCTGGTGGGGATGTCGTTTGCGATCATCCCGCATTCGGCCTATTACGTGCCGGTGGGGGCTAGCCTGCGGGGACCGGACAGAGCAGGCACGGTGGCGGAGGACGGTTTTTTGTCACTATTCGCGGAGGCACCGGTCGAGGCGAACCCGGTCAAAATCGAGCTTTCCCCTTCCGGCATGGATTTATTTGCGTTCAGCGGGGTGGAGGTTGGCGACAGAGACAAGGCTGCTCCTGCGGATGCCGTGGGAGCCACGGACGAGGGGGAGGGAGCGCAACCGGAAGCTGAGCCCGGCAAAGACGCGAAACCGCACCTGCCTGCAGAGAGGATCGCGGACAAGTTCAGGGCTGTTTTCGCGGACACATCGATCTGTAAAATAGGGCACAACCTCAAGTTCGACATGCATGTGCTCAGAAACCACGGCCTGGAAGTGGCGGGACGGCTTTACGACACCATGCTGGCGCATTACGTGCTCGATTCGGCGGCGCGCCATGGCATGGACCCGCTCGCTCGTGAATATCTGGGTTACGATCCGATTCCAATCACTGCTCTTATAGGCGACCGAGGAAAAGACCAGCTAACGATGGATCAGGTGGATGTGGCGCGTGTGGCAGAGTACGCTGCAGAGGATGCCGATGTCACGTTGCAGTTGCACGACAAGCTTGCACCGCTCGTCAAAGAGTCGGGGGCCGAGCCCGCGCTTGAGAAATGCGAGAACGAGCTTGTCCCGGTGCTGCTTGATATGGAGTACGAGGGAGTTCGGATCAACGTCGGAGCTCTGGGAAAGTACAGCGTGGAGCTCGCGGATGAGATAGCATCGATCGAGCGCAGGGTGTACGATTTGTCCGGGCATGAATTCAACATAGCGTCCAACCAGCAGCTTGGGCGCGTGCTGTTCGATGAACTGAAACTTACATCCGGGGGCAAGACCCCGACTGGCCAGTACTCCACAGGCGAGGACGTGCTGCTCAGCATTTCCCGGGAGCATCCGGTGGTGAACGAAGTGCTCGAATATAGGACGTGCACAAAGCTCAAGTCCACGTACGTCGACAAACTGCCCAAGTGCATTGATCCGAAGACGGGGCGTATCCATACAAGCTTCAACCAGGCGCTGACGGAGACGGGACGGCTTTCGTCAGACAACCCCAACTTGCAGAACATACCAATACGTACCGAGCGTGGGAAGCGCATTCGCGCAGCATTCGTGCCTAGCGCCGAGGGGCGCGTGCTAATCTCAGCCGACTACTCGCAGATCGAGCTTCGCATGATGGCGTCGTTCAGCGGCGATGAATCCATGATCCGGGCGTTTGAGAACGACGCGGACATCCACCTCGAGACGGCCTCGCGCGTCTACGGCGTGCCGCTCGCGGAGGTGACCCGCGAGATGCGCTCCGACTGCAAGATGGTGAATTTCGGCATAATCTACGGCATATCGGCATTTGGTTTGGCACAGCGTCTCGGGACGACGCGCTCGCGCGCCGACGAGCTGATCAAAACTTATTTCGAACTTTATCCAGGGGTTAAGCGTTATATGGAAGAGACGGTGCGCGGCGCCCGCGAGAAGGGATACGTCTCGACTCTCATGGGACGGCGGCGTCCGTTGCGCGACATCAATTCGCGCAACGCGACGCTGCGTTCCGGGGCTGAGCGCATCGCGATCAACACGCCGGTCCAAGGCAGCGCCGCCGACTTGATCAAGCTGGCGATGGTGGCGGTCCACAAGGAGCTGGCGGAGCGGAGGCTGGGGGCGAAGTTGGTGCTGCAGGTTCACGACGAGCTTGTGCTGGACGCGCCGCGCGGGGAGGTGGAGGAAGTGTCGGAGATCGTGAAGCGCTGCATGACGGGCGTGGTGAAGCTGAAGGTGCCGTTGAAGGCCGACGTGGGAGTTGGGGATAACTGGCTGGAGGCGCATTGAGCAAACGTAACGTTTGATTTATAACAGGAGAATAAGAAATGACAATTATTGAACCGCACATACACATGTATTCCCGTACGACCGATGATTACCAGCGGATGTACGAAGCCGGAATAAGGGTGTGCGTGGAACCGTCGTTCTGGCTTGGCTCGCACAGACGCTACGCCGGCACGTTTTTCGATTACTTCCGCAATGTGCTTGAGTTCGAGCACACGCGGTCGCAGCGCTTCGGCGTAGACCACTTCGCGGCCATCGCCTACAACCCCAAAGAGGCCGAGAACCGAGCGCTCGTGGACGAAGTGCTGGATGGAATTGGCGAGTATCTCGACAACCCGCGTTGCGTCGCGATGGGCGAAATCGGGTTCAACAATCTCAACGAGGCTGAATACTATTGCTTCACCCGCCAGCTGCGGATGGCCAAGGAGCGCGGCATGCCCGTGATAATCCACATTTCGCACACACGCAAACCGGAGTGCTTGGACTGGGTGTTGCGCGGGTTTGACGAGGTTAAGCCTAACCAGCGGATGATATACCTTGACCACAATACTGAAGATACGATCAAGCGCGCGCTTGCAGAGACCGACTGCTGGTGTGGCTTGACGGTTTACCCCATTTCAAAACTCGACCCGCAGCGCGCCAGCGCGATCATCAAACAGTACGGGGCAGACAGAATACTCGTAAGCGGTTCGGCCGACTGGGGCATTTCCGATCCTGTCAGCATGGTCAAAGTGATGGAGCAGATGAAGGCCGACGGCCACTCTGAAAATACGCTCCAAAAAATCGCTTTCGAGAATCCCAACAAGTTCTACAGCCAGTCTCCAAAATGGAAGCCACGGCTCGATCTCAAGCCTTTGCCTATTGAATTGAGGCAGCCTTAACACTCAATAGATGAAAAAACGGATCGAAGCCATAGGACGTGCGCTGAAACCTTGGGCGGAATTTTTCCGTCTTCCGAATCTCGTAACCGCGCCGGGTGACGCCATCGCGGGCGCGGCGATTTGCCTAGCGGTGTCGCTGGAAAATCCAAAGCCCGGCGCAGTGGGCATCGCGCTGGCTTCCGGACTTGCCGCTCTGTTTTTTTATATGTTTGGATTGGCCGATAACGACATAGTCGGCTTCGAGGAGGATAAAACCAATGCGCCAAGTCGGCCGCTTCCCTCCAATCGCATATCGTTGGCTAATGCCCGTGCAGCGCGTGGTGTTTGCCTTCTTGTAGCGGTGTTTGTCGGCGCGGTGTTCCGCATGCCGTTAGACTGGTGGTGCGTGGTAATCCTGCTGGTTTTGGCGATAACAAGCTACAACCGCGTCAAAGATAGATCATTTGTTGCGGGTATCGTGCTCATTGGGCTTTGCCGTGGGCTGAGCGTGCTTGCGGGCGCGACGGCTATGACGGATTACGTTGCGCCGCATATCAAGTTGCAGGAAAGCGGTTCTGCGCTAGAGTCCACTTCGTTTTTGATCCTTCCGTGTTGGAACTCCGTGCCGATGTGGTTGGCGGTCGCTGGTTGGACGCTCTACACGATAGGTTTGACAACCGTGGCTGTTAAAGAGCATGAAGCGGAGAAACCGGTTGGATGGTGGCGTTTCATTCCGGGGCTGGCCATTTTCATGCCGATGCTTGCGCTTGCGGAATATACAGGGAGCGGCGAAAAAATATTGATCGTGTTTTGCACAACATTCGCATATGCGGTCTGGAGTTTGTCGATGGCTCCGCTTGGTCATACGCACGATCCCAGTCGCCGGCGCAAGGCGATAGGCAACGCCGTCGGGGCGCTCGCTTATCTGCAAGCGGCTTACATACTGGCGTACCGCAACCCGGCGTTAATCGCTTACGTGTTGATTCTCTTCGTGCTGATTTCAGTTATTAAGAACATCGCCCCGGATATTTCCGGCTCGTGATCTCATGCCTCGGTAAAGCAGCGCCTCCTCGCGCGTGGCGAGGTATGCCGAGTTGTCGTATTCATACGACTCGCCTTTTGTGATGGACTCCCATATAGCGGGCATGCCGTAAAGCGCGTTAAACCACTGCTGGCGTGTGGTTGGGTTTTGCCATGTGAGTTCCGAATCGTATTCGCGGAAGATGAGCGTGAGTAGCTTCATCGCGGAGGAGAACGGGCGGAATGCGTCGCGATTTGTAACATTAATCCGTATACCGTCTATCTCCCGCCCTTCGTACATTTTATTTCCGGCGGGGAACACACAGCGCGAAAATTCGATTCCTGAAAATTCCCCGTTAAAAAGCATCGGCAGGAATTCGGCTGGATCAAGCCACGGTGCGCCAAAAACCTGGAACGAGAGTTCTTTGCCACGACTGCAGTCCAACACTGGGAAAAACTCCGAGAACACGGTCATCGGATAGATCATCGCCGCCTCGATGGTGCAAATGGCTGGTGAGGGGCGTACGAAATGCGGCAACGACTCGAATGATATTTCGTCACGAGATGCGACGGTCATGGGGATCGCGTCCAGCTTGGCGCCGGGGATCATGTTTTTCTGCATCCACCGCGCTGCTTCGGCTAGGGTCATGCCGTACACAAACGGCACCGGCGCTGGGGCTACAAATGAATCAAGCGATTCCTCTCGTATCGGGCCGTCGACACAACTTGGTAGCGGTACTGGACGATCCAGCACCAAGATGGGTATTCCTGCACGGGCGCATGCCCGCATCATATTGCGTAGCGTGGCAAGGTATGTGTAGCATCTCACTCCAAGGTCCTGCAAATCGCAGACCATGCAGTCGATTCCTTCCAGCATCTCGGGCGTTGGTTCACGTGTTTTCCCATAGAGGGAATGCACGGGTATGTGCCACTCGGGATGTTCGTACGTCTCCGTCTTTCCCCCGGCCAACGCGGTGGCGCGGAAGCCGTGCTCGGGTCCGAACATTGCCACGAGGTTTACGGAGTGGTGCAGTATCTCCGCCGTTGTGTGGCGGAGTGCAGACACTGCCACATCGTGGCTGAGAAGACCGACGCGCTTCCCGCGCAGCGGCTCGAACTGCATTGCCTGCAGGTTGTCTATTCCAAGTATCATGATGTTTTTTCAGGTCAGTAGGTGGCGCCAGTGTCGTCGACCATGGGCACGAACCGCACGGGTATGATGCTTTCCCGCATGAGCTCATCGCCGCGTTTGACAAGGAGGACGAGCTCCTGCTCACCGTCTTCGTGGACAGGGATTATAATCCGGCCGCCGTCTTTGAGCTGGTCGATGAGCGGCTGCGGCACATGGGTTGGGGAGCAGGTGACGATCACGGCGTCGAACGGCGCGTGTTCGCTCCAGCCTTTGTATCCATCGCCGATTTTGACGTGGACGTTGTCGTACATACCGGCCAGTATTCCCTGCGCCCTTTTGCCAAGCGTCTCGATAATTTCAACGGAATACACGCTGCCGCATAGCTCCGCCAGCACGGCGGCCTGGTATCCAGATCCGGTGCCGACTTCGAGAACCTTTTTATCTTTACTGGGCTCCACCGCGAGGGTCATAAGCGCCACGATGTACGGCTGCGATATGGTCTGCCCCTCGCCTATTGGCAACGGGTGGTCGCCGTACGCGATATCCCAGAGGCTTTCGGGCACGAATAGATGCCGCTTTACCTTCCTCATCGCGGACAGGACGCCGGGATCCGTTATGCCTCTTGCCTCGATTTGAGTTGCAACCATTCGTTCATGCATCGTTTTGAATTCATCCTCCTCTTCATCGACTACCAAGTCTGCACTGCATCCTGAAAGCAGAATGAATGTTGCGGAAACGCCCAGCGCGAACGCCAGCGCTCCGACTTGGCGGCGGAAGTTTTTCATTTTCTTAGCGGATCCTTTGATTCTCTCACTGCCTCTGCTGTTGTTCATGGCTGTGTGGCGACCTGATTTACAGGGTGGTCACCGCTGTGATCACGGTCAATTTGGCCAATAAGGCCAATGGGGCATTAAGGTAACGGTCTTCAGCGGTTCTGAGAGGCTTGGTCGATCAGCACCTTCTTCTGTTCGTCGGGCAGGTCGGTGCTGTTGAGCCATTTCGTCGCGGCAGCGGGGTCGTTGCGGAGCCAGTTGCGCGCTGCGTCGCGGATCGCATTATGGCGGCGGTTCTCGTCAGATAAAGCCGTCGCGTACGCGGCAGAGTATTCGGGGAATTGCCAGGAAGTGCTGGAAACGTAGTTTTGCAGGGCTTCTTCGCGCAGGTCATCTGCGGGCAACGCGAATATCCACTCGCCGGCGGCGGCTGGATCCAGGTTTGCCCAAGTCCGAGCGATATCCCTGACCGCCTGTTTACGGGTGTCCCCTTGAAAATCGTTGGCCCAGTTTGCTGCGGCGAGCGGGTCGTCCTGCGCCCATTGCCGCGCGACTGTGATTGCGGCGTTGTTCTGGGCGTCGCCGACCGGCTGTTCCGAGATGAACACTGCCGCGGAGATCGGGTCGTCCTGTGCCATGCCTTGGGCTATCCCCTGGAGTCCGGCGTCTTTGTCAGGGCCTGCCGGCAGTCTCTTGTACCAATCGATCGCCCCCGCCATGTCGGTCACGGCCAACTGCTGGGCCGCCTGCTGTGTGAGGTTTTTGCGAATATTGGCGTCTTCGACTGTGGCGGCGAATTTGATTGCGACCTGCGGGTCGTTGTAGGCGAGCCTGTTCCCTATAGAGTTAATCGCATTGTTTTTCGCTGTGCCTTCCGGCAGGTTTTTCGCCCATGCCGCCGCAGCGTCGGCATCGCTTTGCGCCCACGATCCGGCCACGGACGATATTAGGTTGTTGCGCGCCTCGCCGGCAGGCAGCGTGTCGGCGAAGGCCGCCGCCATCTCGGGGTTCTGCTCGGCGATCTGCCATCTCATGTGTTCGATCGCGCTTCTTTTTACGCTCCCCTCCGGCATTGAGCCCACCCATTCCATAACTCCCTCGGGATCTTCCTGCGAGAGCTGCCATATCGTGTTCTGGAGCGCGTTTCGTTTCGTGATCCCCTCCGGCATCGAGTCGATCCAGACCATCATGGCTTCGGGATCTTCCTGCACTAGCTGCCAGCTGATGCTCTGTATCGCGTTTCGTTTGGCGTTTCCGTCAGGCAGAGTGTCGATCCAGTCCATGGCTGCCAGCGCGCCTTCCTGCTGGACGAGCCCCTGGGCGATTTGACCCGCGAAGCGCTTCAATCCGTAGGGCTGCGCCTCTGCCAGCTCCATCGCCGTCGCCGGATCGCTGTTCGCAAGGGTGTTCAGCATGCTCTGCAGCATGCGGTTTTTTCCCTGCCCTTCGGGCATGCCGTTTACATAGCCGATGGCGGCGTCGCGGTCCTGCTCCGCCCACACCCTGACGGCATTCTCCAGCAACTGGGTCCGGTTCCGCCCTGTCGGCATTGTATTAGCCAGATTCAACGCCGCCTGCGGGTCTTTGCTCGCCAATCTGTAATACAGGCTGTTGAGCACCTGGTTTTTTGTGGCTTTGTTTTCAATAAGATCGGCATACGCCAAAGCGTTGTCCAGGTCGTTTTCGGGCCAGGAGCTGAAGACTGCATCCATGATTCTGGCTTTGTTTCCAACATCAAGTTTGTTTACCCAGTTGAACGCCTCGGTTGGATTCTCGCGCGCCCAGCCTTCCGCTATGCTCCGGTATGCATCGGAGCGGGTGCGTGCCGAGGGCAACTTAGCCGCCCTCGCCGCAGCCGCGAGCGGATCGTCCGCAGCCCACGCGGAGAAAACCTGTCCATAGCCCCATCCCCACCGCTGCGATTTCTGGAGCCCCTCCGCCTCCGCGATGTCTAGCGCGGCACCGGGATTCTTTTGACCGACCGTGTAAGCGATCGAGTTGATTAACTGGTCGCGGAAGTTCCCCTTGGGGAGTTTACGCGCCCATGCGAGCGCGCTGGCGGAATCGCGTTTAGCCCATGAGTTGATCACAATGTTATACGCCCACTCGCGTTTTTGACGCGTGGGTAGACCTTCAGCGTAGGAGAGAGCGGCGGCGAGGTCGGCCTCCGAGAGCCGTTCCAGCAACGGCTGACGTGTCCAGTAGTCAGAATTGGAATCCAAATTGTTGTCGATATAAGTCAGCCATTCGGGGATGTCGCGCGGATTGACTGCATCAACCATCTTCATCCATTCGAGGTGCTCCCGCGAACTGATGTCCCAGCGTCCGCGTTTCGCCTTGTCTCCCATTTCCAGCAGCTTCGCTTCGAACGCCTTTTTGGAATAGCCGGATCCGTCATCAGCCGCTGGGTTAGTTCCGGAAGCCTTCTCACGTCGCCTTTCCGGAGTATTCGTCTGTGATGAACTTCTGCTGGATGCCACTTCAACCTTTCCAGTAGCGCCGGTGGCCGAATATCCATGTTCTTCCTCGGGCTCTCCGTCCTGCCATCTGCCGACGCCATATCCCACGGCCGCCGCGGATAGTTTCCATTGCGATCATCCTTTGTTGCGGCATGCCCAGGACATGCCATCTTCACCGGGTGTTAAGCGGGAGTGCGCTAATCTTCGATGCCGAGACGTCGTGGTGCGGCGCCGCAGCATGGGAGATTGCTTATTTCGTCGAGGGCTGCATCGATGTCGGCCTGCTTCGCGAGATGCGTTAGCACAATCACCGTCGCGTAACCGGTCTTGCCGGGGTCGCCCTTCTGGAGCGCAGCGCTAATGCTGACGCCGTGATTGCCAAATGCGCCCGCAGCGGCGGCGAGCGAGCCGGCGGCGTCGCCAAGCGAGAGACGGACGTAGTGGCGCGAGACTATATCGCCGGGCGCCTTCATGCGCACGGCGCGGCTTGTGCGCGGCACGGCTAGGCGGCTGCCTGCGCCGGATGCAATAGCACGCGCGGCGTCCGCGATATCGCCAATTACCGTGCTCGCGGTGGGCATGCGCCCCGCTCCGCGTCCGTAGTAAAGAGTTTCGTCCGAGAGGTCGCCCTTGACGAGCGCGGCGTTGAACACGCCGTTCACGGAGGCGAGCATGCCATCCTCCGGCACTAGGGTGGGAGCGACGCGGATTTCGATTTCGCCGTCCGTGTCCTTCACGATAGCCAAAAGCTTTATACGGTAGCCCAGGTCGGCGGCATAGCGGATGTCCTCGGCTTCGACGACGCCGCGGATGCCACGCACGGGGAGCGACTTGACGTCGGGGTTGATGCCGTACGCGATCGACGCAAGAATCGCGGCTTTGTGGAGCGTGTCGAAGCCGTCCACGTCAAGCGTGGGGTCAGCCTCCGCGAACCCCTGCTTCTGCGCGTTGGCGAGAGCCACGTCGAACGCCAGCCCGTCCTTTTCCATGCTGGTGAGTATATAGTTGCAGGTGCCGTTGAGGATGCCGTGTATCGCTTCGATGCGGTTGGCGGCCAGGCCGTCACGCAGGGCGCGGATTATGGGGATGCCGCCGCCGACAGATGCGCCAAAAAACACGTCCACGCCCTTTTTCGCCGCGAGGTCGTAGATTTCCGCCCCGTGTTCCGCGAGCAGTTTCTTGTTGGCCGTTACGACCGGCTTTCCCGCTTCTATTGCCGCCAACACGAATTTGCGCGCTATGCCGGTGCCGCCGATCAGCTCAACAATTATGTCTATCTGCGGATCGTTGATGACGCCCATGGTGTCAGTTGCGAGGATCTCCTTGGGAACCGCCACGCCACGGTCGCTTGTGATATCAAGATCGGCGATTTTGCGCAGCTCGATTTCGATTCCTGTGCGTTCGGCCAGCGGTGTTTTGTTGCAAAGAAGTCCGTATGCCACGCCCGCTCCGACTGTCCCAAATCCAAGAATCCCGACTCCTATTTTTTTCATGATCCCCCTGTATTGTCTTTTAATTTGCCCTGATGCTAGAGCTTCAGAAATGATGAATGTCTCTGCGCCTCTTCGGACACCACGTCGTGGGCGTCAGGATTTTCCCCACGCCCTTTGATCTCGCGCGGCGGCGTGTACCCTTTCGACGCTTCGCGCCCTGTTTTCCCGGCACGTTCCCTGCGAGGCTTTTTCTTTTGGATTTTAACGGTCTTCTTGCCGCCGATCGTCTTTATCGTTGCATTGCGTCCGTCTAGCGTTGCTTTTTCACGGCCCGTTGTGCGCGGCACCGGTTTGATCATGCGCATGAGGCGCGTCTTTAGCTTATCGCACCCAGTGCCGTCCACCGCCGAAGTTTCAATGGGGTTTTCACCCGTGGTTTTCTTGAACTCCTTGAGGTTTCCCTTTGCGCCAGGTAAGTCCATTTTGTTGGCGACCACGATGCGCGGGCGCTCAAGCAGCTCCGGGTCGCGCATTTTGAGTTCGTGCAGGAGAGTACGATAGTCCTCGACCGGGTCGCGACCGTCCTCGGCGGCCATGTCTATTACAAAAACCAGCACTTTCGAGCGTTCTATGTGGCGGAGAAAGTCGAACCCGAGTCCAACGCCGAGATGCGCATCCTCGATAATCCCGGGGATATCCGCCACCCGGAACGAGACAAACTTATCGGGGAACTCGACCGTGCCGATTATGGGGTTGAGTGTGGTGAAATGGTACGCGGCTATTTTGGGGCGTGCGTTTGAGATCGCGGCGAGAATCGTTGACTTGCCTGCGCTTGGGAAACCGACGAGCCCGGCGTCTGCCATGACGCGCAGGTCCAGCCTCAGATTCACCTCCTCGCCTTCCGTGCCTGGTGTGAATTCGAGTGGCGTCTGGTGGTCTGGTCTTTTAAAATGGATGTTGCCTAGACCGCCACGGCCACCGGTTGCGACCTGGAGCATCTGCCCGTGATGTGTTATTTCGCCGAGCTCGTAGTCTGTATCGCTGTTTTTTACAATGGTTCCCAGCGGCACAGGCACGACGATATCAGCGCCGTTCTTGCCGTATTTGCCACGTCCCGAGCCACTCGTTCCGTCCTCGGCGATGCGCCGCGGCTCAAAGAAAATCCCGACGAGCGAGTCCACATCCTCGTCCCCCACAAGAATCACGTGGCCGCCCCGGCCGCCGTCGCCGCCATCGGGGCCTCCTCTAGGGACATATTTCTCACGTCGCAGACTTGCGGAGCCATTGCCTCCTTTGCCTGCGCGTGCGTACATGACTGTTGAATCAACGAATTGGCGGGATTTCATAAGTGGGGTTCAATTCTATCAAAACACCATGCCTAAAGTCCATTCCAGATTGCAGCAACTAAAAACTAAGAAATCCGCGCCCACGTTCGTATTAATGGGTGGAAGAGTTGCAACTTTATATCGGATCCGATCTCCAGCATCTGGAAACGGAAGAAGGAGGTCGAAATGAGCATAAACAATCATACCGCGAATATCCCCGTCGAAGACGCGGCTTACAGGCAGATGATGGGTCTCTTCGAGGAGGCTTCGCTGCGGGAGCGTTTTTCGAGGACGCTACGGGGGCTAAACGCACCATATGACAGTGGGGATCACAAGTATGCCGTCCTACAGATACAGCGTCTTGCAGCGCCGGTTCTTGCCTTGTTGCTAACAGCCATGCTTGTATCCCTGCTGCTCGCAATACAGCAACGGGGAACGGCA
>JALHHX010000066.1 GCA_022837245.1 Lentisphaerota bacterium
TCGGCGCGCACCCTGTCGTTTTCGGCAAAGGCACACAGGCAAAAGTGGGCGAACTCACCCGCAAGTATGCAAGCAAAGTGTTGCTGCATTACGGCGGTGGCAGCATCAAGCGCAGTGGGCTTTACGACCAGGTTGTGGCGTCGCTGAAGGCTGCAGGCGTAGAAATCGTCGAACTGGGCGGCGTGGTTCCAAATCCGCGTCTCAAGCTAGTGCACGAGGGCATAGAGCTTTGCCGTCGTGAAAACATCCGGTTTATACTCGCTGTAGGCGGCGGCAGCGTGATTGATTCGGCCAAGGCTATTGCACTTGGCGCAGACTATGACGGAGATGTCTGGGAGCTGTATCTTACTGGCAAACAGGTTCCTTCGGCGCTTCCTGTCGCGACTGTCCTGACAATCCCCGCCGCTGGCAGCGAGGCAAGCATCAACTCCGTGATAACCAACGAAGACGCAAAGCTTAAACTCGGATATGGATGCGAGGTTCTAAGGCCAGTGTTCAGCATCATGAATCCAGGGCTTTGCCTGACTTTGCCGCCAGATCAGTTAGCCAACGGCGTCTCAGACATGATGAGCCACATTTTTGAGCGCTATTTCAGCCCTACGTCTCATGTCGAACTGACTGATGCTCTTTGCGAGGCGACGTTGCGTACGATTATGAAGAACGCAATCGTGTTGCGCAGCGATCCAACCAACTATGATGCCTGGGCGGAAATCGTCTTCAGCGGATACATCGCCCATCAGGGGATTCTTGGCATGGGGCGTCAGCAACATCCCTCACGGGGCAGGGCTTGCCATTCTAACGCCGGCTTGGATTGAGCAAATATCAGCGGACAATCAGCCGATATTTGCACAGTTTGCTGTTAACGTGATGGGAGTGGAAGCAAACATGCGCGACATAGATGGCTTGGTGCGCGAGGGAGTCAGGCGGTTGCGTGCATTCTATGCTGTCATGGGGCTGCCTGGCACACTAAAGGAAGTCGGCATCAACAAGGACAATCTTGAAAATATGGCGCGCAAGGCCACAAAAATTGCATTCGGGGAGGAGCGCCCGCTTGGCGGGTTCAGCAAGTTGCGCTGGCAGGACGTCCTTTCCATATACAACCGTTGCTCTTAGTCTCGTATTTCCCATATTTTCATAAATGCTCGTGGCGGACTAAACGCGCCTGCTCCGCCTCTTGGAGGATGCGTTTGCTTTGCGAATACACGAAACAGACTCCGGCTGCCGTGCGTCATCGTGTAATAGCCTTTTTTATTTGAAAGTTTTTGCATTTGCAGTAGACTTTCACATTCAAAAAGCCGTGGCAGTGTCTCCACCCCGCCACGGTTTTTATGTCACCAAATTTTGTGAAGGTCTTGGATGTCAATGCTGGCGAGGGGCGTGCCGTTTTCGTAAATGACAGGCGGGCAGATCGTCGATTTTGCATTGTGCAAAAAATGAACGTCAAGGATAAGACGCTTCGAAACCTGCAGTTCCAGAAGTTGCTTCTCCATTGGATTTTTGGGAGCTGCCATCAATCAGTGTTCTGAGTTCGCCGGAAAAGGTTACTGTGCGGAAAGGCTTTTTATTCAATCTGGCAAAACGCTGGCTTGACCTAGGACTGTCCGGCAACAAGACTATGACATTTGCGGTCACCTTCCACCATCGACCGGTTTCCACCACGGATTCAGGAGAGAACTCCTGATGCCACGTGTACGTATCATTGGATTCCAGACTGAGGATCCACGGATTCTTGGCGATGACCGAGGGGCTGTACTGCCCGGCGAGGCGGGAAGAGCATCCGCTGCCCGCGAGCAATGCGACTACAACAAGTGAAATCAAAACTTTGTTCATATCGATTCCCAACGCTAATTCCCACGTTTCGGCGCGCTAGCGACGATAACATGCAGGATTTTGTTGGAACTCTCCTTTTTCAAGTTGCACCTCATGGGGAAGAATCCAATGTCCATAACCTTCCGCGTTTGGTGGCGCCACGGTTTCAGATTGGAGTTGCCCTTTGAAACTGCCGTCCGGTTGCTCTGCCAATGTGAGAATGGTCCTTCCGTGATTGTCGGTGCAGATGATCTGTTTCTTAACGTCGTCGTACCTCAAATGTGCCACCAGAGACTCGACCTTCACCAACGCCATAGGCTCGCGATTGAATTCCTCAATCTGCTTGTTCACCATCTCGATGGCGCGGGCATGCGGATTAGTGGCGCATCCACTGGACAGAAGCACAACTAATACTGCTGTAATCATTGTTCTCATTCTTGTTCCAACATGGTAATATACGTCAAAAATAGCAAGGTTCCTTACCGTGATAAAACTTGCTATGCGTCAAGCTTTCCTTGATTTGCAACTGTTTACGAGAGCAACTTGTCGCTTAGCAAGGGGTCAAAGGAGCCTTGCCATGCGTCAAGACATCACGTGTGTTACCCGTCATATGAGTCAATATATCCCAGATTGTCGGCCAATGTCAATCAGGGTTGTTCCATCCATACCCATCCATACCCATGCGCCGGGACCCATACGCCGTGGCAGGGTGAGCACACCGCAACGGTTTTGAACAAAAATCGGGGGAATACAACGGTTTAGAAAACCAGGGCTACATTACCTTCATCTTGGGAAGGTCTTGGATGTCGATGCCGCCGAGGAGCATGCCTGTCTCGTCAACGACAGGCAGGTCGTCGATTTTGCGTTGCTCGAAAACGCGCAGTATGTCGACCGCGAGGTCATCAGGCCCGACGGATATGGGCTTGCGAACCATGACCGTTGATATGGGGCGGTTGAGCAGTGACAGATCGCCGTCGTCTGAGATCCCGCGGCGGAAGTCGCCATCTGTGTATATGCCGATGAGTTTTCCGTCTGGATCCACGACAAACGCGATCCCGCCGTGGGCCTTGGTCATGGCCGTGACAACGTTCTTTACCAGTGTGTCGCCCGTCACCCGCGCGATGTTATCGCCCGTGCGCATTATGTTGCGTGCTTTCAGAAGGAGGGCGCGTCCTATTGCTCCGGCAGGGTGTAGTTTCGCATAATCTTCTTTTTTGAATCCGCGCGCGTCAATCAGCGCCATGGCAATTGCGTCTCCAAACGCCAAGGTGGCCGTGGTGCTTGCCGTGGGTGCCATATTAAATGGGCACGCCTCGCGGTCCACAGTGGCGATCAGTATGACCTCGCTCAGCGACGCCAGTTCGCTTTCGCGATTTCCAGTGAGTGCGATGATCGGCACACCCAAGCGGCGCACAGCGGGAAGTAGCGTTTTGATTTCATCGGACTCGCCGGAGTAGCTCAGCACGAGCAAGACGTCATGCGGGGCTAGTATCCCGAGGTCGCCGTGCATCGCCTGGACGGGGTTTAGCACAACGCTAGTCGATCCGGTGCTGGCGAGCGTGGCAGATATCTTCTCCGCTATGGGCAGGTTCTTGCCGACGCCCGTGACGACGATTTTCCCCCCGTCTTCCAGTGTTTTGAGAAAAATCTTCATCGCCTGGTTGAAACTATCGTCGAGTTCGTCGCGCACTTTCCGCATCGCTTCGATTTCGACATCGAAAACTTTTTTTGCCAAATCAATTGAGTTCATGGCGTCAATTATCCCCGAAACGCATTGTGTAAGCAAGCGGGAAAAAGCACCCCAAAAAAGCCCCCAAAAACCGCGTTGACATAACGGGGCGTCAAAGTGTATATTATGAAGCCGTGAACCGGAAGTCCGTCAAATTGGCGCAGAAGGCGCATGGCAAAGCGATTCCACGCATGCGTGGTCTGGCGCTAGCGGCGTTCGTATTGGACGTAGTATATGTACCATGGGCGGGCCTTTCGGGGGAAGCGTTTCCGCGGGATTGTTGATTTCCGCATCGTTTTCCAGACTTCCACGAACAGCCCGCCCTGAGAAAAATCCGGGCTGGTGTTTTTTTTTATACGGACGGATATTCAATAAACTTTTTTGAAGCAGGAAAATACTATGACGATCAAAACTAAAATCGAAAAGAAAAAAGACCCCGATTCAGGCGCGGGGGGAGCGGCGGGCGCTATGCGCTCCGGCGCGAGATGCCTTATAGAGGGGCTCGAACTCGAGGGGTGCAAGGTCATCTTCGGATACCCCGGCGGCGCCATCCTCGATGTCTTCAACGAACTCTACAACGCGCCTTTCAAACTAGTGCTGCCGCGTCACGAGCAAGGGGCGGCACACATGGCCGACGCCTATGCGCGTGCAACTGGCGAGGTCGGCTGCTGCATCGTCACCTCCGGCCCGGGCGCGACCAACACCGTCACCGGGCTTGCGACGGCCAATATGGACGGCATACCCATGGTTTGCATCTCAGGCCAGGTCTCAACCGCGGTGATTGGCAACGATGCCTTCCAGGAGGCTGACATCTGCGGCGTCACGCGCCCGATCACGAAGCACAATTACCTCGTGCGCGATGTCAACGACTTGCCGCGGATTATCGTCGAGGCGTTCCACATCGCAAGAACTGGCAGGCCTGGACCAGTTCTGGTCGATATACCGAAAGACGTCCAGATTGCCAAGACGGCGGTTGCGTTTCCGGATGGATTCAAGCGTCCCGGGTACCGCCCGTCCTACGAAGGCCACCCCAGGATGGTCGAGCGGCTCGCGGCCATGATTAACGGCTCCAAGCAGCCGTTGCTCTACGTTGGAGCCGGGGCAATATCTGCCAATGCCACCGATCTCGTCGCGGAGCTGGCGCATAAGGCCGACATACCCGTCGCGACCACGTTGCTCGGGCTCGGATCGTTTCCGGAGACAGACCCGCTTTCGCTCCATATGATCGGCATGCACGGCACCGTTGCTTCAAACCTCGCCGTCAAGAACTGCGATCTGCTCATCAGCATCGGCGCGCGGTTCGACGACCGCGTCACGGGGAAGATATCCGCGTTCGCGCCGGCCGCCAAAATCGCGCATATCGACATCGACCCCTCTGCCATCGGCAAGAGCGTCCGCTGCGATCTGCCGCTCGTGGGCCACATTAAACCGATCCTGACTGCGCTGCTGCCGCAGGTTGCGGAGACTAAGCGCCCCGAATGGGCGGCGCAGTATCTTAAGTGGATGGAGGACGACCCGTTCGGCTACGATCCTTCTCCGAGTGGGTCGATCATGCCGCAATACGTTGTCGAGCAGATATACAAGGCCAGCAAGGGCCAGGCTATAATCTGCACCGACGTCGGCCAGAACCAAATGTTCTCCGCGCAGTTCTTCCGCCACACGAAACCCCGCCACTTCCTAAGTTCCGGTGGGCTCGGGACGATGGGCTACGGGCTGCCTGCCGCCATCGGGGCGCAGTTCGGCTGTCCGAAGGAGCTCTGCGTGTGCATCACAGGCGACGGCGGCATGCAGATGAACGCGCAGGAACTCGTCGTCGCCGTTGAGCACAAGTTGCCCATCAAAGTCGTCATCCTCAACAATGGATACCTAGGCAACGTTCGCCAGTGGCAGGACATGTTCTACAACAAGGTCCGCTCAGCGGTGGTCCTGACGCAAGACCACCGGCCGCCTAACGAGCACATAGCCGCGCCGGACGAGAACAAACCCAAATACCTGCCCGATTTCGTCATGCTCGCGCACGCGCACGGCGCACAGGCCCGGCGTGTGGAAAAAATTGAGGACGTCGCCCCCGCGTTGGAAGAGGCGTTCGCCAGCCCTGAGCCATGGGTGCTTGAATTCATCGTCGAACCGGAAAGCGACGTCTTCCCGATGATTCCCCCCGGCAAGACGGTTGATGAGACTATCCGCAGGCCTTAATTAGGGAGTAATCGCAATGAAACACATTATAAACGCAACAGTCGAAAACCAGCCGGGCGTTCTCGCGCGCGTCGTCAGCCTTTTCTCGGGCCGCGGATACAACATCGACACGCTCAACGTCGGTCCTAGCGCTGACCCTATGCTGTCGAAAATGACCATCACATTGAACGGGGAAGCCAACGTCATCGAGCAGGTGACGAAGCAGCTCAACAAATTGATCGATGTCATCAAGGTCGTCGAGCTTACTTCAATAGAGCATCTGGAGCGCGAGCTGATCCTCATTGAGGTCGCGGCACCCAAGGGCAAACGAAGTGAGATCGTCGAGCTGGCCGCGCTCTTCGACGCTGCGATCGTGGGCGTCCGCGAACGGTCGCTCACGCTTCAATACGTGGGCACGCATGCGCAGGTCGAGGACTTTGTCAAGCTCTTGCGACCCTACACGATTTTCGACCTTTCGCGCAGCGGCTTGATCGCGGTCGCGCGCGGTGACTGATCATGGTTCGCTCGTAAGGGTGACGGAGGACCAGGTGGGTGCGCGGACGTGCCCGGTGGCTCTGAATTCGAAGATTTTGGACACGGGCATCAAGAGGTAGTAGAACCCCTTGCCTATAAGAGTCTTCCTGTCGAGGAAATGTCCTTTGACCCGGAGATTAATGTTGCCGTCCAGCGCTATCGTCCCGGAACCGGTGGCGCTGAACACTCTGCCAGAAATCTTGAATTCCGGGACTTTGGCGACACCGTCCGAGAAAGTCAACTGGGCGGAAAGTTCGTCTTGCGCAACCAGAAAATCAACGCCTGGGACGTTGGCTGCGAGCCCTTCGGTCAAGCCTGCGAAAATCGGTATGAGGTATAGGCTGGCTTCGCGTATTTCTACTTTGGCATCGCCGGTGAGGCCAGTCAGGAATTCAGTGGCGTTCGTCTCTATCTGGCCGTGCAACGACAGTCGCATATCCATCTTGCCATTGGGGTTTTCCGGCGTCTGGGTGATCGGCGAAGCCAGATCGACGTAGGAAACGTCGTTGAACTCGGCGTTAATGTCCATGTTAACATCGGCCTTGTCCACCGGGTTTGGTGTGAACAGTGCGGTACCCTTGGCTTCGCCCCCTAAAATCGAGGCCGAAATATTCGTGACAGACCATACGGTGTCGGAAATATGGAAATCCGCTTTTGCGTTTTGGAATTTGAATCCGTACGATGAGACGCCGGGCGAGCTTGCCGTGCCGCTTATGTCCGTGTCGGTTCGGTTTTCAGAGAGATCCAGCTTCCCGGCCGCTGTTATATGCGCTGGGTTGTCGAACGTCAGCGGGAGTTTCAGGCTCCGATTGGTTATGCGGATTATGCGGAGAACATGTAGAGGGTCGATCGTCGAGGAGGCGTCGAACGAGAGCCACGAATCCTTGTGAGTTATCAAGAGGCCGCCCTGTCCGAAGCCTTCAGGCCGCGTTATCTCCAGCGGTCTGATTTCCACGAAGTCCCACCCATTCGTGCCGCCCGCGCGCAAAGTAGCGTGCACGGTTGAGAGTGGGACGTCGTTGTAGATGCAGTATCCGGAGCTGATGTCGAGCACCATATCGCGAATTTTGCGGGAAGGCGAAAAATCGACACGGAATCCGAACTTGGGTGGCGATTCCGGAAATTGCATCCGCTCGATTTCCGATGCGATCAAACGGCTACCGGTAGCCATGAAGATTGGCCGCAGCCTGTTGGGATCGATGGTTCCTGCGGCTTCGGACGATACCGAAAAGTCTTCGAGGCTGAAACTCACTTTGCCATAGACCGTCTGCTCGCCAGCCCCGGCTTCGGATGTATGCAGTTGGGCGTCAGTTAGGAACAACGTGGCGTTGGTCGAAGAGAGCGTTCCTTTGATGTCGTTCGCGGAAGCGCCAAGGATTACGAATCTGCCGCAACTGAAGTCCACCGGCCCGAAATCCGGCAGTTGGCTTGGATAATCGTCTTTGTATCCGTGACCCGATTGGCCGTATCCGCGGTTTGGAATCTCAAGCTCGCCTATGTTCAAGTACCTCACCCACGTGAGCGGGTGGCTTTGGCGCTTCGGGCGTATTTTGATTGAGACGTCTTTCATCTCAACAAGGGCGTTGCCGAGGGCGCCTTTTTCGTATATCTCCAGAGATCCCACATCAAGCCTGCCACGCAGCAGCGAGATGGAGGCGCGACCCAATTCGACAGAGTAGCGTTCGGTCGAGACGACCCTTGAAATCGCGTCGATAAACGATTGCGGCAACTCGGTTGATGCAATGCGCAGGATGAAGACGACCGCGAGCAGCAACGTGAAAATCAGGACGTGCTTCGCGAGCGTTTTTCGCCGTTTTGCTTTCTTTTTCGCCATGTTACAGGGGCGGCGCTAAGCGATGGGGCGCAACACCGCTATATACCATGCCAAGAGTTTTTCACCCCAGAAGACCCACGTTATCGCGCCGAGCGCCAAGTACGGGCCGAAGGGGAGGCGGTCGAGTAGCTTCCTGCGTCCTGCGAATAGAAGCGGCAAGGCCACGATAGTCCCGAAAAACGCCGCCGAGACTATCGAGAAGGCTGCGCCCTGCCAGCCAGTGAACGCGCCGATGGCGCCTACGAGTTTGATGTCGCCGAACCCCATCGCGTATTCGTCCTTTTCGATGCGGCCGCGCCACCGGTAGTAAGCGGTCGAGGTGAGGCGTATGATCTGGAGGGGAACAAAGCCGGCGGCCAGGCCTATGGCCGATGTGGCGAGGCCGTGCAGCCAGTAGGTCTGGCTGTGGATCGAGGGCACGAGCGCCGAGAGAATCAGCCCGGCCGCCATTCCGCCAATGGAAACACTGTCGGGGATTATGAAGTGGTCGAGGTCCACGAACGTTGCCACGATGAGCCCCGCGATGAAAACCCACAGTATTGGCACGGCTGCGGCTTCTGGCAGCATGTTCAGGCCGAGCGGCGGCTTGACTCCGATTGGTGGGAACATGCAGCAGGTTATCACAAAGAGGAGGGCAGTCAACATCTCAACACCCGCGTAGCGGAAGCTGAACAGTGCTTTGCAGTTGGCGCATTTGCCTCGCAGGATGAAATAACTGAGCACCGGCAGGTTGTTGTACCACGGTATCAGCGTTCCACACGTCATGCAATGCGAGCGGGGCTTGACAATCGACTGGTCTAGCGGGATGCGGTATATACACACGTTGAGGAAGGAGCCGATGCAGGCTCCGAAGCCGGCCGCGAAAATAGTGCAAATAAGCCAGATATCCGGTGGAAGTTGTTGCATATATAGATAGTTTCTTTCTGCGCGCCGTGCCTTATTCCGCATTGAATTCCAATTCGTCCTTGGGGGAATTGAGCGACACCTCGACCGTGCACGGCGGCGTGAAGACCTCGCGCAGGATTTTCTCCGCAAGGGGGTCTTCGATCAGTCGCTCGATCGTGCGGCGCATGGGGCGCGCGCCGAGAGCCTCGTCGGAACCCTTCGAAATCAGGAAATCAACGGCTTCAGGCAAGAGCTTCACCTTCAGGCCGCGTTTGTCGAGACGTTCGAAAACCTTGGCAAGCTCAATGTCGAGAATTTTGGCGAAATCCTCCTTTTCCAGGGTGCGGAAGACAATGACCTCGTCGAACCTGTTGAGCATTTCCGGCTTGAACGCCGATTTAGCGGCCTCCAGAAGCTGCTTCTTCAGGCGGTCCTGCGCCGCGCCCGGCGCCTCGGCGGAGAATCCGAAGTTCTGGCCTGAGCGCACTGCGTCCACCCCGAGGTTGGATGTGAGTATGACGACGGTGTTCTTAAAGTCCACCTGTCGGCCGAGGCTGTCGGTCAGCCTGCCTTCCTCCATGATCTGTAGAAGTGTCTGCATCACGTCGGGATGCGCCTTTTCGACCTCGTCGAAAAGCACCACGCTGTATGGGCGGCGGCGCACGCGCTCGGTAAGCTGCCCACCTTCGTCGTGGCCCACGTAACCCGGGGGCGAACCGATCAGACGCGAGACGTTGAACTTCTCCATGTACTCAGACATGTCTATTTGGATGAGGGCTTTTTCATCTCCGAAATACTGCGATGCGATCGCCTTTGCGAGCAGCGTTTTGCCGATGCCAGTTGAGCCGAGAAATAGGAAAGAGCCGATCGGGCGGCGCGGGTCTTTCAGGTCGGCTCTGGCACGGCGCAGCGCGCGGGCTATGGTCGAAATGGCCTCTGGCTGGCCGACGACCGTCTGGGAGAGTTCCTTTTCAAGGTCAAGCAGGCGCTCCTTCTCGTCGCGGTCCATGTGTTTGAGGGGCACGCCGGTCGTCGTGGAAAGAGTCGTGGCGATGTCGTTCTCCGTGACCTGCACGACCCGCGCGCCGTTCTTGCTCTTCCAGTCGTCGGTCATAGTCTTTAGTTCCGTGTCGAGCTTCTTCGCCTCGTCGCGCATGATGGCCGCTTCTTCAAACATCTGGCGGCTTATCGCATCATCCTTCTTCCGTGTCGTCTCGCGGACGCGCTCTTCCAGGGCGCGGATCTCATGAGGGCGCATCGAGGCGGTTATCCTGGCCTGCGCACCCGCCTCGTCCATGAGATCTATGGCCTTGTCCGGCAAATACCTGCCGGAGATGTAGCGCGCGCTCAGACGCGACGCGGCCTCCAGCGCGGCCGGCTCGTACTTGACTTTGTGGAAAGATTCATATCGCGGCGCCAAACCTTTAAGTATCGCGATAGTCTCTTCAACGGAGGGCTCCTCTATGCGCACAGTCTGGAAACGCCGTTCGAGGGCCGCGTCCTTTTCAATAAACTTGCGGTATTCGTCGAGGGTGGTGGCACCGATGCACTGCAGCTCTCCGCGCGCCAGTGCCGGCTTGAATATATTGGCCGCGTCCATCGCGCCCTCAGCGCTGCCCGCGCCGACGATGTTGTGTATCTCGTCGATGAACAGTATCACGTTGCCGGAGCGGTGGACTTCGTTCACGACCGCTTTGATACGCTCCTCGAACTGTCCGCGGTATTTGGTGCCGGCGACCATGAGCGTGAGGTCGAGAGCGACGATGCGCTTCGAGCGCATTGACTCCGGCACGTCTCCGCGCTGGATGGCCTGTGCGAGGCCTTCCGCCACGGCCGTCTTTCCAACTCCCGCCTCGCCGAGCAGCGCCGCGTTGTTCTTGTTGCGGCGCGACAGGATTTGCACAAGGCGCTGAACTTCTTTTTCGCGTCCGATCATGGGGTCGAGCTGCCCTTTGGCGGACATTTCCGTCAAATCGCGCCCGAATGCATCAAGGGCCGGGGTCTTTGTTCCGCTGCGCGGCTTCAACTCCATCCGCCTGCCTCCGGGGGGATTGGAGAAGGGGTTGCGGCGGTTGAAGGGCGGCTCCTCATCCTCGGAACCGTCGAATGGGGAAGGGCCGTCCTGACCCTCGCCTTGGGGGAAGGGGAAATCTTCGTTCGGGGTATCCATGGAAGACGAAATGTCGTTCATTTCATTCCTTATCGCCTCGGCGCATTTGTCGAACGTGACGCCAAGGTTCTCGAGGGATTTCGCAGCGATGCCTTCGCCCTCTCGCAAGATCGCGAGGAGGATATATTCCGCATCCACCACGGGAACGTTCATGTTGTGCGCCTCGGCGGCCGCGAACTGCAGCACTTTTTTGCTGCGCGGCGTGAGCGGCAGCATTCCCAGGGAGTCGGTAGTGCCTTCCCCCTGCGATATCAGCTTTTCAATCTCGAAGCGCACGGCCTCAAGGCTTATCCCAAGATTCTCAACCACTGCGGCGGCCAGGCAATCGTGCAGGCTGACCACGCCAAGCAAAAGGTGCTCGGTTCCGATGGCCGTGTGGTTGAACCCGTGCGCCTCCCTGTTGGCGATCTGTATTACCTTCTTGGCGTTTGGTGTGAAAAAGTCGAATCCACTCATAGTTTCTGCTCCAGTTGAATACGGAACTCATTCTTAATTTATTCGATCATTATATCAGAATTTCACGCCGAATAGAAGCTTTTCGAGCTTGTTCATGCTGGAAATTTTAACCCGTGATCTGTCATTGATCGAGGTCTTTAGGGAGCAGACTCCGTCCAGGTGCTTTTTTTTGGCCGTCTCTGCTATGTGTTCTTCGCGCGGCTAAGTGTGGGGAAAACATTATGGGACGCGAATGCGGAGCCGCGATGCGCAGGCACACCCGCATGTCCAAGCCGCGCAGCACGGCACACCTATCTTGCCGACAAGAGGTAATCTAGAAAAAAAGGGCTGTTACACTGTAAACAGGCCAACAACTCGCTAATGCGCCCCCAACTTACCCCCACCTACCCGTTTTTTTTCCCCTTGCGCTTGTGTTATGGCGTCACGTCTACGGGCGGCGGCGGCGTGAAGATGACTGCGGGCACTGTTCGCAATTGCGTGATAACAAAAAACACGGCTGGCACAGTTGCGGCGGCGGAGGAGGCGTCTGGATTAGTGGAGGACTGGTCCACGATTGCGACATCGTCGGCAACACTGGCCGCGCCGGTAACGACGACGGTGGCGGCGGCGTTCGCATGACGGGTGGTGTGGTTTCCAACTGCTTGATTTCCGCCAACCAGGCCGTGGGTTCCGGCGCTGCCGGTGGGGGAGCTTGTCTAAAGCACAGTTCCGCTTTA
>JALHHX010000282.1 GCA_022837245.1 Lentisphaerota bacterium
GGGAGAGCAACCGGCTCTGCCGCTGCATTGCAGAACACTTCATCGGGGGAGGTAAATGGCCATCGAAGCCCTCCTGATCGATCTGGACGGCGTCCTTTACATCGGTGAGGCCGCAGTCCCCGGCGCCCGAAACGCCATCCGCTATCTCGAAGACCAGGGATACCCGTTCCGGTTCGTCTCGAACACCACCCGCAGATCGCGCCGCTCGATCGTCTCCCGGCTGGCATCCATGGGGTTTTCCATCCCCGAAGAGCATATCTTCACCCCGGCCGCTGCAGCCGCCGCGTACCTGGCCGGGGACCGGCCGCAGTCGGCACTGTTCCTTACCACCATGGAAGTGGCCGATGAGATTGCCGGCCTTGCCGGCATCGCCAGCGACCCGGTCACCGCTGGAACGGTTGTCGTCGGTGATGCGGGCGACCGGTTCACGTACCGATCGCTGAACGAAGCGTTCCGCCTCCTGCTGGGCGGGGCCGGGCTCGTTGCCCTCGAAAAAGACCGTTCCTGGATGGGAGCGGATGGCATGACGCTCTCGGCAGGCCCGTTCGTTGCCGCGCTCGAGTTTGCAAGCGGGAAGGAGGCACGGGTCATGGGCAAACCCTCGCCGCACTTCTTCATGGAGGCGCTCGCGTCAATGGGGGCAGGACCCACGGAGGCGGCCATGATCGGGGACGACGTGGTGACCGACATCTGCGGTGCCATGGCCTGCGGGCTCTCCGGCATCCTGGTGAGGACCGGGAAGTTCCGGGAAGAGGCGCTGGCCCGTGCTCCATGCCAGCCATCGGCCATCCTCGACTCCATCGCGGACCTCCCCGGCTACCTGCGACGGTGATCTGCGGAAGGGCCCGGCTCAGTCCCCGGGAACGATTAGTCCCGGTTCCCGCATGGTCCCTGCAGGAACACCGGACTGCCGGATCCGCGACAGGGCTTCCCGGCAGTACCCGGAATCGACATCGATCCCGATGAACCGCCGGCCGTTTTTCCAGGCGGCGAGGGTGGTGGTGCCCACCCCGTTGAACGGGTCGAGGACGAGGTCGTTTCGGTAGGAGAACAGCCTGAGGAGCCGGCGGGGGATCTCCTCGGGAAACATCGCGGGATGGCCGAAGTCCCGCATCCGGGTCTCGGGAG
Organism: Lentisphaerota bacterium; assembly: GCA_022837245.1. Taxonomy (GTDB): domain Bacteria; phylum Verrucomicrobiota; class Kiritimatiellia; order RFP12; family UBA3636; genus JAAZFF01. The sequence goes on from JALHHX010000282.1 coordinate 1,129, forward strand.
GAACCGTCCAGCGCCCGATCACCCACTCCTTGAACTCCTCGTCGGTAATATCGATATCCTCCCGCCTCCCTGCCTTCTTATGAGTCTCCTTGTCAAAGACCTCGATGAACTCCCAGGTGTACTTGAGGTAGGGCATGGACGGTGATTTCCAGCTCCCCCAGGCCGTGTATTTACAGTTATAATTATTCTTCTCCCAGAGGATTTCTCCCTTCCATATGAGTTTTTTATCCATGAGATGGCTGGAGATTATATGGTGGCTCGGGATGTAGTCTGAAAATAACGGCTGGATATTAATCACAATCCTTCCGCCATATTTCAAAACCCGGGTACACTCATCAAAAATCCTGAACAGCTTGGCAAAATATTCCTCCCAGTTTATTCCATCCTGTGACGTGTCGTAACCCAGCCCAAAGTTGTAGGGAGGTGAAGTGACAACCAGGTCAATGCAGTTGGAGGGGAGTTTCTTAAGCTCTGCTTCACTATCCCCGGCAATTATCCTGTTTCTGAACTCTTCGGGCAGTTCGTTGCTGGTCCTGTCAAATACATTTCCTTCGGCATAATAATGGGACCCGCGGTTTTTGACTTTATTCTGCCTGTTTTCTACTTTGCGCTCCTTGTTATAATCGACATAAATGCGTTTTTTTCCTTTTATCCCGTAACTGCGGATACTT
>JALHHX010000283.1 GCA_022837245.1 Lentisphaerota bacterium
CCCATCCCACAGGATGAGGATCTTGCCCGGCACATGCCGTTGCAGATGCTGGAGGAACTGGATCCCCTAGTGTGGTGTAACAGTCTTAGCTTTGCAGTGACCCACTTTTTCTAGGATTTGATCGACGCGCTTGGTCCAAACAAAAGGTTTCGGGTTCTCGTTATGGTGGCGGATAAAATCCTCGATGGCGGCAATCAAGTCTCGCACGCTCTTGAAGCTGCCTCGACGAATCCGCTTGCGGGTTATTTCTCCGAACCATCGCTCCACCAAATTAAGCCAAGAGGAACTGGTGGGCGTGAAGTGCAGATGGAATCGGGCGTGGCGTTTGAGCCAGCTCTTTACGGCGGGATGTTTATGCGTGGCGTAGTTGTCGACCACCAAGTGCAACGAACGATCCGGAGGCGTTTGCCGATCAATCTGGCGCAAGAATTTCAGGAACTCCTCATGCCGATGCCGATCAAAGCAACCGCCGATCACCGTGCCCTGCAGCACATCCAACGCGGTAAACAGGGTGGTGGTCCCATGACGGATCTAGTCGTGGGTCCTGGTGGCGCACTTGCCGGGCCGGAGCGGCAGCCCCAATTGCGTTCGCTCCAGCGCTTGAATTTGCGACTTCTCATCCACGCATAAAACCAAGGCTTGATCGGGCGGATTCAGGTAGAGCCCTACGATATCTGTAAGCTTTTCCACGAACTGTTTGTCCCGCGACAATTTGAAGGTCCGCACCCGATGGGGTTGCAGCCCGTGACGATCCCAGACCCGGGCCACGGTCATATGACTGACTCCCAAACGACGCCCCAAAGTCCGCGTGCTCCAATGCGTCGCGTCTGGCGGTGTGGTTTGCAGCGTCGTATCCACGATTTGCTTGATTAACACCTCGGCCAGGCGCTGACGGCTGACCGGTCGGGGCGGTTGGTGTTCCAGACCGGCAACTCCGGATTGAGCCAAGCGCTTGCGCCAGAGCAACACGGTGGGCCGGGAAGTATTCAACTGCCGGGCAATCTGGCGGTTACTCATCCCCTGATGGGCCAGCAAGCAAATGCGCGAACGCAGCACTACTTTTTGAGGGGTGCTGGGCGCTTTGACCCACGCTTCCAACTGTCTTTGTTGCGCTGGAGCCATGACGAGAGGTTGTGCGGATTTCCACATGCCGCCCAGCATACCACGCCAAACGACATTGTAAAGAGTTATCTGTTACATAACACTAGCCGGCTGGCGGCTCAACCTCTATGATGCCGCCACCAACAAGTTGCTTGCGCTCATGGGTCGTGGTGAACCCAGAGATTATCTGGATATCCTGTTTTTCCACCAGCGTTGCCTCTCCCTTGGCGCCCTGTGCTGGGCACCTGCTGGCAAAGACCCGGGAGTAAACCCGTTCATGATTTTGTAGGAATGTCAGCGAACGACGCGCTTCCGGCCGGAGCAATTTCACGAACTATCCCTGTCCACGCCGGTGGACCTGCAGGGCTGGAAACAAACTTGGATCCAAGCTTCGCGCGCAGCCGAACAATTGCTGCCACACCTTCCCGCCGAAGAGGTGGGCTGCCTTTATCTTGATGCCGAGGGAAACCCGGCAACGCCGGACCCGGCCTCGGCGTCGTTTCTCACCCTCGCCGACACTTGGGCAGCGTCCGCGGTGCCTGACCTGTGATCCGTGAATAATTCCAGTTTTCTTCGTTTCAGCCTGTCCGCATTCCAGCTCTGACGAGTGTTCTCTGACCACTGACCGCTGGATTTCTGCGTTCAACTTTCTGAATTTCGGTTTTAGACAGTTAGCATGCCCTCCCCCACTCCGATC
>JALHHX010000284.1 GCA_022837245.1 Lentisphaerota bacterium
GGTCGGTTGCGCGAGCGCGGCGAAAGCGAGGATGGCATTATCTGATTCCATGTGTCGAGACTAATCGACATATTGGCGAGAGTCTAGGCAGGGACGATCCGGAGTTTCCACCTGGTCGGGTAGCTGGACAGCGCCGCCGAACAGTGAGGACGGGAAGCCCAAGCGCGCTCAGTAGATATTGCTCGTATTGCCAAGCATTTACTGGGGTTATTCACCTGCGGATGGTACACTTAATTATTTGCGGGACGGGGGCACGATGGGACGCTTTATTGAGGGATATGACCGGAGCCAGCCGTTACTGCTGCCCGCCTGTGTTGAAGATTACGTGTCGCAGGACTCTCTCGTCCGCGTCATTGATGCCTTCGTCGAAACCCTCGATCTCACGGCGCTCGGCTTCGAGCGCACCGTCTCTGCCCCGACAGGACGACCTGGCTATCACCCCGGCGACATGCTGCGGCTCTACATCTGGGGCTACCTGAACCAGTTGCGTTCATCGCGACAATTGGAGCGCGCCTGCCAGCGCGACCTGGAGGCCATCTGGCTGATGCGGCGAATGACCCCGGATTATCGGACCATTGCGGCGTTCCGGCACGACAACCCCGAAGCGATCATCGGCACGGGCGCCGCATTCATCAGCTTCTGTCGCGAGAACGGCTTGGTCACTCCTGGCAAGGTGGCGCTGGACGGAACAAAGATGCGGGCGGTTGCCAGCGCGAAGAATATTGCAGGAGCGGATCGTCTGGCACGCGACATCGCTCATACCGAAACAGAAATCGCCTACTATCTCGACCGCCTCAACATAGCAGATCAACACTCGGCGGGCGCGCGCGATCAGACGGTCAATCGCGCGGCGTTTGCCAGCGCGATCGCGTCACTCGAACGCCGTAAGCAGCGCTTGGAAAAGCGGCAGGCCGAACTTGCTGAGCATGATACCAACGTCGTGGTCTTCGGAGAGCCGGATGCACGACCAATGGGATATGGCCGGGCGCCGAAGTTCCCAGCCTATAATCTCCAGAGTGTCGTCGATATCGAAAGCGGGCTGATCATTCACAACGATGTCGCCAACGAAGCCAACGACAGCCAGTTGCTGCATCCAATGGCGATAGCGGCAAAAGAAGTGCTCGACGTCGACCAGCTCGAAGTGCTGGCGGACGGAGGCTACTCGAACGCGCAGGAAGTCGCGCGTTGCGAACGGGACGGTGTCCGCGTGGCAGCGCCGATCAAGCGCGGGGCCATGAGCGCGCAATACTTCCGCCCCGTGCAATTCGTCCATGACGAGCAGACCGACACGATCCACTGCCCTGCTGGTGAAACCATGTATCCCAAGGGCAAGCATACCCGAAATCGGGCGATCCGTTACAGAACGCCCGCCTGCCAGACTTGCCAGATCAAACAGCAGTGTACGCCGGGATATCAGCGCACCATTCACAGGCTCGTGGATCAGGGCGCGCTCGATCGGATGGAACGTCGGGTTCAGGAGAACCCTGATCTTATGACGATCCGGCGCTGCACGGTCGAGCATCCCTTCGGCACCATCAAGCGAATGTCTGGCGGAGGTCGCTTCCTGACCCGCGGTTTGCGGCGGGTGAAAGCCGAAGCTGCCCTCTCGGTCCTGGCATTCAACATTATCCGCGCTTCGAACGCCTTCGGAACCGGAGCGCTGATGTCGCGGGGCTGAGAACCCCACTCTATTCGGTTTGCGTCATCGCGGCCGCATCGAGTCCTCGCTGAGTTTCTGCACAGCCTGCCCCGCAACGCCCCCTTTAGAGTGAGAGTGCGGACGGGGTTTGCCGTGAC
>JALHHX010000285.1 GCA_022837245.1 Lentisphaerota bacterium
CGCAAATATCGGCCAGCAAAGAGGGCTGGGACCACGTGGTTTGCCACAAAGACGTCTGGTGGATGAGGCTGAGTTTGTTCCAGTAACCAACGGACGTTGCTCGCCGTATCCTGAAACCGCTGCGCGGCGACTTCGAAGTTGTCACGCTTGAGACTCTGGAAAGCCGCGCCACTGGAAGGGTCCTGCCAACTGAGGAGTCTAATCCGCACACTTATGCCCAAACGGCGTAACTGGGGCGGCAGGCGCTGAATCCAAGCGTAGGGACCGCCCACGCTATCCGCGCAGTCGTCAGAACAAAAGTCAACCTTGATCATTAGCTTGCCTGCCGAGTTGACTCAAGATAAATGTTACCGGGGCGGGAAGGTGGACGAGATGTTCGCCGATACGTTGACTCAAGTTCATGGTTACCGAAGTACCGAACATGAGTCTATCCGCCAAGCGGGAATCCCTAGCCCGCATTCACGGTCGCTATCAGCGCGCTGGTCGGCTGTATAAGCGGCGTATTTTGGATGAGTTTTGCGCCACCTGCGGTTATCACCGTAAGAGCGCCCTGCGCCTGCTGCACCGGCCGCTGGCCCCGCCCGAAACCCGCCGCCGGCCGGGGCCCAAGCTCCGCTACGACCCGGTGCCGTTGCGGCCGGTGCTTAAAGTCATCTGGCACGCGAGCGATCAACTGTGCAGCAAGCTGCTTAAGGCCGCCTTGCCGGAATGGCTCCCGTATTACGAGCGCCACTACACGCCGCTCTCCGCGGAGGTGCAGGCCAAACTCCAAGCCATCAGCCCCGCGCAGATCGACCGGCTCCTGCGCCCAATCCGGGCGCGGCAACTCCGGAGAGGGCTGCGGGCTACCCGGCCGGGCACCCTTCTGCGCCACCAGGTGCCCACCCGGGGTGGGCCGGCCGATACCCGCCAACCCGGCACCGTGGCCGTGGACACCGTCGCCCATTGCGACGACACCACGAGCGGCGATTACGTCAATTCCCTCACCTTTACCGACCTCTTCAGCGGTGGACGGAGAACCGCGCCGTAGGGAACAAAGCCCGCCATGCCATCCGGGATCCAATCCGGCAGCTGGAGCGCGTGGTTCCCTTTCCCCTGCGGAGCTTCCACAGTGACAACGGCAGTGAGTTCCTCAACTGGCCCCTCTACGAATACCTGACGGGCCGTCCGCTCAAAGTGCCTTGGACGCGCAGCCGCGCCTATCGCAAGAACGACAATGCCCACTGCGAGCAAAAGAACTGGACTCACGTGCGCCAACTGTTGGGCTACCAGCGCTTTGCGCATCCACAACTGGTGCCCTTGCTCAACGACCTCTATAGTAAGGAATGGAGCCTGTATCAGAATCACTTCCGGCCCACCTTCAAACTACTTCGCCGGGAACGGCAAGGAGGCAAGACCATTAAGACCTATGAAAAGAAACCACAAACCCCCTATCAGCGACTGCTGGAAAGCCCTCAAATCCCCGAGCCGATCAAGGCCCGGTTGCGGGCTCAACACGCCGCGTTGGATCCCTTTGCTTTGAAGAAAAGGATTGAGGCCAAGCTAAAGATATTTTTCACTGTCTTGGGTAACCTGGATCGTGAGTCAACCAAGACCTGACGGTCCCCCGCCCCGGGTAACATTTATCCGTGAGTCAACTCGGATGCGGGCGAAGCCATGCTCTACAGCGCCAATGGCCTGTTCAGCAGCATCGGCACGACCTTCACCACGCCAAACGGGGCGACGGTCACACGTCGGGAAGCGCCGTATCGGCCCGTCGCCGCCGTCCAGAAGACGACAGATAATTTCCTGTCTGT
>JALHHX010000286.1 GCA_022837245.1 Lentisphaerota bacterium
CCGCCTTCGGTAGTAATTTCCTCCCGCCGTTCGGGCACCAGGCAAACGATGTCCGGCTTGAGGCGAAGGGCGATCGCAACAATCTCCGGCGCAACGGCCATTTCCAGGTTGAGCCGCGTCTTGATGGCCTCTCGCATCTTCCAAACATCGCGATCCTGCATGTGGCGCCGGTCTTCGCGGAGGTGGACGGTGATGCCGTGCGCACCTGCCGCCTCGCAAGCCAGCGCTGCGGCCACCGGGTCGGGTTCACCCCGCTCGCGCCCGCGGTAGCGCGCTTCGCGCAACGTCGCCACATGATCCACATTAACGCCCAGTTTCAACATACCGGTGATTATGGTTTAGCCCGCAGCCAGTTCGCAACCTAAACATATTTGCCATTGCCTCCTTCGGCAACCTTCTGTTTCCATACGCCGTGCCAAGAAAGCAATTATTCATAGCGCGCTGGCTGCTGGTGTTGTGCTGGATGGGGGTAATCTTTTCCGCCTCCGGCGACCAAATGTCATTCGACCGCTCCCGGCACATCATCGGCTCATTTCTGTGCTGGCTGGTACCGCAGCTTTCGCCCGAAGCAATCCATGCTGTGGTGGTCGTGCTGCGCAAATGCGCCCACGTGGCGGAGTACGCCGTGCTGGCCTGGCTGATCTGGTGGGCCTTAGACCAGTTCTCGGTTTCGCGCGCCCCAGACTGGCCCTGGCCTAAAGCCGGCCTGGTCCTCACCCTGGTAACTCTCTACGCCATAAGTGATGAACTCCACCAGACTTTCATTCCTTCGCGTGGAGGTTGTGTGCAGGATGTTTTGCTCGATACCCTGGGCGGCGCGCTCGGGCTGCTCGTTTTGTGGGCCGCCTGCCGGTTGAAAAAACGCGAATAAGCCGCCTCCTCTTTATCCCTTCCACCCCGCAGCCCCAGCGCTTCTTATCGCACGACCTTCAGCCAGCCCAGCGATGCCGGCACATGAAAGTCCGGGTCCCGGGTTTTCGGATCCACCCAGCTTATCCATTCCTCGACGGGGGGCGGTCCCTCCGCTTTCCGGCCCAGGTTATGCACGCTGGTTTGCGGCTCGATTGGCCGCCCACTGCGGTCATGGCTGAATTCCGCCCGGTAGAGGCCGCCGCGTATCTTCACTCCGGGACGCAAGGCCGGGAACCCCAGTGCCACCAGGCTTTCCAGGGGAATACGCCCCTCCACCTCATATCCGCCGGGCAACAGCACCCCTCGGGTTTCCAGCCCCATGCACTGCCATTTCGCTTCCAAACGCCGATAATACGAGCCGCGATAGTCATACACCCGTCCCCGGGCATCCACTTCGAAGCAGTAATAATCCTGCATCTGGTCATCCCGCCCTAAAAACACCTCGACGCGGTCTTCTAACACCACATCCAACTCGTCCCGCAAATGATCGAGCACCACGGTGTCCGCATCCTGCACACGGAACGTAAAAAAGAGATGCATCCCGTCGCACAACGCACGGAATTCCGTCTTTGGAGCCTTCGCCCGTTTCCAGGGAAACGCAAACCGCCGGTTCACTACCGCTTGCATCCACGCCGGTTCATCTGCCCGCCCGTCCAGCGTGATCTGCGCCCCAGGTCGCCACCGCACTCGGTAGGTCTGTCGGGATGGCTTTCCGGGTGGAGGGCTCAGGGGACTGCCTGCCACCGCCGATTCCTCCGCACCGGTTCCCGCCACGACCAGCAAAAATGCTATCCCAACCCGTTTAGCTGCCAACGCCAGTTGCTTCTTCATGCGATTCAGCCTGCGGCCATTCCGCTGCCAACGCAAGTCTGGCCATGATT
>JALHHX010000287.1 GCA_022837245.1 Lentisphaerota bacterium
CGGTGGCTCGGGGCGCTTTGTTCGCAATGGCGCCGTGAGGCGCTGGCGGCGTTGTTCGTAATGGCGCCGTAAGGCGCTGCCCACGGGCGGCTCCACGCCGTGTCGCCCTCCATCGCCTGTGTCCCTTTTCCACTGGAGACCGGCAGGCCTCTGCCGCCGTTCGGGAGATAAGATTAAGAGTAAGAGTAAGAGCTTCGCGCCGTCGCGTGATACCCACACGCAGCAAGGGCAAATCTGCGGTAATCTGCGAAATCTGCGGATACCTTCCACGCAGCAATAGCTTCGCGCCGTCGCGCCGTCGCGTGGGGCATATACGCAGCAAGGGCACGCAGCAAAAGCAAATCTGCGGTAATCTGCGAAATCTGCGGATACCTTCCCAAGGGCACGCAGCAAAAGCAAATCTGCGGTAATCTGCGAAATCTGCGGATACCTTCCACGCAACAAGAGCTTCGCGCCGTCGCGGCTTCGCGTGAGATAAAAATTTTGCAATTTTGCACTTTTCCGTTTTTTCCTGTTGACTTCCCTCCCCGCGATATCGTACAGTACCGGGTAAGGGCTAATGGATGCAGCTATGCAACCATGCCCATAAACAACAAAAACACATCAGGAGCAAATGCTACATGAAAATCAGAAACACAGCTAAAGTATTGGCTGTCAGTGCTGTTGTAGGCATGTGTCTATCGTCTTTCGGCGCCACCACAAATGCGTGGTGGTCTGAAAACTTTAACACTGTCGCCGACATCGACGCATTGACCAATGCCACGTATTCGACCGAAGGCGTATGGACCAGAGGCGAAAACGACGAATCAGCCATTGAGACCCAGTATCTCAAACTTGATACGCAGGGGACCGACCTCACATGGACACCCAACGCCCTCACCAGCTCACCAGCGCAGGTGCTGGTTGACGCGGACATCTATCTGGTGGGATCCGACACCGCCCCGGCCTCAACAAGCTTTGACGGCGATGAGTTGAACCCCGTTCAGACCGCGGTTTTCCTCCGCACAGACATTGATGCTGAGGACAACTCGATCACCAACACAGTCCTCTGCGCGTACGTCAACGACGGCGGCGTGAATGCCTGGGTTGAGCTGGATGGCGTGGCAATGGTCACCACCAACTGGTACAACATCCGCATTGAAACCACTTACGGTCAAGGAGACCCAACAGTACGTTTCATCGTTGAGGACACTGTGATGTTTAGGAAGGACTCCCCCTCAACGGAGGTATTCGTCATTGCAAACTTCGGCAGCTTCTCTCAGCAAGCAGCAAAGAAGGTCAACTCTGTCGCGTTCCGCGGCACAGGCCGTGTCGACAACTTTGTAGGCCAGTCTGTGGAAGCAGGCGTTCTTTCGTATGTCGACTTCAGTTGGGCTACATTCACGACGGCGGGGCAGGATTCGACAGCCAATATCCTTGGTGCTCCTCCTTCCGAGGACGTGGCTGGAAAACCCTGGACGATAATGTTCGCTATGAACTCCCGCGCAGAAGTCTCAACGAACCTGACTGCGGTACGTGTGATCAAGAACGGATCGGTCACAAACGACTACGCCGCCTCTTACGACGGATCGACGTGGACGCTTGATTCTCCGCTGACCGCCGATAAAGAAGAAGGGGGCATCAAACTGACTATCACGACCGCGGTTGATGACACGAGCTACGTCGTCGAAGGCTACTACGGCGTCGAGCCCACAGGTGGTGGTGTGACTCCTCCTGCGGATCCGACTGCTCCGTCGATCGGCGGCGGCCTGGGCGCGGGCGTGGCACCTGTCGCGTTCGAAACGATCGGCACGGACGAGTACTTCGTGGTGCAGTTCGCCGCGCCTGAAGCCGGTGTCACTTACTCGCTCCAGACCAAGGCCGCCCTCTCGGACGCCTCTTGGACTGACGAGACCGACCCGCTCGCAACGGACACCAGCGCTTCTGTAAACGAAGTCATGACGCTGAAAGCCCCCACGGGCGGCGCGTCAAAGATGTTCTTCCGCGTCAAGGCAGTGATCGTACCGTAACGGTCGAACGCTAAGCGGAATATCCGCTGAATCGTAACCAAACGATTACATGGAAGGCTCCCTTCGCGGGGGGCCTTCCTTTTTTATGGGTTAGCAGCCAGTTTTTTTATGTACTCGCCCCATCTTGATCTTAATCTTAATCGCTCTTGCTGCGTGGAAGTTATCCGCAGATTTCGCAGATTACCGCAGATTTTCCCTTGCTGCGTGTGGGTATCACGCGGAGCGGCTAGTACCTAATACCTAATGCCTAATACCTTCTCCATGCCCTTGCCACGTGTATGCCCCACGCGAAGGCGCGACTGCGCGAAGCTCTTGCTGCGTGGGATGGAGAAGGTTTTAGGCCTTAGGCCCTAGCCACCCGCTGGTATTGAGCACTGCGCCTTCGCAGCCACTAAGCCCTGTATCCTAATACTCGCCTTCCGCCCGTGGAGCTTTTATCCACTCCCTGCGGGCAGGCTCTTGCCCGCAGGCTTCTAGCTGGAATATAAGCTTCGCGGCGTCGTGCCTTCGCGTGAGGAAAAATCTATCTCTCCGGCGGTATAAAACGCACTGGATCCGTGCCATCGAGCCAGCCTTCGAGGCGGGGCACGATCGACGCGGGGAGGAGTCCGGACTGTGCCACGTCGGAAAGGGGATGCCAGAAGAATTCGATGTCGCTTTCGAGGCTACGCGGGGCGGCGGCGGGATTGGCGCCGGACTCGATTTCAAGTTCGAAAAGCAGGTTCAGCTCGAAGACGTCGGTGCCTCTCTGCGTGAAGCGGCTTTGGACGGCGGCGAGAAAGCGCGTGGCACGCGACACGAGACCAGTCTCCTCGATCATTTCGCGCTCGACGGCTTTGTTGGCGGCTTCGCCGAATTCGACGTGCCCTCCGAGGAGGTAGACGTTTCCGTGTTTGATGTTGCGGCAGAGGAGGATCATGCCGTCGCGCACGCAGACGCCGCGGGCAATGAATTCGGAGGATTGTTTGTTCGTTTTTTTTTCCATATTTTTCTAATTTTCCTGGATGCGGATTATGCTGATGGCCATGCTGTTTCAGAGAATGCGTTCCATAGCCATGCGAGGGAGTCCTTGGCGAGGTAGAGGGCGAGACCGGTCATTTCGTTGAATGTAACTGGTGTGAGCGCGACGTGCGCCATGCAAAGGACGACGAGGTTGAGGAAAAGTATCATGGAGAGAGAGAAGAAAAAGCCATACACCTCCAGGTCGCTCTGCGGCTGGAGCAGGCTGTTGACGGTGA
>JALHHX010000067.1 GCA_022837245.1 Lentisphaerota bacterium
CGCCCGCCGCGCGCACGGCGCTGGCCCGGCTGGCGAATCCCCTGGGCGGCGCGGCGTGGCCCCAGCGTCATCACCTCGTGCTGCGCGACCGCGTGGACCGCCTGCGAATGTACGCGCACTTCCTCAATAACTTCCTTCAGGTGCGTGAGGGCTCTGGGGGAGGTGACATCGCAGACTGGAAGAAAACCTACGGCGAGGAAGGTGCAATCAAGCGGATTGAGGAATTGGGTACATGGACTGCCCGCCTGATCGACACGCACATGGTGCATGGCTGGGCCTTCAATCGGTATTTCCTGCGGCGGGGCAACGACGTCGGGCTCGACACCTCCACATGGAGCCGCGCAGGGCAGATCCCGACGCACGAAGAGGTCGAGGAGCGCTTCCAAGCGGGATCGAAAGCGCTTTCCGAAGTCAAAGCGCTGGAGGTGCCGTCCACTATATTCAGCCGCCGACTCGTGCCGCTCTCCTCGGCGCGCGTGCGCATCCCGGGCTCCGAACCGGCCGGAATGCAGCCGCCCGATTCGTTCCGCAAGGCGACGCTCGAGCTGTTCGCGAGAGCGGGCGAGAAGGCGCCTGTGTTTTTCGCATCTACGGGGACCGTTTACGACCTGCTCTTCACGCCGCAGGATGTGTACGAGGACGGCGGTGGCTCGCAGTACAGCATGCGAATCGCCTCCGGAAACCTCTCGGGAGATACTCTTGTGATAGAGGCCGAAGCAGATGGTTACTATACGCTGCGGTGGAATGACGGAACATTGAAAAAACTCGATCATCCGCACGTGCTGCACGCCGGGGCTTCACAATACGTCTCGGGCACATTCTACTTTTTCGTTCCGAAGGGAACGGAGCGCTTCATAATAAACGCAGGGGCACACGGAGGCCCCACGATTAAAATTTACGACTCCGCGGGAAAGATAGTCCTCGACGCCACCCCAGCCGTTGAAAAACCGCAGTCCAGATCCGTCGTGGAAGTCCCGCGCGGACGTGACGGCGGTGTCTGGAAGGTCGTTGGCCCCAATTGCATTAACCGCACGGGGAGTATCAGCTTCATCGGCGTGCCCTCGTATCTTGCTTTCTCGCCGCATCTGCTCATGGTGCCGCAGGAAACCATACGCTGAACAGGGAGGCGTTGATTTATGAACGACATTCACTCCGCGCCTTTCCAGGCGCTTCCGCTGCCCACCATCGATTGCCATGTGCACCTGACGCATCACGACGTGATCCACGATTTAATGAGCCTGCAGGCGGACGCCGGCATCGGGCGCACATGTATCGTGTGTGTGCCGGGATCGCCGGAGCGCTCGCTCAACTGCAACGCGTGCGCCTTCCTCGCCAAAGAGCTCTATCCGAATGAGGTGTACAACTTCGGAGGGCTCGTCTACAACATCGACGGCCCAGCCACGGCTGGTGACCTCCGCGGCCAGGCCGAGCTTCTGCGTGAAGCGGGCTGCGATGGCGTTAAAATGCTCGAAGGCAAGCCCACTTCGCGCAAGCGCATCGGTTTCCGTCTCGACGATCCGGTTTACGAGGGCTTCTACGACTTCATGCAGGAGTCGGGCATGCCGATAATCTCGCACGTTGCAGATCCGGCGTCATTCTGGGATCCGGCCCTCGTTTCTCCAGCCGCCAAGGCCGCGGGGTGGGATTACACCGACGGAACCTTCCCAGAACGCGAATCGATATACGGAGAGGTCGACAACGTTCTAAAGCGCTTTCCACGTCTGCGGATCGTCTTCGCTCATTTCTACTTCCTCTCTCAAGACATGGAATGCGCCTCGCGGTTTTTAGATGAACACCCCAACGTCTCATTCGATCTAACTCCGGGCTCGGAAATGTATCGCAACTTCTCAGAAAACCCTGAAGGCTGGCATGACTTCTTCACAGAATATCAGGATAGGCTCATCTTCGGCACAGACAACTTCGCGCCGCGCGAGCCATGGTCTGAGAAGAGCCTTGGCATGACCGACAAAGTGCGGATGATGCGCCAATTTCTCGAGACGACCGGCCGCTTCGAAGGTTTCGGAACGGCGACGCGCCGCCACGTCATGGGCATCGGGCTCGAACGCCCCGTTCTGGAGAAAATCTACGCGGGCAACTTCGAGCGTCTCGTGGGCGTCAAACCGCGTCCATTGAATCCGGAAGCTGCGAACGCCCACATCGAACGTGTTCTCGCCTCCAATTGCGCGGATCCGTCCCTCGGCCTCCCCTCCATCAGAATCGGTGCCTCCCGTTGACCCGTTTCATCCCCCGTTTCATCCGACCTGTTTCATCCTTGCACAATGGGGTGCTTTTGTGGCATTATCGGGTCTGACGAGAAAAAGCCAAGGATAAAAGAAAACATAATGATACCGATTGATGAAATAGAGCCCAGGCTCGCCCAGTTGAAAGAAGGACTGGTGGAAATGCGAGGCTATCTTTGACGTCGATAACAGACGTAAGAAAATAGAAGAGTTGTCAGCCCTCGCGTCGGGGTCTGGATTTTGGGACGACCCCAAGGCGGCCAAGGGCGTGATTGACAAGACAAACGTTGAAAAGGCGGTTGTAAAGCCGTACGATGCGGTTGAAAAGCTCTTGGAGGATGCGGATGTGATGTACGAGCTTGCCGACGCCGAGCCGGAAGGTGACTCCAGAGCCGCAGCGCTGTCCGATGTCTCGGAATTGCTCGAAAAGGCAGAGGCGGCGTTCGATCGGCTGGAACTGCAGTCGTTGCTCAACGGCCCGCTCGACCATTGCAACGCTTACCTGTCACTACACGCAGGGGCGGGCGGCACTGAATCCTGCGATTGGGCGAGCATGCTCTTCCGCATGTACCAGCGCTTTTGCGAACGCGTCGGGTACGAAGTCGAGGTGGTGGACATCGCTCCGGGCGACGAGGCCGGCATAACATCCGTCACTTTCCTTGTATCAGGCCCTAATGCATACGGATATTTCAAAGCCGAGCGCGGAGTTCACCGCCTCGTCCGGATCAGTCCGTTCGATTCCAACAGTCGCCGCCACACTTCGTTCGTATCTCTCGACGTTATCGCGGAGCTCGACGACGACGTGGATGTCGAGATTAACGAAGACGATCTCGAGATCACCACTTTCCGTTCAAGTGGGGCGGGCGGACAGCACGTGAACAAGACCGACTCGGCTATCCGTATTCGTCACGTTCCCACCGGCATTGTCGTGTCGTGCCAGGCCGAACGTTCGCAGCACAAGAACCGGGCAAAGGCCATGAGCGTGCTGAAGGCGAAAATATACGAAATGGAGCAGGACAAGAAGCGCGAAACGATGGAGAAGTTTTACGGCGAAAAGGGTTCTATTGCCTGGGGCAGCCAGATCCGCTCCTATGTGCTGCAGCCATACACCATGGCCAAGGATTTGCGCACCGGGATACAGACCGGCAACGTGCACGCGGTGCTTGACGGCGATATTGGCGATTTCATAGACGGCTGGCTCAAGTGGAAGAGCAGCGGCGGGAAGAAAGTCTCCGTAACGGACGACGATTGACTGGCAGAAGGGATGGGCAAATGGCACTGAAAAGCATGACGGGATTCGGCAGAGGATCGGCGGACGGTGGCGGGGTCTGCATTGCCGTCGAGCTTGCGTCGGTAAACCGCAAGCAGCTCGACTTCTCATTCTCCGCGCCGTCGGAGTTCGCGGTCTTCGAAAGCCGTTGCCAGGCGCTTGTGGCTTCGGCTGTTGCGCGTGGCAGGGTCCAGTGCCAGATCAAAGTGGCGGACTTGAATGGCGGAACAGGTGGCGTTTACGACGTGGATGAAGTCCGGGCCGTGGCTGAAAACATGGAAAAATTAGCCATGGAGACGGGGCTTGAGAACGACTTCACGCTTTCTCGGATTCTCGCACTGCCAGACATTGTCAAACTCCCCGTTGCGCGTCTGACGGAAGACGAGGCGTGGCGGCTCGTGGAGACTGCGCTCAACGCCGCGCTAGCTTCGCTCGTTACCATGCGCGCGACGGAAGGGGCGGCGCTTAAGGAATATCTAGAGGCCCGCATTGCCGCATTGCGTTTGCTCCGGGAAGATGTCGTCCGGCTGGCGCCTTCGGTGCCGTTGCGCTATAAAGAGGCGCTGGAGCGCCGTATAGCGGAGCTCGACGCGCCTATCCCGCCCGGCGACCCGTCGCTCGCACGCGAGGTGGCGCTATGTGCCGACAGAAGCGACATTTCCGAAGAGCTTTCGCGACTAGCGGCGCATTTTGATCATTTTGAGGAGCTGTGCAATGGGCAGGAGCCATGTGGTAGAAAACTCGACTTCCTGTGCCAGGAAATCCATCGCGAAATCAACACCATCGGTTCCAAGGCGAACGACGCAAACATTGCGCGGATTGTCATCGAGATGAAGTCTGCGCTCGAAACTGTGCGCGAACAAGTGCAGAACATCGAGTAGCCCAGTTGGTGCCGTGGCAGTGTCTGGACCCTGCATCATGAGATTTTGCTTTTATTCCACCCACACTGAAGGCATTCAGTTTTATTTCAAGATTATGAATTATGTGTAAACGCGCTTCCGTAAACACGATTCCCGGAAAACAACTTGACTTTCTTTATCAAAATCGGCAATCTCACCCTCGACTTTTTCCCGTTCCATTTTCACGCTAAGGTTGCGTGTGGATGCTGATGCGGTGGTTTTTTAAATCGATATGGAATACTTTTGTTCGAGTTCGTGTCTTGCCCTGGGGTTCTCGTTGTTTGGTTTGTCATTGTTGCATGAGGACGTGGCGACCGTTACCGGGGCATTCTTGGTCGTCCAAAACGGGATGCCGTGGTACTTCGCCCTCGGAATCCTTTTCGTCGGTTCGGTTGTTGGCGACTTTGCAATCTACGGTCTTGGTTCTATGGCGCATCGCATCCCATGGCTACGCCGCATGGTTATCGGGCCGAACGTGGCGCGCGTCCGACAATGGCTGGATCGGAACTTCATCCGCGTCGTAGGGCTTGCGAGGATGGTTCCAGGCGTCCTTTTCCCGTCCTACATTGCCTGCGGGTGGTTTGGGTTTCCCTTTCGCCGTTTCGCCCGTGTCACGATTGTGGCCGACGCCATCTACACGGGCATTGCCTTCACGCTTGTCCTGACTCTGGGTGAAACCGTTCTGAAGGATCTGGGATACGTGGCATGGGGCGTCTTGATTGTGTTTATTGTGGTGTTCACGATTCTCCGTACCCGTAATCCGCATTGGAGCACGGTCGCCGCAGTCTCGGAGCGTCATCCCTTCACGGCAATCCGCGGACTGCTCAAACGCAAACCCGGAAAGGCCGACGGCTCCTGCGAGGTTGTGCCGCAGGGACACGACTTGAAGCCCAGGGTTGCAAGTGCCGAACGGATTCCACCGTGGTTGTTCTACATTCCCGTCGGTTTATGCTGGATGGGATGGGCGGTGCGGCATCGCGGCATTATGTTGCCGTGCGGATGCAATCCAAAAATCGAGACCGGCGGGTACTGGGGTGAATCCAAGAGCGAAGTGCTTGATCAGATAGGCTCCGAGCAGCAGCGCTGGGTCGCCCGATACGTTGCGATCAAGCTTTCTCCAGACGGAACTGCTGATAGCAGGCAGGAAAACTCCGCTCTGGCCATACAAGCCATCGAGGAGGCGGGCATCGAGTTCCCGCTCGTAGTCAAGCCCGATATCGGCTGGCAGGGTTTTGGCGTGCGTCTTGTCCCGGACAGCGAAGCCCTTCGTGAGTATCTCGACCAGTATCCTGCCGGAGAACGTGTCGTATTCCAGCGGTATTTGACATACGAAGGCGAGGCGGGTGTATTCTATGCCCGAATTCCCGGCGAAGAGACAGGACGCGTCATATCTCTCACCTTGCGCACTTCCGCAAACGTTGTAGGCGATGGCCAGTCCACAGTGCGCGAATTAATCCTTAAGGACGAACGAGCCCGCTTCAAGTCTTCCACGCATATGGGGCGCAAGTCTCTTCATTCAGGAATGGATCGCGAAGATCTGGACGATGTCCCGGCGGCCGGCGAGGTGGTGCAACTGGCCTTCATCGGCAGCATTCGCGCGGGCGGGCTATATAAGGATGCCCGCGCCGAAATCACGCCGGCGCTGTCCGCCCGATTCGACGCGATTGCCCGTAGCATGCCGGAGTTCCACTACGGGCGGTTTGACATCCGTTATGAGTCGTTGGAACGCCTCAAGGAGGGCGAAGACTTTGGAATCATCGAGGTGAATGGCGCAGGCGCCGAAGCCATCCACATCTGGGACCCCGACTTGTCGTTGCGGGAGGTTTATCGCTCTCTGTTTGCAGCGGTGGCGCTGCAGTTCCGAATAGGACGGCTTAACCGAGATCGCGGCTTCAAGCCCTGCTCCCCCTGGCAATTTCTAAGTCATGCCCGTCGCCAGCATCAACTGATTCTACGCTACCCTCCATCGACCTAAAGCCGTGGCGACGGCCCCCGCATGGGGCCTCTTCTAAAATACCGTGGATGGATGGCAGTTCAAAAGCGTTCACATGGTGCATGCATATGGCATTACGACCCTCACAGGTGAGGATCTATCTGGCTCGACCGAAGGTGCGTATGGCTCGACGACGTGCAACCCAGCCGTCAACGGTGCCATTAACGCCAACGGCCTGAGCGGCGCTAACCACTGTGCCGGGGGTGGTCATGACCTCCGGTGATTGTTCTTGACCCCGTCGCCTGTTTCTGGCAAGATAACGCTAGAGTTTTTCTGTTTAAAGTGTTGTTTTAAAACAAGGGGCCCCAATATGAATGAAGTTCGCGATACCAAGAAGATTCTCCCGGCGTATTGGCATATTCTGGATGCGGCCCGCGAGCTTTTCGCAGAGCTTGGCTACCGGGACACCACGGTGAGATTGATCGCCAGGAAGGCCGAAGTCAACGGGGCGTCCGTCAACTACTATTTCCGCTCCAAGGAATCGCTCTACGAGACGATTTTCAGCGAGGCGTTCGAAAAAGTCAGCAAACCTCAAATGGGATTGGTGGCGACCGTGAAAGACCAGGGCACTTGGGAGGCGGCGCTGGATGCTTGGGTGGGTTTCATGCTTGGGCTTTTTCTGAGCGAAGACGAGGAGTCATCGTTGATCCGCAAACTCGTCGCCCGCGAGCGTAGCATGCCGACGCAGTTCTGCGCGGATTTATTCAATTCTTTTTTCAATCCCACGATCGACATTCTGCGCAAGTTGCTGAAGATGGCGATGCCAGACTCCGCGCCTGAGGAGTTGCATGCGGCGTTTGTCTCGTTCCTTGGGCAGTGCACATGCTTCTTGAACCGCGATCCACCGTGGGACAAGATAGTGGTTTGCGATTTAGTGTCTCGCCAGGAATGGATAGAGCTTATGCGGCGGCAAATAGTAGGCAACATCAAGACGCGCCTCTCCTTCAAAACCGCCAGCATAATGTGACCCGAAGGCACTCCCTCCGCCACGGATCCTCGCTGTATTACTACAAATAAAACCTCAACGTTTATAATAAACAATGCCCACCATAACCAAAATTGATTTTACAGAGAATGTCGGAAAAATAAATCCCGCCCTGCACTCATCCGGCTTCGCGCCTGTGCTTTATCCGCGCGGTTTTTACACCGTGGACGAAGAGTTGAAGTCGCTAAATCTCTATTCCGCGCGCACCCACGACTGGGCCCTAGTCAACCACGGCCAGCGCATCGTCGACACCCACTTCGTTTTCCCGCTTATACATGCGGATCCATCCGATCCCCAAAACTACTATTTCGACGCCACGGATGCGGCCCTGAAGCTCGCCCAGGATGTCGGCATGAAGATATTCTACCGCATGGGGACTAGCATCGAGCACACCGGCGACGTACACTTCAACACCAAGCCTCCGGCAGATCCGGAAAAGTATGCCGAGGTGCTCGCGGGCATCGTGCGCCACTACACACAAGGCTGGGCCAAAGGATTCGAGTGGGATATTCAGTACTGGGAAATTTGGAACGAGCCCGATCTTCACGGCGCATGCTGGGATGGCACCGACGAGGAATTCATCTTCCTCTTCGTCACTATCCTGAAACGTCTCAAGAAAGAGTTCCCGTCGCTGAAGATCGGCGGCCCGGCGCTTTGCGGCCCCAAAGAGGATTATCTGCGCAAACTTCTCGCCGCCTGCAAGGCCGCGGACGTGGCCCCCGACTTTATTTCATGGCATCACTATGGGGCGAACGTCGATTACCTCGTCGCCCAGCCAGCCCGCATGCGCGCCTTTCTCGATGAACTGGGTTTTGGCAACACCGAAACGTCCATCAACGAATGGCACTACATCCTGAGCTGGGACGGAGTCCATGGCTCCTCGTCTCCGGACATGCGTCGACGTGCCTTAGAGGGGCCGACCGGCCACAACAACATCGACTCTGCCGCGTTTACGCTGGCGGTGCTGTCCGGGTTCCAGCTGACACCACTCGACAGCGCCTTCTTCTACGGATGCAGCGTGGATGGGAGCTGGGGCTTTGCAGACGCCAACCGGATGTTCAACAAGAACTTCTACGCCCTCCGCATGTTCGGGGAAATCGTTGCCGGCTATACCGTCATCGTCAAGTGCGAATTTGCAGGCAAAACTATTTACGGGCTGGCCGCATTGTCGGACGATGGGAAAAAGGCCTGTGTCCTTCTTGTTGACTACCGGGGAACGGAGCAGGTGCTCGAAGCGGAAATAAAAGGGATCTCGAACATGAAGCGCGTGTCTGCTACTGTTCTAGACAATAACCGCGATGCAATCCCCGCCGCTGTTTCATGGGAGGACGGTCGCCTTACCTTCGTCAAAGACGATAAGCGATCCTGCGCGCTGCTGGCCAAGTTTGAGTAATCACGCGCTCAAGACCACGGATTTCGGTGCCAGACTACGGCTCTATTGCAATCCCGCGCACAGGTTCATGTAATCTGGTGTTTTTGTCTCAGGATTACAATAACCGCATGTGGTATGGTGGTGGCTTTGCCACTGCACGGCTTCGCGTTCGAAACCGGAGGCGCTGAGGATGGGGCTTTGCTCAAGCGCGATAGCTGTGGCGTCGGCCAGTGCTAGGCGGTTGGTGGCGGGGGCGTCGACCGCGAAACCTGGGGCGGCCGCCATGAAGATAGCGGCGAGCAGGGAGCAGCTGGCGAGGCGGATTAAGAGTGCGGTGTTATTTTGTGACACGGCGTGTTTTCTCCTAAACGGTGGTTTTATGGAAGCGGCGTGATGCGAACCAAAGGGTTAAGATGCCCATAGTCGCGAGGGCGAGCATCTGGGGCCACAGGATGGAGACCCCGATACCCTTGAGGAATATGCCGCGGATGATGATCAGGAAATATCGCAACGGATTCAGGTATGTGAACCACTGCACGATGAGAGGCATGTTGGCGATGGGAAACATGAAGCCGGAGAGGAGCACGGCGGGGAAGTAGAAGAAAAAAGTGCTCATCATAGCCTGCTGCTGGGTCTGGCTGATGGTCGAGATTATGAGACCGATGCCGAGAGTGGTCATGATGAAGAGGCCCGAGGCTGCAAGGAGCAGCATCAAGTTGCCACGGATCGGGACGTCGAACCAGAAGACGCATATCAGGGCGATGACGATCACGTCGATGAAGCCGATGATCGCGAATGGCAGACTCTTGCCGAGGATGAATTCACCCGGGGTTATGGGCGTGACCATGACCTGCTCCATCGTGCCGACTTCTTTTTCGCGGACGACGGCCATGCTAGTGAGCATCAGGGTGATGAGCATGACTAGCATGGCGATGACTCCCGGGACGTAGAAGTTGCGGCTTTCCAGGTTTTCGTTGAACCAGGCTCGAGTTTCGATTTCAACGCCGGGCATGGATGCGGCGACACGCCCGCGCTGCCTGGCGAGGCGGCTTGCTAGAACTTCGCGCGAAAACGCGCCTGCTATGCGGGAGCTGTAGTCCAGCACGATGCCGGCGGTGTTGGAGTCGGTTCCGTCGAGCAATACCTGCAGCTGGGCGGAGCGACTCCCTAATAGATCTTTCTCGAAACCCTTGTTCATGCGCAGCACGGCGCGGACATCGCCGCGGTCGAGAAGGCCGCGCACTTCGTCGTCAGCGCCGGGAGTCGAGACGATTTCAAAATAGCCCGAATTTTCGAAGCGCGCCACAAGCTCGCGGCTGGCGGAGCTGTTGTCGAGATCGTAAACCGCCGTGGCGACGTTGCGGACGTCGGTCGTGACTGCGTACCCGAAGACGAGCGCCTGTATGATTGGCATAAGAAAGATCACGCCCTTCATTTTTGGATCGCGGAAGACGTGTATGAATTCTTTGATCGTCATGCGTTTGACACGTTCAATCTTCATGACGCCACCTTCATTTTGAATTTACGGATGCAGAGGGTCAGCACGACAACTCCGAAGAGCGTCAGCAGAAGTGCTTCCGGCCAGAGGATTTCGAGGCCGACTCCCTTGAGGTATATCCCCTTGAGGATGGCTATGAAGTAGCGGGCGGGGATTATGTGGGTCAAGATCTGGAGCGGCGGCGGCATGTTGTCGATGGCGTACATAAATCCGGAGAGGAGAAACGACGGCAGGAACGTCACGATCATCGCAAGCTGGCTGGCCAATAGCTGGCTCTTGGTGACGATGCTTATGAGCATGCCCACGGATAGGACGCCGACAAGGAAGACCGCCGACACTCCGAAGAGCAGTCCCACGCTCCCTCTAAACGGCACGTGGAAGACGAATTCGCCCATCAAGACTGCCAGCAGCACATCGACCATACCTATTGTGAAGTACGGTATCATCTTGCCGATTATCAGCTCCGGGCCGCGCATCGGAGTGGAGAGAAGCTGCTCCATCGTGCCGCTCTCCCATTCGCGGGCCATGGTGAGCGAGGTCAGCAGGGCGGCGATGACGGCCATGATCACGGCGATAAGCCCGGGGATGATGTAGTTGCGGGAGACCAGGCCGGCGTTGTACCAGACGCGCGGGCGGACTTCGACGGGATCGGCTGGGAACATTCCGCCGTAGCGTGCGGTGGCCTGCGAGGCGACTTGGCGCGAGTAAATGGCCGCGACGGCGCGGGCGTAGCCCATGGCGATCATGGCGGTGTTGGCGTCGCTGCCGTCCACGATCATCTGCACGGCCACCTCGCGTCCGGCCGTGAGCTCGGTCGCGAAATCTACCGGCACCACAATCGCCGCCATCGCGCGGCGCGAGTCAATGGCCTCTTCTATCTCATGGTAGTCGCCGGCATTGCCACGGATGCTGAAGTATTCGGAACCATCGAAGCGGCTGATCAGCTCGCGGCTTTGCGGCGTGGCGCTTTGATCCCACACCACAATGGGAGCGTTGTCGACATCGAGTGTCAAGGCATAGCCGAAAAGCACCAGCATGAGCATTGGGATCGCAATGGCCATGCCGAGGCTGCGTGGGTCGCGAAGCACGTGGACGGCCTCCTTCAGGGATTCCAAATCAATTTTTTCGCGCAGAAATCCCTCTCCTAAACACCGTTGATTCAGTCAATAAGGCTGACTGACGGAATAACAAAACAAAAAAA
>JALHHX010000288.1 GCA_022837245.1 Lentisphaerota bacterium
TTGGCCTTGGCGAAATCCTTGAACGAATTGGTCATCGCCCCGGAACCGAAGCTCTTTGCCAGACCGGCCACCGTCGGCGCGTGGCAGACCCGGGCACAGTTGTCGATGTTGTTCGTGCCCAGTACCGCCCGGAAGAGTTTTTGCATCTGGTATGAGTCTTCGTTGATGCTGCGGGAGGAGCTGACCCCGGCGATGGCATCGGGGCCGTCCTTGGCAATGATTTCCTTGAATTTAGCAGCCACAAGGTCCAGGGCTTCATCCCAGGACGCTTCCCGGAAGCTTCCGTTCTCCTTGATGAGCGGCGTCTTGAGCCGATCCTCCGAGTAGATCCAGTCGTAGCCGAAGCGGCCCTTGACACACAAGCGGCCCTCATTGGGAGCGCCATCCTCAACCCCGGTGACACTGATAATCTTGCCGTCCTTGACATGAAGCCACAGCTGGCAGCCCACACCGCAGTAGGCGCAAGTCGTACGGACCTTCTGCACCTCCCAGGAACGTCCCAGAGTCTTGGCCTTTTTCGGCGTCAGGGCTCCCACCGGGCAGGCCTGCACGCATTGACCACAGTAAACGCAGTTGGAATCCTTCAACGAGGTATTGTTGAAGGTCGTGATGAATGACTCGGAACCCCGCATCGCCACATCGATGACACCATTGACCTGAACATGGAGACAGGCTCGCACGCAGCGTCCGCACAGCACGCACTTGCTCTGATCCCGAATGATAAAGGGATTGGTGTCGTCCTTGGGTTTTGGCACAAACGTGGTCTGAAAACGACTCTTTTCGATCCCATGCTCGTAGACCAGGTTCTGCAGCTCGCAGTTGCCCGACTGCTCACAGAACAGGCAGTTGTGGTCGCCGTAGGCCAGCAGCAGCTCGAGGACGGTCTTGCGGACCTGTACCACCTTTTCGCTGTGAGTATTGACCACCATCCCGTCGGTGGCCGGAGTAGTGCACGAAGGCGGCAGTCCACGCATGTTCTCGATCTCGACAATGCACAAGCGGCATCCGCCGTAATACGGCATTTGGGGGTGGTAGCATAGGGTGGGGACATGGATGCCGTTAGCCCTGAAGACTTCGAGCACCGTCTGCCCTCGCTTCCCCTGGATTTTCTTCCCTCGAAAATCCTTGCCATTTACCGTTAAGGTGATGGTATCTTTGTCCATTGATCCTCTCTCATCTTATAAGTTGCGAGTGGCGAGTTGTGAGTGACGAGTGATCTCTACGGAGGTGCAGGTTGCGGAGTGCCGCCAACCCCTTGAATAGTCTCCGCCCGTCCCGCTTACCGTTCACTTTCCACTCTTCACTCTTCACTGTTCACTCAAAATCAGTCAATCGCGTTGAAGCGGCATGCAATGATGCAGGAACGGCACTTGATGCATTTCTCCAGATCGATCCGGGCCACCTCTTTCTTCTTCCAGCTCACCGCCTGCGTCGGACACACCTTGAAACAGCTCCCGCACTTGGTGCACTTCTCTTCGTTCACCTGGAACTTGATGAGCTCCACACACACCCGCGCCGGACACTCGTGCCGCAGAATGTGCGCCTCGTACTCATCACGATAGTAGCGGATCGTGGATAATACCGGGTTGGGCGCTGTTTGGCCCAGACCGCACAAGGAGCCCGACTTCACATCCTGCGCCAGCTCTTCGAGCTGGTCCAGCTCGTCGATCGTGGCCTGGCCCTTGGTGATCCTGGTCAGGACTTCGAGCATGTTCTTGGTCCCCAGCCGGCAGGGCACACACTTGCCGCACGATTCCTTCTGCGTAAAGGT
>JALHHX010000289.1 GCA_022837245.1 Lentisphaerota bacterium
CCTACAATTATAAACTCCTTAAAGAAAACAGTTAAGTTTTCAGAAGAAGGAAAAGACGTAGTTAGTGTAGTAAATATAGAGGTAGGCTTTGACGATAATAATAGTCCTTTTGAAGTTTTTATACGATCTACTACAACTACTAAAGAATACACTGAATTATTTAATGCTATGGGAAGACTAATCTCTTTAGCACTTAGATCTAACGCAGATATGGACACTATACTTAAACAGACTAGAAAAATAAAAGATTGGAAGAACAACTATTCTAATATTGCTATGATTATAGCTTCTACTATAAGTGAGCTTGTAGAAATAGGCAAATCTAAAAGTAAGAAAAAGAGAACAGAGACTATTAAAGAAATAAATAAACACAAATTTATGGCTACTGCTAAAGGGTATTTGGTAGATACTACAACTGGAGAAAAATACTGTCCTGTCTGCTATGCTAAGGAAGGTGAGGGGCTACAGATAGGCTCAGGGTGTCTAAATTGTGATGTATGTGGATGGGGTGGATGTGGTGGATAGTGCTTGGATAATAGGAGATTTTAATGTAGTTTATGTTATAGTAATAGCACTTTTAGCTGTAGGATACATATTTATACCAGAGGTTTTGATATTTTCAAGTGTTAGTTTTGGAATAGTGTATTTATTTGGATCACTAATAATGTCTAATTTTAATCCTGAGTGGGCAATAATAACTTTAATAATTAATGTAACAGTTGTTAGTAGTATAAAAGCTTTCTTTTTAATAAGACTTAGAACTAATGTAGATGCTGTAAACATTTTTAACGAAACAACAACAGAAGTATTTGACGATGAAGAGACTTAATGTGGAGGTATTTTAATAAATTATGAGATATACACTAGAAGAGGATAAAATCATACTTAAATTCAGAACTGCTAATTATACTTGGAAAGATATTGGAAATCTTGTAAATAGATCAGAAAATGCTGTTAGAAAGAGATACAATAGATTAATAGATACTGCCAATGCTCGAATGAGGGCTGATAAATTTACTAATGTAGAAGAGCATATATTATTCTTATTAAATAAAAATAAAAGCATGTCTATAGAAGAGCTTATGGACATATTAAAATTTGATAATATAGAACAATTACTTGTAATATTATATAAGCTTATGTCAGATTCTTATGATATAATAATAAATTCTAATTGGGTAATATATGAACCATCTAATCATCTAAATACTTTTGAATTTATTAGAGGGGCTATAGGAAAAATAAAGGTAGCTCTAACAGGTGATTGGCACATAGGTTCTAAATGTCAGCAAATAACACGACTACAAGAATTTATAGACGAAGCTTACAGTCGTGGAATTAGAGACGTAATATGCTCAGGAGATGTTTTTGATGGAACTAGAGTATTCAGAGATCATACTGAAGAAATATTTTTACATACAATAGACGAACAAGTAGATTATGCTACAGAAGTAATTCCTAAATACGAAGGATTACATTATTATTTAATATCTGGTAATCACGATCATGGGTTTGGAACAGGAATGAATGCTGTAAGTACGCTGGCTAGTAGGAGAGACGATATTACTTATTTAGGTAAGTACGGGGCTTATTTGGATCTTAATGGAATTACTATTTACTTACACCATGGATTAGGCTCACAAACATATGCCCTGAGTTATAAATTACAGAAATTTGTAGAACAACTACCAGCAGGGTATATGCCAGACATAGTTGCTCAGGCTCATTATCATTATTTGTTTTATGCTCCAATAAGAGGAGTTTA
>JALHHX010000290.1 GCA_022837245.1 Lentisphaerota bacterium
CAAAGCGCAGAATGATCGCCCGTTCCTGGGGACCCACCGTGAAGAAGCCGGACGCAAGGAAGAGCAGCACCAGCAGCACCATCACCACTTTGACGATGACAAAGCTGCTGCGCAGGGCTTCCGCCAGCGCCTGCGCTCCGGCATCCAGCGGCATTTCCGGCGGCGGGGCGGGCTCCGGCGGCCGGTCGTGGGAATGAGCGTGCGGATTCATGGCCGGGTCATGGTTGGAGCAGGTTGGTCGCGGCGCCCCGGAACAGGTCAAACGGCGGCGTATGCTGATCAAAGATAAGCACCGAGCGCTCCTTCAGCGAATCTTCCAGGGCCGACAGGCGGAAGATGAACCGGGCCAGGTTGGGGTTTTGCTGGAAGACCTTCAGGGACTTGGCGGCCTCCGCCTCGCCCTTGCCCTTGATTTCCGTCGCCTGCCCTTCCGCGTCGGCCAGCATCTCCGCCGCCCGCCGATCGGCATCCGAGCGGATGCGCTGGGCTTCGGCTTCGCCCTCGTATTGAAAGCGATCGGCAAGGACCTGCCGCTCCGAGGTCATGCGCTCGAAGACGGACTGGGTCACGCTCTCCGGCAGTTGCAGCCGTTTAAAGCCCAGGAAGACGATCTCCAGTCCCAGGTTATTGGTGCGGAGTTGGGATTGGATGGCCGCCAGGATCTCGTTTTCAATGGCGACAAAGCTGGCGCCGCCATCGCTGGTCGAAACAAAGTCCGCCAGCGGATGCCGGCCGACGACCGCGGTCTTGGCGTTGCCCAGCCACTGGTCCAGGAGCGTTTCGGCCGCCCCAATCGGGTTGGCGCTGTCGGCGAACCGGGGGAAGAAAGCCGCCGGGTCTGACACCTGCCAGCCCACATAAACCGAGGTCAGGAGGTTGAAATTGTCCTGGGTCAACCCCTCGGTGAGCCGATCCTCGAAGTTCTGGACGCGCTTGTCAAAAGACCAGACCTTTTGAATAGGCCAGGGCCACTTCAGATACAAGTTGGGCTCGGTCAGGGGGCGCGTGGGCTTGCCGAAGGTGGTCACGACGGCAACTTCGGTCGTGCGCACCTGAAAGGTGAACAGCAGCAGCCCGAAGATCAGGATCAACACCAGGCCGATAACGAGGGTCAAAGGATTGCGTTTCATGAAAATTACTGGGTTTTGGGCGCGGGCACGCTCAGGTTCAGCAAGCTCTGCGCGATGGATTCCTGCAAATCAAAGGTAATCACGTCCTGCGTGTTCGTGGTCAGCAAAAGGTATTTCCGCGCGGGGGCCGTGGCACGGACGAACGTCTGCAAGTAAGCCCGCTCGGTGTAAACCGACGGCGCCGCTTCAAACGCGGGAATCTGGTTGGTGAACAGCGCCGCCTGGGCCAGCGCGCGGATTTCGCGCGCCCAGCGCTCGGCGCTGGCCTGGTTGGTCAGGCTGACGGTTTGCCCCCGCGTCAGGGCGTTGGTCCGGATGTCGTCCGCGCGCGCGGCCAGAATCTTCGCCTGCTTCGTCTGGCTGGCGGCGACGACTTTCTCATACTCCGGCGCCACTTTGATGGGCGGATGCAAATCGCCCAGCGCCACCGCGATAATCCGGACGCCAAGCCCGCGTTCGTTGGCGGCGGCCTGGATGCGTTCGTTCAGGTCCTGGGCCGCCGGGCCGCGGCCCTGCGACATAATGTCGCCCATATCCACGCCCACCAGGTAGCGCAGCACCTCGCGCGTGCTCAGATGCTCCAGCAGCGCGGGGGCGTCTTCGTTGCGGTAGGCCCAATCCACCAGGTTGGTGAT
>JALHHX010000291.1 GCA_022837245.1 Lentisphaerota bacterium
GGTGAAGGCGCTCGACGCACAGATCGGCAGCATCACCGGCGGGGGTCGCTACGACAACCTGACCGGCATCTTCGGACTGCCGGGCGTCTCGGGCGTGGGCATCTCCTTTGGTGCGGATCGCATCTACGATGTGCTGACGCAGCTGGAGCTCTTCCCGGAGAGCTTCTCCCACTCCACCGAACTGCTCTTCGTGAACTTCGGCGAACGGGAAGCGGACTGGCTGCTGCCACTGGTGGCACAGTTACGCCGTGACGGCATCTGCTGTGAGCTATACCCCGAATCGGCCAAGATGAAGAAGCAGCTCTCCTATGCCGACAGCAACCGGATCCCCTTCGTGGCGATGGTGGGTGAGAACGAGATGAAAGAGGGCAGGATCACGCTGAAGAAGATGCAGTCGGGTGAACAGACGAGTGTCACTCCTGATGCATTGATGAGGGCGATCAGAGGATAACCCAAATGATTACATTAACCGCAACAGCAGTATATAGCTAAAAAAAGCTCTGGAAATTCCGGAGCTTTTTTGTTGAATCTTATCGGATGATCTTCACATCCACGGCATTCATTCCCTTGGGACCGCGTTCCAGTCGGTAGGTGACCAGATCGCCCTCTGCAACTCCATGCTCGGCATTGCTCTTGTGGAAGAAGTACTTGATGACGCTGTTGCCCTCGCGGATGAACCCGAAGCCACGGGTCTCGTCGTAAAAGTCGACACGTCCTTCCGGGTCGCCCGCCTCCTCGGCGACCTCCTTGCGGGGTACAGAGATCTCAATATCTTCCAATTCAATCTTTTCTTCCTCCTGAATGGGTTCAGGTGGTGTATCGATGATCACGCCATTGGCATCGACATAGGCGATCATATCCTCAAAGGAACTGGTGCCCTGCTGCTTCCGTTCCTCCTTGCGCTGTTGTTTTTCTTTTCTCTTCTGCTGTTTCTGCTTCTCGATCTCTCTTTTGTTGAATGAATTTGATCTTGCCATTGATTCGTTTAAATAGTTTTTTACGTTAGTATGTTATTGCGTTAATTCGTTAGTATGTTATTCGTTCATAGTTCGAAGCTAAAAGCTAACCGCTAATTCGCAATCGGCAGCTTCCGTCCGGTCAGCTTCTGGATATCCCGCAACATGGGCTGCTCCTCCTGCGTGCAGAAGGTAAGGGCCCGTCCGCTGTTACCGGCACGACCCGTGCGACCGATACGGTGCACGTAGGTCTCCGCCACGTCGGGCAGGTCGTAGTTGATCACCAGGTCGAGCTGGTCAATATCAATACCGCGAGCGGCGATATCGGTGGCGATCAACACCTGCACGATCGGGTTCTTCGAGAATTCCTCGGTGATCCGACGCCGTTCCGCCCGATTCACCCCACCGTGGATCGCGACCACGGCGTGACCCCCCAGCAGGCCGCTGATCCTGTTGGTCAGGTAGTCCAGGGTGTCCTTGTGCTCGGTGAACACGATGAGCTTCCGGGGCGTGCCCGCCGGGTGCACCGCGGCTTCGACGACCCGCCGAGCCTGTGCGCCGGCATGACGGACGAGGAGGAGATCCTGTCCGTCTACCGCCGGGTGCGCGATGAGATCCGGGAGTTCGTGAGCGGGTTGCCCGGCTCTCTGGATTGATCCGCAGAGAAAGCACCCCGCGACGCCGCAGGCGGCAGGGATGCGTGCAGGCCCAAAAAAGCGGGGCGCCCAGGCAAACGCATGGGCGCCCCGCATCCATTTCGCTCAGTTCATTTGACGACGATCAGCTCATACTCCCGGG
>JALHHX010000292.1 GCA_022837245.1 Lentisphaerota bacterium
GCGGCGGCCATCCGCAAGGGTTACATAGGTGATCTGCTTCGCGATGCCGGCGACGTACCAGGCAAACATGCCACACGCCACCGTCCAACTCAAAACAGACAAAATCCCTATAAAATCCTGGATCATGCGCTAAGGTTTGTTGCTGGCTCAAGCGGCATTCGCCACTGGCGAGAGCCGCGGTGCGGAATTGCGTCAGGCGATTTTCAGAGCCTGCCAGTCAAGCCACTGCATGATCAGCAGCGCTATAAAAATGACGGTCGATATGCACGCCAACACGGCGGCCCACGTGAAGTTGTCCGACTTGACGTTGTCATTCGAGAGCGCCGGGTTTTGGAGGCGAGAGGCTAAGACCGCTCCGCCAGACGGAGGATCCGGGTTGAGTGATGGCCTGATCTGGCCCTGTTCTAAATCGTCAGGTTTTGATTTCAGTTTCATAAAGGTCTCCCTTGTCTCGTTATAACGCCTCCAAGTATAGCAAAAAAAATTATTGAACGGCAACAGCAATTTCGGTGTTGACACCGCATCGGGGTTTGTGGTACTTTCCTGCCTCATTCCCCCGCCACAAGGGGAGACTGTATATTCCGGTGTAGCGCAGTGGTAGCGCAGAGGACTGTTAATCCTTTGGTCGCTGGTTCGAATCCAGCCACCGGAGCCATTTAAATCAAGACGACCCAGCGGGTTTTTTAGACCGGCTGGGTTTTGAAGCAAAAAGGGGTTCGCAAGAACCGAGGAAGCAGGAACGAATATGCACAAATGGGAAGACCAGAACAATTTTGCAGTTAACCGTCTTGAGCCACGCGCGTGGTTCACGCCATTCGCGGATGCGGAATCCGCCAAGTGGGGGCAACCGGGGGATTCCACGCTTGTGCGTCCGCTAGGCGGCGAGTGGCAGTTCCATTACGCAGAACGCCCTGGCGAAGCGCCTGCAGACTACTACGAGCCAGATTTCTGCGACTGCGACTGGAATTCCATTCCCGTGCCTTCGATGTGGCAGATGCTGGGATATGGCAAGCCATGGTATACGAATGTGATCTATCCATTCACTGTAAATCCGCCAAACGTTCCAGACGAAAACCCGACCGGCAGCTACCGCAAGGAATTCGATGTTCCAGGAGCCTGGGAGGGCAAGACGGTCCGCCTGCGTTTCGACGGTGTTGATTCGTGTTTCGAATGCTATGTAAACGGAGAGTTTGTCGGAATGGGCATGGGCTCGCGCCTGCCGGCCGAGTTCGACGTGACCAAACTCGTCGTGTTCGGGGGCCGCAACGTTCTGGCGGTGCGTGTATGGCAATGGTCCGCCGGGTCGTACGTGGAAGACCAGGATATGTGGTGGCTCTCTGGCCTCTTCCGCGAGGTGTCCATAATCGCCATGCCGAAGGTCCGCGTTGAAGACGTGTTCGCCACGACTACGTTTGACAAGAAGTACAAGGACTCAGTGCTCTCCGTGGAGGTCAAGCTAGCCAACTCCGGCAAGGCTGCGGCTGCGGCGGATGTGCAGGCGCAGCTGTTTGATGCGGAGGGCGAGCCCGTGGCGACGCTCACAGGCAGCGTCTCGGTCAAGGGAGGCAAAACTTCGGTTGTCTCGCTTAAATGCGAGGTGGCGGCGCCGCGCAAGTGGTCCGCCGAGGATCCATATCTCTATAAGCTCGTTGTTGGACTCAAAACCACGGCTGGCGACGAAATGGCCGCGCCGATCTCAATAGGCTTCAGGCAGGTTGAGATCAAGGATGGAGTGCTGCTTGTAAATGGAGG
>JALHHX010000293.1 GCA_022837245.1 Lentisphaerota bacterium
AATTATACTTTTGTGCCCAAAAGTATAATTTGAGCTAGCCGGGGCGCTCGTTATCAAGAATCACATCCAGAATCTCCGTTGCTACACGGCATTCGCGGCGGCGTGGCGTTTGCCGTGCTTGGTTTTGGCGTCAACGAGTACCTGGACTTCTACGTCCAAACGTCGCACTCGATGGAACTCAACAGCATCCTGGATAACCACATTCACTGGACTGTGCCAAGCAATGACGCGGGGAAGAAATTCAAGTTTCAACTCGCGGTAGTTGCGGCGGGCGTCAATGCTGCTTTTTCCGCGCCCGCCGGTAGCCCGTACAGCGCCGAAGTGACGCTTGGCGCAGCGGAGGCGGGCTATCATCGGCTCTTGGAGTTGGCGGATATTCCGGCGTCGAATACCACGGTATCCTCCATCTACATATGCCGCTTGACGCGCATCGCCGCGAGTAGTGCCGAGTATGGCTCAGACGTGTACATCCTCTTTGACGACTCGCATTACCTGAAGGACGGCGTCGGCAGCCTGACCGAATATACCAAGTAAGCGCCACGCGAAACCGCGCCGGATTCACACCCGGCGCGGTTTGTTGTATCGAGGTCACTTACCAGTGATTTCGTGATAGTAGTGCAGCGCGTCAACGGGCGTCGCCTTGAATGCCTGAAAGATTGCGCCTCGCACTTCATGGCCTCCTGGAACGGATTCGATGATGACGCCGTTATCGTCAATCAACCGCTCGCCTTCCTCAAGTTCCTCAATGGCTTGCAGTGTCACGACTGGCTCAGCGTGCTCCTGTTGCGCTTGCGCGGCGGCTATAACAGCGTTAATGTGACTCGCCTGTGCAATTCCAAGCCTAAAGCACAGCGCATCCCACTGGCGCGCGTGCTCTTGCAGTGCGTCAAGTTCGCGCTCGCGTTCTTGGAGCAGGTCTTCGGCGTGCTGCCAGGACTCTGTGACGCGCTCAAGGTCGCCGCGTGCCTCAGCCAGGTCGCCGCGCAAGTCGCTGATGGTGTCCGCAGCATCGCGCCGCAATTTGATGTACTCCTCAGTCTTCCGTGCGATGATTTCCCGCGATGCCTCCACGTCGCCGCTCCAATCCTTGCGCTGCTGCTCGACCAGGGCGCGCAACTCCCCGATGGTCGCGTCCGCCTCAGCATTCGCCTCTGTCAGCGTCTCCACGTCCGCAAGCGCCGCGTCGCGCTCTCCAACGACTCGATTGACAACCTCAGCCATTGCGTCCACGATCATGTTGTGGCGCTTGCGTTCTGTAGCGCGCTCAGACATATTGCGCATCAAACTACGCAACAGGCACCCGGCGTTCTCGTGCTCATTGCGCCAGTCGGCTTCCATCTGCGCGAGTGCGTGCTCCAACTCTTTTATCAACCGCTTCTGTTTGCCCATCAAAATGCCTCCTTGTCTACGTTACCATTACAAACTACCATGACCGAGAGCAACGTGGCGCAGAACATCGCGACACCAAAAGCAATGACGCCGGCACCGCTCAGCCGCAATGCCAGCGCCGCAATGCCTGACCAGAGCGCGGCGGATGCGGCGGATAGGGCGATGTACACCAGGAGCCGCAAGGTAACGTCGCGACGTGCGGCTTGCCGCTCCAGACGATGGCAGCGTGCGGTCAGGTGTTCGCGGTTCATAGCCACCCCTGTCCGATGGCGACAATGAGCAACGCGATTGCACCGCAGGCGATAGAAAACAAAATCAGTCCGATAATCTCAAGCATGATATTTTGCTCCTTTGCTATTGCCGCTCCTTTGCTATTGCCATCGCTTCCCCTCAGCCGGGACGGGATGGCGTCCGCCCCGGCTTCCAAGGAGGTCTGGCGGGAAGCAGCCGCCAGAGTGGAGCGGGCGGGAATCGAACCCGCGTACAGCAGCGTCCCGTGTGGGCTTTCACCGCTGTCGAAACCATTGCCGCCCCGGTGAAACATGCTAATACTGCTCCGGCTTGTCGCTCAAGCCTTCAGGCTTATCGTGCTCTTCCACGACCGTGCCGCTGGCGTCCCGGAACTCCACGCCGTAGCGGGTGGGGATGCTTTCGAGACCGCGCTCACTGGCGTCACGGTACATCTCCTCAAGCCACTCCTCGTACTCAGTCCAACATAATGCTCGCATTATTCAACTCCTACAAAATGCACAATCACGCGGTCATGGCTCAGGCGTTCAACGTGGTCTACGTCGAAATCGTTCAGCATCCCAGCGTCCTCAAGGTCTGCTTCTGCCTTGCTGATTGCGGCGAAGTCGCTAAGTTTGCCAAATTCGCGCAGGTCAATCACCTCTACATCGCACTTCTTTGTAATACGTACCACCTTATAATTGTCTACCATCGCTCTGCCTCCTCGCGAGTTAGGAAGAAGTGGATTCCGTTAGAGCATTCATTCCAGCGGTTGTCGTCGAACTTGTCGGGAAGCGTCTCTTTCCCTACCTCGTAGACGACGGTCCCATACTCCGTGGAGTGTTCAATCCTATTGAGTCCCCCTTCAATTTCGAGCGTAATGATACGCTCTGCGCGAAACTTGCGTGTGGTGGCGCACGACCTCCTGGCGTCTCGTGGAATCAGCATTTTTACAATCTCGTTAGACTTCTTCCCCCACCCTATCAACTCGCCTTCTGGTGCTGCGTGAATGCCGACAGTGGTATAATTCCACTGTGCATTTTCAATGTCAGCGCCGCGCAGGTCAGCGCCGCGCAGGTCAGCGCCGCTCAGGTTAGCGCCGCGCAGGTTAGCGCCGCGCAGGTCAGCGCCGCTCAGGTCAGCGTCGCGCAGGTCAGCGTCGCGCAGGTCAGCTAGTTTTGGCTGTACATCAACCCTGTATCCGATCGCTTTAAGATGCGCCGGATACCACTCAAAGCACTTAAGGTGATCAGGAATCTGTGTCATCGCTCTTGCTCCTTTCGCCCGGCAGGCTCGCACCTGCCGGGCTTGGTTGTCCTCTAGAATTCCTCAGCGGGTGCGGCGGTCTGCGTCTTCACCCACTCGGTGATGGCGTTGATTGCTTCGACCTTGCTGCCAAAGTAGTCCTTGAGGCTGCTGACGCCCAACGCCTCGTGGACATCCTCACGACCCAGGCCTTGCTGTGACGCCCACGCCCAAAACTTCTTGAGCGCTGTGGCGTCCTCTACCCAGCGGTCATTGGCTGTGGCGGGCTCAGGCTGTGGCTCTGGCGCGGGGGCGGGCGTCAATTCGGCTTCCGCGCGCTCGACGATCTCGGCTTCAATAACGGCTGGCGCTTGCGGTGTGAGCTTGGTCGTTTCAAACGGCACGTCAATGATGCTCATGTCCTCCACGTCCTGCGTGAAGAATTGCGAGGCACCTGCACCAACGAGCACGGCCGCAACCAGGGCGCGCTTCTGAGCCATCTTCTGAATGGTGTTCACGAGGTCGTAAGGCTCAGTGTTTTCTACCAAGCCG
>JALHHX010000068.1:0-11200 GCA_022837245.1 Lentisphaerota bacterium
AGGACGTCATCTTCGCCGGCTCCGAACGTCGCAGGCCCATCGGCATGGCCGAGGTCTCGGTCACCATCGACAACAGCGACGGCCAATCCTGGGCAACGGCACTGCACGACCTGCAGGAGGCGCTCTCGCTGGCCGCCGAGGACGGCACGGTTCACGTGGCGGGCGGGCAGACTTTCGCGTTGACTTCCCAGATTGTGTGGCCTTCGATGGACGGCATTACCATCGCCGGCGGCTACGAGGCGTCCGGGGTCGAACCCGGCGCGCGCGACCCCGCGCAGTGGCCGACGATCATCACCCGCAACCCCACCAACAACATCCGGCTGATGCAGATCGCCGGCGTGACCAACACGGTGCTGAGCGGCCTGACGCTGACGGGCGGCAACGTCGTCGACCTGCGCGGCGGCGCCCTCCACGTCAGCGGCGCGGGGCTGACCCTGGAGGACTGCGTCATCGCCAACAACCGCGCGAGCACGGCCCTGACCACCGGCGGAACGGTCTCCGGCGGCGCGATGTTCGCCGAGAACTCGACCGTGGTCGTACGGCGCTGCCGCCTGGTTTCAAACACGGCCGCCAGCACGGCGCGCAACAACACCGCGCATGGCGGGGCGCTGGCCTTTTCGGGAGGCGTCGCCGTGCTGCTGGACAGCGACTTCCGGCGCAACACGGCCTGGGGCGAAGGCTCCCAGGCTTACATGAGCGCCGACTGGGCGTATGGCGGCGCCGTCTATGCCGACGGCAAGCTGGCGCTCACCAACTGCGTGCTGATCGCCAACCATGCCCGAATCGGAACGCTTGGAAACGCCTATGGCGGGGCCGTTTACAGTGGCGGCGATGCCAGCATCTGGAACTGCCTGGTCGCGGGCAACGCCACATGGCGCAACGGCACGATGCCGGTCGCCTCGGGCCACGGGGTCTACGCCACGGGCACGCGCCTTGTGGTCGGGCAGTGTACCTTCGCCGGGCAGTTCGACGCGATCCGGCTCGGCACCGCCCCGGCGACGCTTGCGGTGGAGAACTCGATCTTCTGGGACAACACGAGCGACTTCGTCAACTACCCGCTCGTCTCCGGCGCCTTGAAGAACGTGGCCGACTGCCTCATTGGCTCGGGCGCGAACAACGGCACCAATGGCTGTTTCCGGGCCGATCCGCTGTTCGAACGCGGGTACTACCTGGCGGCCGCCAGTCCTGCGGTGGACGCCGGCAGCACGACGGCGGCGGCGGCAGGCCTCGCCGACCGCACGACGCAAGTCGCCGGCACGGTCGACCAGGGAGCGGTGGACTGGGGGTATCATGCCGCCGACGGCGTCGCGGTCATGGACCTCTACGTCTCCGGATCGGGCGCCGATGGCAACAGCGGGCTGACCTCCGGGGCGCCTCTGCGGTCGCTGACGAAAGCGCTCTCGCTGGCACGCGACGGCACGCGCATCGTGGTCGGCGCGGGGCAGTACGATGGGACCGTCGAGCCTTTCCCGCTGACCGCCACGGACGTGATCGGTCTTGCGATCGAGGGCGCCGGGGCCGAGACCGCCATCGTCTCCGCCTTGGGCAAGAACGCGCGTTGCGTCGCGCTCACGGGCGTCTGGCAAGGCCGGATCTCGGGTTTGACGATCCGCGACGGCGTCGTCACGGGAAATGGCGGCGGAATGTCGGCGGTGCGCTGCGGCCTGTTCGTCGGCGACTGCGCCTTCCGCCAGAACAAGGCGAACCGCGCGGCCGGCGGCGGGTTCTACGCCGAGGACAGTTCGACCCTCCTCAGCAATCTGGTCGTCGCCAACAACCAGTGCTATAGCGACTATATGGGGGCTCAGTTGCTGGGTGGCGGCGTGGGGCTCGTGCGCGGGCGTCACCAGGTCGAGCGGTGCCAGATCGCGAACAACTTCACCCAGGGGAATGGAAGCGGTGGCTACAACGTCGTCGATTATCCCTATGGCGGCGGGCTCTACATCAGCGGCGACCTGCTGCTCCGCGATTGCGTGGTCAGCAACAACACGGCTCGCATCATGTCCTACGGCACGTCACGCGGCGGCGGGATCTTCGCGGACATGATCCAGCCCGGCGCTAAGGCGGTTTTCCGAAACACGCTGGTGGCGACCAACATCTCGCATTCCGTCAACACGGGCGACGGCATCCATGTGGCGTACGGCACGGTGGAGATCGCCAGCGCGACGGTCGGCGGCAATGGCGGCTACGGGCTGTACCGCGCGGACGGAACGGTCTCGGCCGTGAACAGCATCTTCGGGGGCAACGGCACCAACACCCAGGGCACGGTCACGCTCGCCTATTCCTGCGTCGGCCCCGAGAGCGTCTTCACGGACGGCGGGCACAACATCGTCGGCGATCCGCTGTTTGCTGCGCCGGAGTCGGGCGATTTTCGCCTCCAAACGGCCTACGGCCAGAAGACGCCGGGCGGTGGGTCCATGAAGCACTCCGCCACGAGCCCCTGCATAGATGCGGGTCTCAACCTCGCATGGATGGATGGCGCTATGGACTTGCAGGGTCTTCCACGCATTATGCGCGGCATCCCCGGCACATTGAAATCGGGGATCGCCGACATGGGCGCTTTCGAGATCGACGTGCAGGATCTCGGGACGCTGATTCTCATACGGTAGCGCGGAAGCGCACCAGCAAAACCGTCAACCGCAGCCACACACCACTGCCAGCGGAGAGGCTCCTAAAATCGGGAGTCCCCATGGAAAACAGGCCAGCAACTCGCTAATGCGCCCGCCTAAACGCGGATTCGGAATTATGCTTGCCAGCCAGGGTATGTGTTTAGTAGAATTCGGGCAGTCCTGAAAGAGTGTGCGTCCCTTCCTTCTTTCTCTGTTTAACGTCGCATTTATTCGACCCATAAATCAAGGAGCCAGAAATGAAAACTGTCGCATATACCACAATGATGGCAATGGTGTTGTTTGGCGATGTCGCCTCGGCGCAGGCAGGACGCGACAAAAGACGGACGGGTTTACCATGATTGCGACTGGACTGCGGCGCTACTCCAGTTTCTGTTCCTGTTCGCGCACCACGCCATCCTCCACCGCCGTGAAAACCACGCCGGGCGGTCGAGCGTTTCCGCTTGACTTCTCGGCGCAAAAAATGGAAACTTTCGCGCCATTAAAACATAACAGGGCAAGAGAAATGAAGAAACAAGATCCGAATGAACAGCAGCAGACAATGCGCGGCGTCGTAAACCTTCTTACACAGCTACAGGAGCTGATCCTGATACGAGATGAACAGCGTTCCATTCTCGGGCCGGGAACAGACCTCGGCGTCATCAACAAAAACATTGACGACATGGTTGCGTCGCTCGATCCAGAGGTTTCGACAAACTTCAACCGTCTTTACAAGAAAGACCACATTTTCATGGCGCCGATGAGCGACGGCTCCTGCTCCATGTGCGGCATGCATCTGGCCATTTCGCAGATACAGTCAGTTAAACTCTGCCGCCAAGTCGTGGCGTGTCCGAGCTGCGCGCGGATAATCTACGACCCTTCCGGCGCCAAATGGGTCGGGGAGCAGAAGTCTCGCGCCAGCGGGGAGCGCAAATCCGGTGTCGCCCGTTTCTCCTCGCCCGATCTCATGATACCGGATCTTCGGGGTGGCACGGCTGGGGAAGTCATCGCGGAGCTTGCGAACAGCCTCGAAAAGGCGAAGTTTGTTGACAATGCGGCGAAGCTGGTCGAAGGCGCGATCGCACGCGAGAGCATCCTTGGCACGGGCATCGGCCATTACATTGCTTTCCCGCACGTGCGCGGCGTCGAGGGGGGCGGGCTGGCTCTTGCGTTCGGAGTCAGCCGCAAGGGCGTTGATTTCGGCGGTGTCGCCAAAACGCCATCCAACCTCATTTTTTTCTGTACAATTCCGACGGCGGTCAGCGCATTCTACCTGCGTCTGTTGGCAGGCATTTCAGACTCATTCGCGAAAGATGCAAACCGCAAGGCCGCGCTTGAGGCTGACTCCCCGGAGGCTCTCTGGAAAGTGTTGACCAAGGCGACTCGCTACACGATCAAGTAATCGTGTGGCAATATCGCCGCGGTTTTGGTAAACTCCAACCAGTTTCAGCAAACACCGTGATAAACTCGGGGCGATACAGTGCATAAAAGTTCAAAAACAGGACTATACATACGGCTGGCAGCGGCGCTTGCGGCAGCGGCTTCGTTGATTCCTGTTTGCGCGGTTGGTGATGTGCGGGGTGCGCCGACCAACTCCGTCTCGGCGTACGAAAAGTTCGATGTCATATTGAAGCGCTCGCCTTTCGGACCGCCCCCGCCAGTTGGATTGTCCGCCGAGGAAATAGCTGCCGCCGCCCTTGCGCAGGCACCGGTAGAACAGGAGAAAGTGACGCCGCTCACCGCTGTTGTCCGCCTAAACGCAATAACCAGATATGATGGTCTTCCGGCGGCAGGATTCGTGGATAAGGAGAGCAATGCTTTGTATTTTCTCGTGGAAGGCCAGACGATCGACGACTACACTTTGGATGAAGTCTCGTTAGCCAAAAGCAGCATTATCCTCACAAAAGGCGATCAGACTGAGGAGATTTTCCTCTCCTTCGCCAGTGGGCAGCCCACGAACATCGTGCCGATCGCCGGAACGAAGTTCCTGACAGCGCTTGATTTCCGAAAACGCGGCGAAGAGGCTCCGCAGGAAGTGGCGGCAGAAGAAGCCGCGCCGGAGGTAACGGAAGTCGAGGCAGCTGCCGCCCCCGTGGAAGGCGAACCCAGGCCTTCCCCCGAGATTGTCGAAGCGGCGACGATCACCAAAGACGGCGAGCAGCGGCTCTCCTTCCGCGAACTCCATCGCCTGCGGATCCAGGAACAGCGTCGCAAGCAGGAATTGGAAAAGCAGCAGGAAGAGGAAAAGCTCCGCAAGGAGAAAGAACTCGCAGAAGCCCGCGAAAAGCAGGAAAAACTCGCCCAAGCCACTCTCGACGCCGCCATAGACGCCGCCGAAACCCTGTACCGCTCCAGAATGATCGAGGAAATAAAAGAAGGACAAGAGGTTGATGAGGGCTTCGAACTGACGGTTCAAGAGGCGAAGGCGCTTGCAGATGCCGGATTCGCAATACCTGAAGAACTGCTGGCCAACGGCAACGGGGCGGGCACCACGGAAACCTCAGTTGAACCGACGCCGGAATCGTCAGAACCGACGCCGGAAGCCACTCCTGAACAAAAGCTTTGACAATTGGTTCATGTTTTTATACATTGCCGGTGATTTCAGGTTGAAATTAAACCGGTTTTCTCCGCGGCGGGAAGTGCGCGGAGGCATATAATGGAAAACAACGCAATTATTAATAGGATAACAATCGATGATACACATTAAGGCGGCAGCAGTGGCGGCAATGGCCGCGGTAATCGCAATCCAGGGTGTTTCCGCGCAGGATGCCGCGGAAACGGATGTAGCTGACGAGGTCGCTCCCGTCACGCAAGAGGAAATCGCTCCGGAAATGGAGTCGCCCGCATCTGTCGCCGCTGATCTGTACGTGGACATCGCAAGCGGGTACATTGACTACGACGGCTATGTCATCAGTGACAGCCTTGTGATCCAGCCTGGATTCGACGTGTACATAACCCCGGAAGGCTGGGCGCTGCCACTTGAACTTGGATTCTGGGGGAATTACGCCACGGACAAAATGGCCGATCAGACCCAGAACCACGCGTTTACCGAGGTTGACGCTTCGATTGGAACCTCTTACGAATGGGAGGATTCGGGTGTCAGTGTTTGCGTCGCGCTAAATACAGTCCAATATCCCAATATGGAGGGTTGGAATGGCGAGGACTATCTCTCGGCTGACCTCCAGAAGAAATTTATAGACGTCTTCCCCTCGGCGATGTCCGTGGCGGTGGGCGTTCGCGGCGAGTACGCCCTTACCGGCGACTACGATAACAATGTGAACGTGATTCCGTTCGTCGAGACGGGGTATGAATTCACGGAGAACCTCTCGGCAGCAGTCAAAGCGCAGTTCCACTACTTGGCTGACGAGGGCGGCGAGGACGGCTGGGGCAACTTCTCCGTCAGGCCTTCAATCACTTTCCGCGAGTTCTCCGTTTTCGCGCAGTACTTTGTGCAGATCGACGACGATGTTTACAGGGACGAGATGAACGACCTCGAGGATTTCATCTACGGCGCGGGATACGCCGTATCTTTCTAAAAAATAGAAGTTGCTTTTAATGCGCGGTTCGGAATATAATCTGGGTTTGTCACAGCAATTTGGTCGCCATCCGGTTGGACGTACACATGTGGAATAAACTTCAAGGACTTTTTCAAAACGACATCGGCATAGATCTTGGGACTGCCAATACTCTGGTTTACGTCAAGGACAGAGGGATCGTCATCCGGGAACCGTCCGTTGTCGCCATACAGGAAGGCACTAAACGCGTTTTAGCGGTCGGTGAAGAGGCCAAGCGAATGCTTGGTCGCACCCCTGGCAACATCGTTGCCATACGCCCGATGAAATCGGGCGTGATCGCGGATTTCGAGATCACGGAGAAGATGGTCCGCTACTTCATCAAGAAGGCCAACAGCCATAAGATGAGGAAGCCCAGGGTCGTCATCGCCGTTCCCGGTGACATTACAGAGGTTGAGAAGAGGGCCGTCAAGGATTCGGCGATCAACGCGGGGGCAAGGGATGTTTATCTGATCGAGGAGCCGATGGCGGCGGCGATTGGAGTGGGTCTCCCCGTGCATGAACCGGCAGGCAATATGATCGTCGATATCGGCGGCGGCACCACGGACGTGGCTCTGATCTCTCTGGCCGGC
This sequence comes from Lentisphaerota bacterium, assembly GCA_022837245.1. Lineage (GTDB taxonomy): Bacteria > Verrucomicrobiota > Kiritimatiellia > RFP12 > UBA3636 > JAAZFF01. Next base: position 6,751 of record JALHHX010000068.1, read on the forward strand.
ATTGTTTACGCGAAGAGTGTCCGAGTCGGTGGCGACGAGATGGACAACGTAATCGTGCAATACATGCGGCGCGTGTACAATTTGATGATTGGCGAAAGAACAGCCGAGGAGCTTAAGATAAGGATCGGGTCCGCATATCCATTGCCGGAGGAACTGGTGATGGAGGTGAAGGGGCGCGATCTCGTCGCGGGGTTGCCGAAAACCCTGAATATAAGCTCCGAGGAGGTGCGGGAAGCCCTTCAAGAACCTGTGTCGCAGATCGTGGACTCCGTCCGCATCTGTCTCGAGAAGTGCCCTCCGGAACTATCCGCGGACCTTGTCGATCGCGGCATGGTTCTGGCAGGAGGCGGCTCCCTTCTGACCGGAATGGATCGCCTGATAGCTGACACCACTGGGTTGCCAGTCCATATGGCGGACGACCCCCTAACGGCAGTGGCCGAAGGTACGGGCGTGGTGCTGGACGAGCTGGACTGGCTTGCCGAGGTCTCCATGAGCGGTTCTCGCGGCGGCAGATAGCGCGCGGGCGTCACGGGTTCCTTTCATATATCATCAAATTCTTCATGCGTGGCTCAATGCGGCCGAACGCCTGTTTTTCGTATATCGCCGCCACAAACTGAAACGCACGAGTGAAGATTAAAAAAGTACTGGCATTGGGGATCGCGGCAACCGCCGCGGTCTTGCTGGTGCTGTGGCTTTCAGGTGTTTTCCGCGAAGAGACTGCCGCCGCGGTGCGCGATGTCAACGCCCCCTTCGGGCGCTTCGCGGTCTCAGTGCGGAACCTGTTCTTCGGTGCGGCGGAGTCAATCGGCGATGCGGTGGCCATCCGCGCCGAAAACGCGGAACTGCATGCGGAGGTGGAAAAATTGCGCGCCCGGGCGCTGTTGCTTGATGGCGCGAACCAAGAGAATGCAGAACTCAGAAAGGCACTCGCACTCCAGGAGAAAAATCCTTCGCTGATATGCGCGGAGATCGTCTCACGCGGCGAGGCGGCGGGATGGTGGAACGTGGTGCGCATCGACAAAGGCAGCGACGCCGGCGTGGAACGCCACGGTGCCGTGATTTCAACGGAGGGACTAGTGGGGCGCGTGGTCGAGGTGACTTCGGACACGGCGGACGTGTTGCTGCTCACGGACGCCAACAGCAAGGTTTCGTGCTACATCGAGGGCGCAGACCCCGGTGCGCGCGGCGTTCTAACAGGCATGGGCGTGCAGAAGCGGGACGGCATGCTCGATCTCATGCATGTGGTGGAACCGATGAGCCTGTCGTACATTGGAAAGGAGCTGAACGTCACTGAAGGCGCGCGGATTTTGACGAGCGGGATTGGCGGCCTATATCCGGCCGGACTGCCGGTGGGCGAAGTGGTGTCGTCGTCGCCTGATGTGTCACGCCTCTACCGGCGCGCGCGCGTGGCGCCATACGTGGATTTCGCATCGCTCAGGCGTGTGTTCGTGATGCCGGCAACGGTTGACGCTCGCGCCGTTGCCGCGCGGGAGGGCTTGGCGCGATGATGAAAAGACGAATTGCCAGTTCCATGCTGGTGATGTTTGTGGCAGTCTCCGCCGCCTCGATATGCCAGGAGCTGGTGCCGCCGATTCCGGCAGGAAATGTGAAGGCCCCGTTCTTGATCGGAGTGTTGGCGTATTACGCGATGAGGCGCGAGATCGGGTACGCCGTGGCGGCGTCCGTCTGGTGCGCTATGATGAACGACGGCCTCGGCATGATGCCATGGGGCGTATCGCTGCTGTCGTTCGCGGCGTTTGTGGCGCTGTGCCGTCTCGTTTTCAGGCGCCAGATGGCAGAAAGCACCTTTTCGTGCATGATCTCCGCCGTGGCGGGTGGCATGCTGACAGACGTCCTGCAGTACGCGGCCTTGCTGGCGTCGGGGGTATATGAGGCGGTGCCGTTTCACTTTCTTTTGATGCGCCTGGCGGTCATGGCTGCGGCGGCTTTTGTTGTCACAGGCATCGTGGCGGGTTTTGCCAGGTATTTGGATTACACATCCTCGAATGCGGGGTTTGAAAACGATGGGGACACGTTCAGCTGGGACTCGATTTGATGCCGAGCGGCTGCGTCTCGCGGCCTTGGCGGTGATTATGATACTGGGCTTCGCGTACCTCGCGGGGTGCCTCTATGAAATACAGATCAAATATTCCAGCGTGTATTCAGACGCGCAGGATGAATACAGCTTCCGGCGTGTGCGGCAACCGGCTCCGCGCGGGCGGATCCTCGACCGCAATGGCGTGGTGTTGGCTGACAACAGTCCCTCGTATTGCGTTGCGCTTTACATAGAGGAGCTGCGCCAACGCGGCGCGTGGTCTAACACGGTGAACCACGTCGATGCAATACTCGACCATATTTCCGAGATAATTGACGAGCCGCGCGACGTGGATCGCGACGGCATCTGGGCGCACATAAAACGGCGACGTCCGATCCCGCTCTTCGCCTTCGAAGGGCTCGACGACGAGCAGCTCGCGCGTCTGGCGGAGTATCCAGGCCCCCTGCCGGGCACTGATATATATGTCAGGGCGCGGCGCATCTATCCGCTTGGCGACGTGGCTCCGCACATCATTGGGTACGTCGGCAGCGGACTTCCGCGCGAAGCGGACGAAGCCGGGGCGGCGGGGGAGGCGGACGAGCAGGACGAAGACGAGGACTATTACTACTCCCTGCCGGACCTCGCCGGCCGCGAGGGGATAGAGCTCGCGTGCGACTCGGAGCTGGCTGGGCGCGGGGGGGGGCACCTGATACGCGTCAACGCCGTCGGGTACAAGCACGAAGTGATACCGGGCAAGCCGCCGGTGCCTGGCCAGGATGTCGTTCTCACGCTCGACTCCAAATTGCAGAAGGCGGCTGAGGATGCGCTAGGCGAGAACCGCGGCGCGGCCGTGGTGATCGACTGCTCCAACGGCGACATCGTGGCGATGGCGACCGCGCCGCGCTACAATCTTGGCGATTTCGTGCCATCTCTATCTTCGAAAACGTGGAGGACGCTCCTCGACGACCCCGCGAAGCCCCTCTACAACCGCGCATCCAGCGGCGTTTACATGCCGGGCAGCGTGTTCAAACCCGTGGTGGCGCTCACCGCGCTTCAATCGGGGGTCGTAGGCGAGCATGAGCAATACAATTGCGTGGGCTTTGTGAAAATCGGCGGCCGTTCATTCCGCTGTGCCAATCGCTATGGTCATGGCGAGCTTGATATGCGCAGGGCGATAGCCGTGTCTTGCAACCCATACTTCATAGAAATGGGGCAGCGATCAGGCTACGAGCCGCTTATTTACGATAATTGCCGACAGCTAGGGTTTGGGGAATCGCCGAAAATCGGGATCCCGACGGCTTCGGGTTTGTTGCCTTCCAGTAGTTGGAAGCGCGGACGACATGGCGATTCCTGGCGCGCGGGCGACACGGCCAACATCGCGATGGGGCAGGGGTTCATCACGGCATCGCCGTTGCAGATCGCCCTCATGACGGCCTCGATTGCCACCGATGGCAAAGTGCTGCAGCCGCGCCTCATACGCGATGCGGGCGACGGCCGCGGGGTGCAGGACTGGCTCGAAGTGCGGAGCACGATGAACTGGAGCCAGCGCAATCTGGACATCGTCAAGATCGGGATGTACGATGCCGTGAACGAACCCTATGGAACCGCGCACCGTTCACGCTTGCCGGGTCTCAAAGCCGGGGGCAAGACCGGCACCGCCGAATACTACGAGGGCGGCGAGCGCAAGAAACTAGCCTGGATGACCACCTTCGCGCCGTTCGACGCTCCGCGCTACGTGCTGGCGGTCGTTGCGGAGGATTCAGATGCGGGCGGGCAGACCGCCGCCTCGATAGTGAGGAAGATTATGTATGAGCTGTTTGAAGAGGATGTGATGAGCGCCGTCGAGCGCGGCGAAGCGCTTCCGATGCATGAATTAGAGGTGGAGCACGAGCCGCCTATTGCGGACATGGCGGAGGCGGAGGGCGAGAATTTGGAGGGCGTCGCAGCGGCTCCGGATGGAGATGTGGAATGAAAAATCCGTTCCCATCGTTCGGAGGCAAATACCTTCCAACCGCCTCCAAATTGAAGCCGCCTTCAATCAACTGGGCTGTCCTCGTGAGTATGCTGTTGCTGCTCGTCATCGGAGTGTTTTTCGTGCGCAGCGCCAACGCGATACGCACCGACAGCGTGCATTACCAATATCTGCTCGTCATCAAGCGGTGGATTCCGCTGGGCCTTGCCGTGCATTTCCTCGTGTCGTATTTCGACTATCGGAAATGGACAGACTGGGGGTGGGTTTTTTATGTCGGCATAACGGTGGCGCTCGTGCTCGTGCTGTTCATCGGCACGGAGCGGCTGGGAGCGCGCCGCTGGCTGTTCGGCGTGCAGCCGTCAGAGGCGGCGAAGTTTGCTGTGGTGTTGATTATAGCGTTTTTGCTTTCCCGCAGCACTCTCACTAGCGGCTACGCGCGGCTG
>JALHHX010000068.1:11232-20012 GCA_022837245.1 Lentisphaerota bacterium
TTCTGGCGGCGGCGGTGCCTGCGGTGCTCGCGGCTCTGCAGCCGGATCTAGGCACGGCTCTCGTGCTCGTGCCAATAGCCGTGACAATGGTTTTCGTGGCGGGGTGTGCCCCCCGCACTCTGGCAACGCTTTGCGTGGCCGGACTTTTGTTCGTAGCAGCATTCATGGCGGCGGCGCTGCTTCCGGAGAAGTTGCCGCCGGGGCCGCGCGAAAAAGTCGAGGCGGTGGTCGACAACGTGATGTTCCCACATTGGCAGAAGCGCATCGAAGTTTTCGTTTATCCCGACCGCGATCCACTAGGCGCCGGCTGGAACAAGCGCCAGTCGGAGATAGCGGTCGGCTCTGGCGGCCGCTGGGGCAAGGGATACCTAAACGGCACTCAAAACATCCTCGGGTTCCTGCCGCCGGCCGTCTCCTCAACCGATTTCATCTACTCCGTCATAGCCGAGGAGACCGGCTTCAACGGAAGCGTCATCTTGATAGTCCTTTACGGCGTGTTGCTCGGCGGCATCGTCGCGACGGGCCTCATTTGCCGCGACACCACGGGGCGGCTTATATGCACGGGTGTCGCAGCGCTGCTGTTCACTCATGTGTTCGTGAACCTCGCGATGACCATAGGCAAGATGCCAATAACAGGCATCCCGTTGCCTTTGATCAGCTACGGGGGTTCTTTTACAATATCCACAATGGCTCTGCTTGGTCTCGTGCAGAGCGTCGCCATCCACGGCAACAAGCCCTCCTCGGGGAACATAGAGACATAGATTCCGAAAGGCTAAAACAAATGCTGAAAAACTTTTTCAAATTCAAGTGGGCCACAAGAGCCGACAAGCACATGAACCGCGAGATAATTGTCAATGCGGAGAAACTGGAAACACGGGTTGCCGTCCTTGAAAACGGCCACCTTGAGGAATTCCAAGTCGAGCATCCCTCTGAGGAGCGCATGGTCGGCTCCATCTTCAAAGGACGCATTCAGAACCTTGAGAACGATCTCCAGGCGGCATTCGTCAACATCGGCATGAAGAAAAACGCGTTTCTGCATTTCTGGGACATGAACCCCGATGACGATTCGCTGCTGGACGACGACGATCCCATCGAAGAAGACGACGACTCCAACGGCAACGGGAATGGCGGGGGCAACAAAAAGCGAGCTAAACGCAAGCCGCGCGGCAAGCGCCTCTCGAACGAAGAAATAGCCAAGCGCTATCCGCCGGGAAGCGTCGTCACCGTGCAGGTCTCCAAAGGCCCGATTGGCACGAAGGGGCCGCGCGTCACGGCCAGCCTCTCGATACCCGGCCGTTACCTCGTCTTGATGCCCGGGGGCACGCTGCGGGGCGTCTCGCGCAAAATCGGCGATGCAGCAGAACGCCAGCGCCTAAAAAAGATCCTCGACCGCATGCAGGCCTTGAAACTCATCCCGGCCGATTGCGGCCTCATCGTCCGCACAGCCGGCGCCGGCGCGTCCAAACACGCGTTCATCAGGGACTTGCGCGTGCTGCTCAACAGCTACAACGACATGAAAGCGGCCATCGCCGAACAACCCACGCCGTGCTGCGTCTACGAGGAGCCGGATCTCGTCATGCGGGTCGTTCGCGATTGGATGACGGAGGATGTCGACCGCATTGTCGTGGACGACCGCGACGTTTACGAGCGCGTCCGCGGCGAGGCAGCCCGCATATCGCGCCACGCCAAAAACCTCGTGCAGTTCTATGAGGGGCATTACCCTATATTCGACCACTACGGCGTCGAGAAGCAGATAGAGGAGGCGTTCCGCCGGAAGATAACACTGAAGTCGGGCGGCTACCTGATCATCGACGAGACGGAGGCGTTGATCGCGGTCGACGTCAACACCGGCCGCCACAAAGGCAAGGGTTCGCAGGAGGATGCGATCCTGGAGGTGAATCTCGAGGCGGTTGAGGAGGTCGCGCGGCAACTGCGCCTCCGCAACATCGGAGGGCTAGTCGTGCTCGACCTGATCGACATGAAGCCGCGCAAGCACCAGCAGCAGGTTTACAAGGCGTTCAAAAACGCATTGAAGCGCGACAAGGCCCGCACGAACGTGATGCAGATATCCGAGCTCGGTCTGCTTGAGATGACGCGTCAGCGCACCGAGGAGAGCCTGCTCTCGCAGATGCACCAGGCATGCCCCTACTGCCATGGCAAGGGGCTCATCAAATCTTCGCTCCAGCTTAGTGTGGATATACAGCGCCGCCTGATATCTCTAATCCGTCTTCTCAAGGCCGAGAAGAAAGAAGTGGATCTGCAGATCTGCATCCATCCGGCGGTGCTTGAGCGCCTCCGCACCGAGGACGAGGAGATCATCCGAAGCCTTCAGAGCGACTACAAGGGCCGCCTCTCCTTCAAGAGCGACCCTCTCCGCCAGGCCGAATCATTCAGCATCGTCGATGCCGCCACCGGCCAGTCGCTCTTCGTGGCAGGCGAACAGAAACCGATCTGATTTTTTGAACGTTGAGAAAAAGTCGCATTTCGGGTAAGATTCGATACTTACGTAAAGGTTGTTTTAAATAAGGAGAGAGAGGTAAATGTCAATTTTCAAAGCATACGATATACGTGGAATCTACGGCAAGGAGCTGGACGAGGATCTGGCACGCAAAATAGGGCGCGCGTTAGTGACGTTTATAGGCTGCCGCAAGGTCGCGGTCGGGCGCGACATAAGGCCGCATTCTGCTTCGCTATTCAAGGCGCTGGCCGAGGGACTTACGATGCAGGGGGCGGACGTAATCGACATCGGAGAATGCTCCACGCCCATGTCGTACTTCGCCAACGGCACGCTGGGCTGCGACGCCGGCGTCATGATCACTGCCTCTCACAATCCCCGTGAGTACAACGGCTTCAAGCTGACGCGCGCCAATGCCGTGCCCATCAGCGGCGCCACTGGCATTAAAGAGATCGAGCGCATCGTGCTCGAAGAAACTTTCGCCAAGCCCGCGGGCGCGCCCGGAAAAATCATCTGCCACGAAATAGTTCAGGAATACGCCGCGCACTTCCGCAAGATGGCCAACATCAAACGTCCGCTGCGCATAGCCGTTGACTACGCGAACGCCATGGGGATATTGGAGGCGGAGGTCTTCAAAGGGCTGCCGATTGAGACCACGCCGCTTTATGGCGACCCCGACGGCACATTCCCCAACCACGAAGCGAACCCCCTCAAAACCGAAACGCTCGATGCTCTGCGCGCCGAGGTGAAAAAAGGCGGATACGATTTCGGAGTCGCATTCGATGGAGACGCCGACCGAGCCGGGTTTGTAGATGAACGTGGAGAAATCATACCTATGGATATGACGACGGCGCTCATCGCGAAGGACGTACTGCGTGAGCACCCGGGCGCCGTCGTTTTCTATGACCTTCGCAGCAGCTGGGCAGTGAAAGAGGTGATCGAAGAGGCCGGCGGCGTGCCAATGATGAGCCGCGTTGGGCACGCTTTCATCAAAAATCAGATGCGCGAGCACGATGCGATCTTTGCCGGCGAGCTCAGCGGCCACTACTACTTCAAGGCCAACTTCACAACGGAAAGCTCGGCGCTCGCCGTCATTTCGCTCGCAAATATCATTAGCGCGTCAGACAAGCCGCTCTCGGCGATGATCCGCCCCATAATGCGCTACTTCGCAAGCGGGGAAATCAATTCCTCGCTCGCAAGCCGCGGCGACGCGGACCGCGTGATAACCACGCTCAAGGAAAAATACGGCACCAAAGGCCATGTGTTCGAGCTCGACGGCGTGAGCGTGGAGTTCGACGACTGGTGGTTCAACGTCCGATGCTCCAACACCGAGCCACTAATAAGGCTCAACCTCGAAGCCAAAACAAAATCCATGATGGAGGAGAAGCGCGACGAGCTGCTCTCCATCATACGCGCCTAAACGCCGCGCAAGGGGAATACAGGAATACATCATGAATGCTGTAATCAACGTCAAAGACGTCCTACTGAAAAAGTACAGTGAGAAGTTCAGACACGATCCTGAAATAGTGTCGTACGCGCCCGGCCGCGTCGAAATCCTCGGCAACCACACGGACTACAACGAGGGCTACGTGCTCTCCGCCGCAATAAATTTCGGCACGTATTTTGCAATTTCTGCGCGAGCTGATGGCGAGGCACACCTGACGGCCGGCGACATCATGCAGGACGTTGTGTTCGACCCCGTCCGACCCGAACCCAGCAAGGAACACATGTGGGCCAACTACGTCAAGGGCGTCCTTGCCGGCCTCGTGGCAGAGTCCACACCCAGCCACGGTTTCGACGCAATGTTCCTAGGCAACCTGCCGCTAGGTTCCGGTCTTTCCAGCTCTGCGGCTCTTGAAGTCTCGTCAGGGTTGGCTTTCGCCAAGCTCTATGGCATTCAGGTTGTCAAGCTGGAGTTAGCACGCATAGGGCAGAAGGCTGAACATGAGTTCGCCGGAGTTAAGACTGGGCTTTTGGACCAGGTTTCCTCGCTTTACGGCAAGAAGGATTGCCTCGTGTGGAGCGATTTCCGCACATACGAGTTCAAGCCCGTTGAAATCAGCCCGGACATCTGTTTCCTTATGTGCAACACGAACGTACGCCATGCTCTAGTTGATGGAGCGTACAACGAACGCCGTGAGAGTTGCGAGCAGGCTGCGAAGTTCTTCTCTACAGTCCTCAAAAAGCCGGTTGCGGCGTTGCGCGATGTGACGTGGGAGGATTGGCTGGAGTATCACGATAAGATGGATGAACTCACTGCGCGTCGCTCGGCGCATCCGATAGGCGAGGACGAGCGCGTGCTTTCCGGTATCGAAATGTTGCGCAACAACGACTTGGCTGGTTTCGGCAGGCTTATGTTCGAATCACATGAAAGTTCTCGCGTCAATTTTGAAAACTCCTGCCCTGAGCTCGACACTCTCGTGGCAGGGGCACAGGGTGTTCCCGGAGTGTTGGGAGCACGACTTTCCGGTGGCGGCTTCGGAGGCAGCGCGGTTGTCATGACCACTAAACGCGATGTTGATGCAGTTTCCACAAGCCTACGCAACATATACGCAAATAAATACGGAGCCCGTTGCGACACACGTATAATAACCTGTTCCGACGGCGCCCACGTCTTGTAAGACTAAACCAAAACGTCCCAGTGGTTGGAAGGAAAAACCCTTGTGACGATGGCATACAAAAAGACCTCGGGAAGAATCCAAATCGTCGTAATAATTGCAGCGATTGCCGTTGGGGTTATTGTTGAACTTCTGCCGGACTCCGTCTTTTTTCCGCTTTTCTGCTATCTGCCCGGGCGGCTAGCAGCAATATACTACAACGCTCCTTTGTATATGCCAGAGCTGTCGTTTCCTGCTCATGGAATTCTCATTGTCGTAACACGAAGTTGCGGAGGTTCTGGTTTCTTCGCGCTGTGCGGGGCTCTGCTTTGCGTTCGTGCGTGGCAGAGTGTCGACTCTGCCACGACGAGTGGGAGGTTTAAACTCGCTTTATGGCTTGTAGGCGCCGTGGCGCTGTCCTGGGGCATAACGATCCTTGTCAATGCAGTGCGTATAATCCTGATAGTACCGGTAACGGTGGCGTCGAACTATGCCCCAGAGTTGTTCAGGGCGTGTATACACATGACGGCGGGTATGACCGCATTCATGGGAGCTTTTATCATCCTTTGGATTTTAACAGAGCGGCAGTTGCCGCAAAAGGAGCTAAAATGAGCGAGAAAATAGAAATGGACAACACACCAGCCGAAGTAGAAGCAACTCCTATGAATCTGCTCGGCAGCACATTTGCAGCTTTGCTGGCGCACTGTATTGCTCCGCTAATATCGCTGGCGGCTATGGCGCGAATCGCATGGCTTGGTTGGACTGAGTTCGGGCCCACAATGCTTGCAGCGGTTGTTGCACTTGTGGCTTTGCCCGCCATAAGCGCCTTGGGCTCTCTGGTAATATTGATCCTCCGCAGGCGCAAACTGTTTCCATTGTGGGCAGATGTCATTTCCGTATTGCTCGCAGGTTTCTTCTGCGCAATTCTGCTCCCTTCACAGAATGACATTTCTGCAACGCTGCCGAACTGGATGGTCGGCTCTGGAAGCTTCCTGCTTGGCTATGCAGGCATGATGGCAGCAGGGTTCAGCTCTATTTGGCGATTGGGGACAATGCCACTGAAAATAGGTAAGGTCACGGATGTAGGAGCAACCGTGCTGGGCCTGATCGTCGTGCCGATCATGACGTACGTCGTGGCACGTAGTCTTGCAAAGCTTACAGAACCGTTGAGTGGCGACATGAGGCAAATTATGATTGTGCCCGTGACTGTAATCGGCTCAATTGCTCTGTTCATATTTGTATTTCGGTTTTTCGGACTTCTTTTTTGTTTCCTCAATAAGTTTAGATCGTATCGTTTCATAGTATTTGCCGAAGCGCTTGTCATAACAACCGTCCTGCCTTTCGCCGGGCTGGCTTTGAATGCCGACATCCCATTCCCAGCCGATTTCCAATATGGGTGGTTCTACGCTGCAACGGCGTTTACTGCGCTTGCTTTGATGCTGCCAGACGGCAAGTCAAGGGGGACGAGGCTTGCAATGTGGTTTGCACGCTGGGCGGCGATGCCGTTCACTCTTTACTTTTTCATTGTATTCCTTCCATTCCTACCTCTGTCAGTGATTGCTATGTTTTTCTTCGGAGCAGGCATCCTGATTCTTGCGCCCACTCTGCTTTTCTGGAGACATGTGCGCACGTTGCACCGGAGCATGGGTAACATTGTCGCGGCATATGGCAAAAACATTGCGGTGACATCCGCCATTGTCGCGATGTTGCTGATGCCAGGAGCGATCGGCGTCGTTACGGAAATCCACCGCTCTGATTTGCAGCGCACACTTGCATTTGTAGAAGAACCGGACTATGACGCCGAGGCAAAACTACCTATAAGTCATAAACGCGCAGAGGTCGTGGTACAACGGGCAATAGATTTCAACAACGGTCGGGAGATTCCACTCATTTCAGCTTGGTATGTCCAGCGAGTGTATGATGGAATGTACCTGAGGGACGAAGTTCTTGAGAGAATTTCTAAACGCATTCTTGGCCGTCCTTTGCCAGAAGAAGTGTGGGGGAGCCGAGATATGTTTGGTCCGATTTTCTCCAGAAACCAAGACAGGGCGTCTCGGCGTGCACGTGGCTGGGGCACGCGCCCGACGACCGGTGCGACAATGACTACCAATACTGTCGCGGTAGTCGAAGGTTCCGACAACGGGTCCGAAATTACCTACTGTGTTCGCATCGGGGTTTCTTCAAAGCTAGCGCAAGAGGAGTTTGTTGCGCCTGTCGAGTTGCCTGCCGGCGCCTGGATTGTCGGAATGCGGTTGAAAATAGAAGATGCATGGGAGCCTGCCTCAATCATTGAGCGAAAAGCTGCGGAATGGGTTTACAAGAAGATTACGGTGGTAGAAAGGCGCGATCCCGCGTTGATCACGCTCGATTCGCCTACGCATGGAGAGCTTCGCATCTTTCCGGTTACGCAAGAAGGCAGAGAGCTTGAACTCGACATACGTATGCCGAAAACGTTGGCAGATGGAGATGTTGTTAAGATCGGAGACGTGTCGGTGCATCATGAATCAGCGAACGTGGATATCTCGCCAGTATATGCAAACGGTGTTTTAGTTCTGCCGGAGATTTGGAAGCAAGAGCATGCTGCCGAGATTGTGCCTATAAAGACCGGTCGCCTTTGGGTTGTGATGGACTGCTCTGTATCGAACAGCTTGCAGAAGGTTGACGCTATTGCGTCCGATATTGTGAAAATTGCTGAGGAAGCTGGTGCCGGGCGCCTCTCGCTGATGGCGGCGAATGCCGAAACCCGCACGATAGAGCTCGCTACTGCGGATTTGCGCAATAAGCTTTCTTCAGTACTTCCGGAATTTCGAGGAGGGCTAGACGCTTTTGGAGCAGTGTATAGAATAATAAGGCAAGCAGAGCGGGAAGGGGAGATAGCAAAAGGCAACTACCCGAATATCGTGCTATACGGCTCAAATTGGACAAATGCCCTGATGGAAGTTGAGCGGAAGAATTGGAGCTTGCTGTGTGGCTCTGTGCCGGGATTGACAAATCTCAGGGTGGCTCTCTCGGATGGTGATTTTGTTGATTTTCCAGTGCCTGAATCAAATCATACAGCAGGAGTGTTTCCATTTGCCGCCGGCAATGAACTAAGGGTCGCGGCTGAGGAGGGGGATTCCATTGTGGTTTTCACTGATTCGAAATCCATCGGTGTGCCTGAAGGAGTGGAAGGGCTTGTGGAGGCAAGCACTGCGTCTGATGACGGGTGGGCGGCAGGCGCATTGGCATGGAGGATGCAGTTCGAAGCAAATCGCAATCCAGCGCGTGATTTGCGTAAAGACATACTCAGGCAGTCAAGGCTCTGCGGTGCTCTTACCGAGGCGGGCGCCTACATCGTGGTTGAGAACGATGCCCAGCGCAAAATGCTCCAGGAAAAACAACGACAAGCTCTTGCGGCGGACTCCTCGTTCGATTTCGAAGAAGATGTTCCCGCTCCCGGCGTGCTGATGCTCGTCTTCGCAGTCGTAGCCGCTATCGCCTGGCTCCGCCGCCGCCCAGTCTAATTGGCCGTCTCGTGCTTGCCAACCGGGACGATTCCGTAGCGCCGTAATCGCCTCTGAAACCAGGATTACGGAGTCTGACACCACCCGCGCTGAGTCTGGCACCGGATTATGTAATCTCGCGCTTGTAACCACCAGATTACGGAGTCTGGCACCGTATTATGTAATCTCGCGCTTGTGATCACCAGATTACGGAGTCTGGCATCAACATTACGGGATTACGGAGTC
>JALHHX010000294.1 GCA_022837245.1 Lentisphaerota bacterium
CTGTGCATCGAGGTGCAGGCCCGCGCGGCGGAACGGCTGCGCCCCGGCGAAATTCCCTCGGACATCTGGCGGTCCACGCTGGACATCGTGGATCGCGCGGGCCTGTCCGAAGGGTTCATGGGGCTGGGCTCCAACAAGGTCACCTTTCTGGGGCACGGCATCGGCCTGACCATCGACGAATACCCGGTCATCGCCCACCGCTTCGACGAACCGCTGGAAGAAGGCATGACCATCGCCCTGGAACCCAAGATGGGCATTGCCGGTGTGGGCATGGTGGGGGTGGAGAACACCTTCGAGGTTACCGCCGGGGGCGGACGCGCCCTGACCGGCACGGCCTACGACATGGTCTGCGTGTAACGCCCCGCGCCGCGCCCGCATTCATCACCGCCACGACTTCCCGTAATGCCGCTGCCCTGCCGCCTGCACACACCGTGAAGGCGGCAGGTTTTTTTCCGCTTGACCGCCACTAGACGACTGGTCTACTAGAGAGCCCATGAAACGCGACGCACGCCGAGCCATCCTGGACGCCGGGGCCGAACTGGTCCACCGCAAGGGATTCAACAACACCGGCATCAAGGAAATCCTCGACTATTTTGCGCGTATCCTTGTCCGATGTGTCGAGATATGCAACAGCGGTTTCAGCTGTCCGCTGACGATCTACCGGCAGTTTGTTGACGAGGATTATCGCACCATATCCCTGCTCTTCGGCGGTAATGCCGTGTCGCAGGAAGTACAGCACCTGTTCGACAAGTTGCGTTTCGTTTGTGCCCTTCTTCGCCAAGGTTTGGACAACCTGGGATGCATCTGCATCTGTCCGTGCTTGGAACAACTGCTTCGTGGCGTGTCCGATGATCGTCTGCATGGCTGCATCCGGGCGCACGAAGGCGTTGGTCGGGGCAGCAAAGACGCTCACCGTTGCCCCAAGAAGCAAAATGCTCATTGCTGCGATCTTCATCATTGTTTCCTTCCTTTGCCTATGGTTGAACTTGAAGCACGTGATCGCGAACCGCATTGATTACGTTTGCATCATTGTCGATCGTGGCATGGTCAAGGGTCTTCCCCCACTGAGTTGTTGTTACATCAAGGTTCTGGGCTCCCGTAACGTCGCCGCCATGCAAGATGCCGTTCGGCTGGTAGTAGTTGAGATGCGCCTGCGTGGCAGGCGGGAGGCGGAGTTCGCTGTCCATATCGAAATCAGAACTGCCGCCGCTTGGATTCTCAACCGATACCGCCATCGGCGCCGTGCTGAAGGTCAGGTTTGAAGAGGAAAATGTCGCCGCTGACTTCGTCCTCCTAGTTGCTTTGATTGCGGACTTCATAGTCCCATCTGCTAACAATCCCAACCAAGCCGCAAGGCAACACTGAACCACGTGTTTTTTGGACATCATTTCCACAATCGCGTTCCTTCATTTTGACGCACTTCGCCAGTCAGGACCGAGGTATCCGAACAAGCACGGTCATCGAACTTTGGCCTGGAGATACTGCAAGGCGTCTTGGGCATACTTGGCGAGATCAGCGCGATCAGCATTCGTTGATATGGCCTGCAAGTTTTGAATGACACCGGGGTCGGCGACCCCGATACGCACCAGCGCCCAGATCGCGCATTTCTTGTCAGTGTTGGATCTGGCCGGATCGTTCAACGCTTCAAGAGCAACTGGCACAGCATCACGCCCGACCTTTGCAAGCTCTTCAACCGTGTCTCGGTACGTGTAAACCATATTGGCTTCGTCC
>JALHHX010000295.1 GCA_022837245.1 Lentisphaerota bacterium
AGGTCCACATTGCGTGCCATAACCAGCATCGTCAACGCTGACACCAGCATTGCAGCTGTGATAATTTTAAATTTCATTTTCACATCTCCTTTCAGACGCTTGAAATTACCACTCGTTGCGGAATTTGATGTGCAGCTTGCGGATTTGCTTTTCGGCCTTTCCATCCTTGCCGCGTGCCGGGAGCTCTACGTGGAAGAGCACGTTCTCGAATGTGGATTTCTCCTTGTCGTAGCCGTCGATCATGTCCGTCTCAGGCAACATGTCCCACTGCACGTCGCGGTTTGAGCCGGGCATGCCGGGAATCTCGCGCCTCAGCGATATGAGGTTCTCCGCTATGTCCAGCGTGGCGGGCTGGTCCTTGAAATTTTCGATTTCGTACTTCACAACGACGGTGTAGTCGTACAAGTTGCCGGCGACGCGCGTTCTCTCGCTCTTGTCGATCGTGCGCACAACCACTATATCCTGCGCAACGCCCAAATAGAGCTTCATCTCATCGTCGATCGGCGTGAACTTGCCCCAGTCCTCGCCCAGGAACGTCGTGGAGGATCCGGGAGCCTTGGCGTTCGCAGGCTCTATGAACATACGCACCTTGCCGAACGGCAGCGGGCCGTCGCCCAGATTATTGGCCTTGTCGTTCTTGAGCACATAGTGCATCGGCACGCGCAGCTTGTTCTTAGGCCGGTCGAGGTATCCGAACTCGGCGGGATTGCATGTGTACGTCTTCTGTATGGGCACTTTCTCGTACTTGCGGACGAGCATCTCCTTCGTTTCGTTGAGTCCGACCGGGCGGGTGAAATCGCGTCCCCATCCGGCCCAGAGGTTGGCGCCTTTGTCTGCATCGAAGCTCGAGAGGAACTCCTCGTTTGCGAAGTTCTTAAGACGCATGTACTGCGTAAGGGCCAGCGTCTTTTCGTCGTTTGCGGCAATGGCGCGGTAGTTGAAGCTCTTGGAGAGGTTCCCAAGGATGTAGCTTATGCGCACGCGCATCGAGCCGCTTTTATTGGCGGCGACCTGCCACACCAGGGCCTGTTCATTCGGCGGGTAGCTGACTGAGAGCACATTCGCCTCGAGTCCGTTGTTGCCGTCGCCTTCGGCCGGCCCCATCAGACGGAAAACGATCGTGTTGGGGTCGATGGCCGTGTTGGCCCAAGAGAAATCGACTTGGTTGGGTTCGTTACCTTCGGGTGTCTGCACGAGCGGCACCACGCGCTCCTCCTCCACGAGCGTCACGTCCGGGTGGTCAAGCTGTATTTCCACCTTCTCGCGAAGGGGCAGCGTGATTAGCTTAATGCGAGCCTGCGATACCGATGGCCATGCGATGCACATGGCAGCTAGCGCCAAGGCGAGAAACTGGGCACAGGGCATTCTCCGCGCGTTCTGCGTGTTTTGGTTCAAGGTCAACTTCGTTTTCATATTTGATCCTTCATTGTTTTTATTGCGAGTGTACTATTCGTTCAGCGCAACCATTATAACGCGGTTCTCGCGCCAGAATTGTCATGGAAAAGTAAAACATTTGTAAAACAAACGTAAACTCAACGCAGGTGATTCTAGCAAACTGGATAGTGAAGGTCAATAACCGTTGCGGGTATTTCGGATCATCGTGAAAAACAACTTGAATTTTCAAAAAAGAATACTCGTTAGCCAATAGCCAGCGCAACACGCCCGCCGCCCGGCGGGAGCCGTGCAGACCCCTTCGTGTGAAGTGCGCCCATTATGGCACGGAGAGGCAGG
>JALHHX010000069.1 GCA_022837245.1 Lentisphaerota bacterium
GTACGAGAAGACCGACCTTTCATATTGCGGGTTGCTGTATCTGGCTGCGGCCATGATTGTCCTCAACAAAGTGTCGGTTATTTACGGATAAGTCCTTAACAAACACGTTTACCATTGGCGAGGCAGGCGATTGGGAGGGAGAACCGCACAACCTTACGCGAGGATATAGCCAGGATTTGGAGTGGTTCCCTATGTTAGGTCTGAAGTACGACTCCGTCACCGGAGTCACCGGTGCTGGATGCTTATGTTTCAGCGCTGAGAGTCTGTTCGGCAATCATAGCGATAATGAAATCAGAATGTGCAATCACGAATTTCTGATTCTTCAAGTTGAAGCCGGAGAAGGAGGAGGCAAGCTTCAACTCGGATACGGAGCCTGGCAAATGACCGGATGTGCGACCAAACTTTCCATTCTCCGCACATGGGGTGATCCGATGGAAGTAGAACCGGGCGAGACTTACCTTGGCGGTGAGTTTCAACTTAACCTGCTCCTGTTGAACGTGGCTGTTGGTTTATACACAGAAATTGATGGTGATGGGGAAGACGAAACACTCGTCACCTGGTCAACAGGAATAGGATTTTGAAGAGTCTACAACACCGCCCGATCAGCTCGTTTCCAATCAGCAAGCTATTCCGCAAAAAATCCGACAAGATCAAGATTTCAAAGATGAATAAAAAGCGTAATAAGTCAATTAGAGAACTGAGTGCAGACTTGAAGTTCTCCCTTGTCATTCAGATGTCTCTCCTGACGTTCTCGTCCATGCTTTTTGATCGTGGTGCCTCATTACGATTGTCCGGCGCCGCAGCGGCTGCATACTGGCTTTGGGTTGGATGGATTGATATTCGTCGCGGCAGCAACCTAAACTTATTTGATATAATCATGATTCGAGCCGGCTACTTGGTATGGATTATTGTTACAATCCTAGTCGTCATTGGAATGGTATCAATTATAAAGCAACATAATCTATTATGACACGGAACAAGCCTGCTCCCCTATTGCCGTTCCTTGGCTGTAAAGCACGGGATGTCTTGACGCATGGCAAAACTCCTTTGATTCTTTGCTGTACGTCACAGATAAGCCCGAGAACCATTGAGATTCAAGGCTTCAATTTAGGTGACAGACCCCAAAAATTTTGCATGGTAAGCCATTCTGTGCGCCTTTTTGTCGCACAATGTCGCGGATTGTCGCACTTTTCTGCCGCGCACTCCCTCAGGGCTGGTGGCACGGAACGTGCGTTTGTAATGGCGAAAGTGAGACCATATGAATAACGAAAAACTTACACAAAAATCCCAAGAAGCCATACAGATGGCACAACAGATTGCGCTACGACACAGCCACCAAACTGTTGATGTGCCGCACCTGTTGCTTGCGCTTTTGGAGCAAGAGGATGGTCTTGTGACGCGCATTTTAGAGAAAACAGGTATCAATTCGGCGTCTGTCAAGACGGATGTCGGGAATCTGCTCGACCGCCTGCCTCGCGTTTCCGGCCAAGCCGTCGAGGCCGGCAAGATCTACGTTTCGCAGGAGTTCCAAACCCTCCTCGTGAAGGCGGGAGATCAAGCCAAACGCCTCAAGGACGAGTACATCTCAGTCGAGCATCTGCTGCTCGCCATGCTGGAGGGCGGCAAACGCTCGGAGACAGCGGAGCTTCTGCGCAAGTCCGGGCTCGACACTGCATCCGTGCTCAACGCGCTAAAGTCAGTGCGCGGCAACCAGCGCGTGACATCCGACTCCCCGGAGGGTCAATATGAGGCGCTCAAAAAATACGGCACCGACCTGGTGGAGATCGCCAGACGGAACAAGCTCGACCCCGTTATCGGACGCGACTCGGAAATACGCTCCGTGACACGCATACTATCGCGCAAAACGAAAAACAACCCCGTGCTGATCGGCGAACCGGGCGTTGGCAAGACAGCCATTGTCGAGGGCCTCGCGCAGCGTATCGTGCGCGGCGACGTTCCCGAAAACTTGAAAGGGCGCACGATTTTCGCCCTCGACATGACGGCGCTCATGGCTGGCGCGAAGTACCGCGGCGAGTTCGAAGAGCGCCTTCAGGCTGTGCTCACCGAAATCAAGGAGTCGGAGGGCGACATCATTCTCTTCATAGACGAGATCCACACGATCGTGGGCGCCGGCAAGACGGAGGGCTCCACAGATGCCGCAAACATGCTCAAGCCCATGCTCGCACGTGGCGAGCTGCATTGCATCGGCGCCACGACAATCGACGAATACCGCAAGCACATGGAGAAAGACGCCGCCCTGGAGCGCCGCTTCCAGCCAGTGATGGTCGACGCTCCCAGCGTGGAGGACACAATATCCATCCTGCGCGGACTTCGTGAGCGGTTCGAACTCTACCACAACGTCCGCATACAGGACGCCGCGATTGTTTCAGCAGCAGTTCTGTCAGACCGCTACATCTCCGACCGGTTTCTCCCGGACAAGGCTATCGACCTCATAGACGAGGCTTGCGCCTCCATACGAACAGAGATGGACTCCATGCCCGCCGAGCTGGACGAAATCACACGCAAAGTCATGAGGCTGGAAATCGAAGAGACCGCGCTCAAAAAAGAGACGGACAAAGCCAGCAAGGAACGGCTTGAAGCACTGCGAAAGGAGCTCGCCGATCTGCGCACTTCGGCGGACGCCATGAGAATGCAGTGGGAGAGCGAGAAAAACTCCGTCGCCGACGTGCGCAAGCTGCGCGAAGAGCTAGACAAAGCGCGCGCCGAAGTAGAAAGCGCGGAGCGCGAATACGACCTCGAGAAGGTCGCCAAGCTCCGTTACGGCACGATTCCGGAGATTGAAAAGAAATTGAACGATGCCCAGGAGGCTGCCGACGCCAAAGGCGACTCCCGCATCATCCGCGAGGAAGTCTCCGAAGACGAGATCGCGGAGGTCGTCTCGCGTTGGACCGGCATACCCGTGACGCGCCTAGTCGAATCCGAGCGCGAGAAGCTGCTCCGCCTGCCGGAGGAGCTCCACAAGCGCGTCGTAGGCCAGGACGAAGCCGTTCAAGCCGTGTCGGACGCAGTGCTGCGCGGCCGCGCCGGCATTCAAAACCAGAACCGCCCCATCGGCTCGTTCCTCTTCCTCGGCCCCACTGGCGTTGGAAAGACGGAATTGGCGCGCACACTCGCCGAAGACCTATTCGACTCGGAAAAGCAGATGGTGCGTATCGACATGTCAGAGTACATGGAGAAGTTCTCCGTCTCGCGCCTGGTCGGCGCACCCCCGGGATACGTGGGTTATGACGAGGGCGGCCAGCTCACCGAAGCCGTGCGGCGCAAGCCTTATTCCGTCGTGTTGCTTGACGAAATCGAAAAGGCTCATCCCGACGTCTTCAACATCCTGTTGCAGGTGCTCGATGACGGCCGCCTGACCGACTCGCGCGGCCGCACCGTCAACTTCCGCAACACGATCATAATCATGACGAGCAACCTGGGCTCGCAATATCTGCTCGAAGGGATTTCCGAAGAGGGCGAAATCTCCCAGAAAGCACGCGACTCAATAGAAGCTCTGCTCAAGCAGACGTTTCGTCCGGAGTTTCTCAACCGCCTCGACGAGACTGTGCTTTTCAAGCCGCTGTCAAAGAAGGAAATCTCTTCCATTGTCAGGCTCATGTTGGGCGATCTCGATAAACGCTTGGCCCAGCGCGGCTTGAAACTCGAAGTGAGCGACGCCGCTGCCGATCTCCTAATCAAACGCGGATACGATCCGGTGTTCGGAGCCCGGCCTCTGAAACGGCGCATACAGGGCGACGTGGAAACTCCGATCGCACGTGAGATAATCGGGGGCGACTTCGGGGGGGACGCCACAGTCCACGTAGACGCCGCCGGCGGAGAATTCACCTTCAAGATCGCGTAATTAGTAGACTTCTATTTCGCGTAGCATCAATTGGTGGGGGCCTGTCTGACCGCCGGCCTCCACCACCTGTTTGGTGGCACCGCCGCCGTAAGTCGTGTCGTGCACGAGGATGCGGAGTTTCGATGTCGTCACCGGCTGCTTGAAGCTGTGCCAGAAAATCCACCGGTCGGAGAAGAAGCTGTCCACGGATGTGCGTGTCGGCGGTGAATACACGGAGAAAGTGCGGATTGGCTCCGATATGCGTCCGAGCGTCACCCATTTGCCATTATATTCCGCCTGCACTTCGTGGTCGACAAGCGTGCCCTGCCACTGCCAAGGAGGGCACGCGTACACCACGACGCTGGAGATGTTCGTGGGGGCCGGAAATTCAATCTGCACCCATGCCGGGAATTCCGGAGTGTCATCCATCCATGGTTGTGCATCCGGAGTCTGCTTCCAGTACCAGTTCTCGTATTCGCCGTTTGTCAGCTTCGAGATGTCGTTCGGGATATTGGCGTCGGCGGGATGCTTGCCTGTTCCGGACGACGTCACCTTAACGTCGGGCAGACGGGCGAGGTTGACCCCGAGGTTGATTTTGCCAGGCTCGAACTTCTGCCCCTTCGCAAGGCGGACATATGCCGGCAGTTCTCCCACTTCAAGAACGCCCATGCCGTTGCGCAGCGCGATGTTTATTTCAAACCCGAACGGCGACACTGCCCTCACTGACGTGCCAGCGTTCACCTTGAACGGGATCTGCATCGTGCCGCACCCGGTGTTCATTATTGCCACGACGTCGCGATCCTGCCCCTCGAAAAGGCTGCCGATCAGCATGTTGTTCCCCTCGGGCCCGAAGTCCAAAACGTCGGAGAACTTCGTGCCGTACAACTCCTCCGACATAACGCGCATGAGTGGCGCGGCAGGGTTGTATCCGCCGTCATCGTTCACCCACCAAGTCGGGAAGTCCCAGAATCCGTGGCTTCTGTCGTACCACAGGTGGTTGTTCTCCTTCGGGATGCCGTATTGCTCGAAAATCATCATCTCGAGCATTGTCCAGCGCCCCTGCAGGCGTGGCTGATAAGAACCGTAGAGGCATGCGAAATACCCTTGCTCCGTCTGCCACTTTTCAATGTTGCCGTATCCGGATTTCTCAAGCATGTTGCTAAGCTGGTCCATGGTCTTGCGTCCGAGCACTATATCGCCGTTGATGCCGTTGTATATGTGGAAGCTGAAGACGTCGATGTACTTGCCGCCGCCTGCCTGGAAGAAATCCCACAACCAGCCGATAAGTTGCGGCCCGATGCTCACCGTGCCAGGCCCCATGACCTTGAGCGAGGGGTCTACGGACTTGACCGTCTCGTAAAATGGTTTCAATTCCTTTTCGACGAAGTCAGATGCCGAGGCGCCGAAGTTGGGTTCGTTGCGGGGTTCCCAGTACTTGACCGAATCCTTGTAATGTTCGACGATCCTTCGCACCCCGTTCGTGTCCTTTGTGCCGTTCGGAAAGGCGATCATGAGCCCGCGCTTGCGCAACGGATCGCGCGGCACATACTCCTTCATATCGTATGCGATCGATTCCTCCAGCCGTTTGATCTCCTCTTCAGCCTTTGACGCATCCGCCACATGGTGGCGCTGCGGCCCCATGCCGGTCACGGCGCGGCTGACCTGATCCATGGACGGGTAGTAATTCGGGTTGCCTTCGACTTTCGCCTCAGGATCAGGGAAGTTGCTGTTCTTGCGGAATATGACGAAAGTGGTCGTTCCGAGAATATCTCCCCACTCCGGCCTCGTTTCCTTCCCGTATATGTAGAGTTTGTACCAGCCTGGACGCGTGACGTCCAGCGTGATCTTCTCGCCGGCGGAACCCGAATCGACCATCACGCCATAGTAGTCCAGCACTTCGTATGTCGCGGGTTTGCCCGAACCTTCAAGTTCGAACTGAACCGGATCGCCGACGAAAAAGATATGGTTGCGCCTGCCCGAGACTGGGGTGATCTTGTCCGGAGGCATCTGCCACGCCCATCCCTTCATGCGGATGGGCTCGGGATGCGCCGGCCGTTCGCTGGGCGTCGCGCCGTATAGCAGAATGCCAGATAAAACCACTGTCACGCCAAACAAAACACGTAAGATTTCCGCCTTTTTCATATTTTCCGCTCCTTGTGTGCATTTTATGTTCATGAACTGACGTGCGAAAGATAACAATGCCACACATTTATGTCTATGTTTGTATCAAAAATAGACATTGAGTGTCAAAGGAAATTTATGGGACAGACCCCAAAATTTTCCTTGATTACCTGCCCGTGGAGCAGAGCCAGCACATGGCGGAAAGCGGAGAAAGAGCGGATGTCGGCTTTCGCATCCTTCGCCAGACTGTCGGCAAGTCCCGACGGAATCCACTGGACAAGCTGACGCAAAACGGTGTAGGCCCTCTTCGTTGGTCTCGGAGTTGCGCGGCTCCGCCGCGACTTTCTGGCATTTTTTTTCATAAAGCCTGTAGGCTACAGGCAACCAGGCTCCGAGGCCAACTTTATTTTTTCTCGGTGTTGAAATACGCCGTTGCATACGATAGAATCACAGGGTGTCAGCATGCCGTGCGTTCCAGCTGGGTGGCTGAATTAAAATCAAGCCTATGGGATGCTAGTGATCAGGGATTAATTGTTTTTCAACCCTTGTGATCTGCTTGTTATTGCGCAGGTTGTTCTGTCGATGAGCTTTTGCGCTTTCTGCTTGTCATCCAGAATATGACGGCGATGATCGCTGCTACTAGGATTGCGCTGTAGATCGGACGGTAGAAAAACCACGCTATTGCGCAAACGGCGAGTGTGAATATTAGCGCAACTCCAAACGCCACCACACCAACACCGAAGTCGAGTATCTTTTTAACAAACGGCACAACAGCGCCAAGCATTACAATTGGTCCAAGGACTGTCTTAAGTCCGATGTACATTAGCAACAGGCCCAAACCGCGAAGCAACCATGTAAGAAATGTATTCGACTTCTCGGCTGCCAAAAACATTTCGTCGGCGCTGTGTACTCCCATTGAGACTAGTTGGAGCTGCCCTTTTTTGGAAGTGTAAGGAGCAAATGTGTTGCCTTTCTGCACGGAAACTATGCTTATGTCGCCTTCATCCGTGGCGGAGAACTCGACCCTTACATCGCCGACATCAGGAGAAATCGTCATTAGAGGATTCTCAACAGCGGCCTGGGCAACGTTGTTTGTGCCCGAAGCGATCTCTGCAACCGCATTCGTGACGCCGGAACTTGCAGCGACTGCATTTGTGGCGGTTGCGGCGGCGGTTTTTTCTGGACTTGAAATGGCCTTGGCAAGTTTTTCAGGGTTGGCCGGGATATAGACAATACCATCGACGGCAAATTTCGCGAATCTTTCGCTGACATCGTCCGGTTCAACGGCAAGCGGCTTCTCGTCGCGGATATTCGACACTATTTCAGGTGTTAGCGAGAATGCGCCGAACGTCACATTGGCGGCCTGCTGTTCGCTGCTCTTTATGGAGGGGAACTGCGGGTTGACATACTTGCTATCTTTGAACATCGCTGAGCTTATCGGATAATCCGCCCACTCCTGCGAGTATGTGTAAGTGGTTGTCGTTTCCTGGGCCCCGCCAAGCTTTTCCTTTTTTGAAGAGGATACGCTCTCACGCCACTGCAGCATGCTGACCTTGCGGGCAAGGCGGATTTTGTTCTGCACCGTAACGCCGAAGTCGGGGTCTTTGAGTGTATCCGAAGTGACGGCCTTGCCGGTCACGTGCACTAGCTTGCCCTCGTTTGCCGGATCAACCGTATCGGCTGAAGGCAGGCTCACGACTGCACCCTTACCTTCGTCCAGCACCTTTGCGCGCCTAACTGCCCCTCCTTCATTGTTGAATAGAACAGGGAACGCCACAACGAATAGTATGATACCGAATATAACGTTTTTAAACGACCCGCCGAGTCTGCTTATCCAGCTTTGCGTTTGAGTTACAGTTGTTGCCATTTACTCACCCCCGGTTGTTACCAAACACTAGCATCTCGTAGGCTTTTTAATTCAGCCGCAAGGCCGATACCCACGGCACGCTTGATGGGGTTCATTCTACCCAATATAAAAGGCAAAAATCAACTCAAACTCAACTGCGTGATTTTCCCCATTTTTCAGCCACCTTTACCAGGGTGGGTTTCTCCGCCGCCGTTCCGCGGAAAAGACCAGCTTGGGCATTGGAGGGCGGCAGGCCTCAGCCGCCGCTGCGTGGCAAGAGCCACGCATCCAGCGAACTTTAGTTATCGCATCGGAGTTAAACACCGCGTCTGTTCAGCGCGTCGCAAGAGCTTCGCGTAGCCGCGCCCGAAGTGATTATCTCACAGCTTCCCCTCGTCGCGAGTAGAGAGCAACTGCGGAGCGAAGCATCCATAATTCCTTCAATCCCATACTACAACACCCTCCGACTCCACCGGTCGCTGACCGAAAACCTCCAAGAAATTAAACGAGCTTGACCGACCGCGTTGTTAAATCGCATAATGACCTCTTTCGAATGGAGGAGGTCATGAAAAAGATACTTGTATTCAACTTTATGGCGATTTTTGCTGCAACGCTGTTGGCGGGATGCTCGCGTGGGGACGAGGCGGTTCTGACGACCCCAGAGGAGGGTGAGGACGTTTTGGAAATGTCCTTGACGACACCGGAGCCGTTGGAGGGGGACGACTCCGCCGCCGCGGCAGGTCCATCGGAGGAAGGCGAAAACGTGCTTGAGGGATCTGACGAAGAACAGCATGATGCCGAGGCAACTGGTCTTGCGGCGCTCGCGGCCAGGCTAGCTGACACACCGGACGAAGACCTGCAATCGGCGCGTGAGAATCCGGACCCGCAGTCGACCCACATGACTCGTGAGCGCAAGGCGAATATTATAAAGAGCTACGAAAAGTTCGAGGAGCGGAAAAAAACCCACGGCGACAATCCCGAATATTTCGTGGCGTTTGGGCTGATGGCCGACAAAGCGGCGCGCCGCATTGAACTCGATGCATACACTACTGGCGTCGGGCCCAACGATATTGCGGAATTTTACATAATCACCGCCAACAGCGGCCATGGATATGAGGCGTTGCTCGTGGCAATGTCGACGGCTGACGACATCTGCAAGGCGGTGGAGTTCATCGGAGTGCCGCGTGGAACCGGCGTCAATTACAAGGAGCTGCGCTATTGGCCTAAAGGCGAGCGCGTGATGGCGACCGTCTCCATAGACGGCGCAGTTCCTACGCCGTTGGATTCCATGGTGCGCTTTACCGACACGGGGGAACCTCTTTCGAACAGCGGCTTCGTTTACGTGGGCGACCGCCGCGACGACGGCGATGCGTTCATTGGTGATTCGTCGGGCCCGGGCTCCATAATATCCACATATAACGAGCCAATAACCGTTTTCGACGTGCCGCGCAAGGCACCACAGTCGGAGGTATATGAACGCTACACCATATCCACCAACGTGGTGAAAATACAAGACGCGTGGGCGGATGTTGTACTCTACCCTGAGACCCGTCCTGAAGGGGCTCCGCCGCGCATCCGCGACGTAAAGCTTTCGTTCTCGACCAATGGCGTGTCGCTCAATGGAGCGTCGCCGGCGCCGTTCGCTGAAGTCCTGGGCGCGTTGCGCGCCGATTCAGACTCTGGGCGCGATATCCACGCGGAGTTATCATGGGGCGGCGACATGCCGATCGGGGGAGTCGCGGAGACTTGCCGGCTTCTGTCGCTCCTCGACGTCGAAGGCGGCATATGCATAGGCCCTCCAGTCGAGGGGCAACCTTACTATAAGGCGTTCATGCCGAATGAGCAATGGCGCGAAAGGTCCAATAGATACATGCAGCCGTGCGAACTGCGGTTCGCAGCCGATGGTTCGGCGACGCTCGTGGCAATCGAAGAGATATGGGGCGACGACCAACTTAAGCCGGAGCTCAAAGTTGAGGAAATTGCCGGTGTGACGCCCGAAACTCTGCCCGGACTCCTGCAGGGGAAGTCTCCGAAGGGGTTGCCATCGGTTTTCGTCTTCGCGCCCGCCTCGTTGGAATACGGGAAGATTGGCATGTTCATCCGCGCCCTGCCGGAGGAGTTCTTCGACATACACGTGTTTGTTGTAAACAATTAGCCGTCTACCCGGGGGCGCGCGCCGAGGCGGCCAATAACTCCCCAATTTCCCACCAACTCCGCGAAAATCAAAAATGACTGTTGCACGTGTGTCGGCATGTGGTATAATACACGCCCTGAATCAAACAAAATAGCTTGATGCGGGCTACGTTAAGCCGTGTGGATTTTGAGGTCCGACGTTGCCGCGAGAGAGCTGGAGATCAGGGGATTTGGCCACCTACGGGTGTCCTTCACAAAGGAGAAATTTACTATGACGAACAAAAATAAAAAAATGGCGAAGTCCGAAGACAGCGTGGAGCAGAAACGCGATTTTGCGCGTAAGCTGAAGGGTGGCGTGATAATGGACGTGACCAACCCCGAGCAGGCGCGCATAGCCGAAGCCGCAGGGGCGGTGGCGGTTATGGCGCTTGAGCGCGTCCCGGCGGATATTCGCCGCGATGGTGGAGTCGCCCGCATGAGCGATCCGCAGATGATTGTCGAGATTCAAAACGCTGTGTCGATCCCCGTGATGGCGAAAGCCCGTATCGGCCACATAGGAGAGGCGATGATCCTCGAGGCGCTTGAAATAGACTGCGTCGATGAGAGCGAGGTTCTCACGCCGGCGGATGAGGAACACCACCTGAACAAGCATGCGTTTTCAGTTCCGTTTGTGTGCGGCGCGCGTAATATCGGCGAGGCTCTTCGCAGAATAGGCGAGGGCGCTGCCATGATACGCACTAAGGGCGAGGCGGGAACCGGCAACATCGTCGAAGCCGTTCGCCACATCCGCTCTGTTATGTCGTCTATTCGTCTTCTGCAGAATTTGCCTGACGATGAATTGATGACCTTCGCAAAGGAGAACAGGGCACCTTACGAGCTAGTCAAGCAAGTGGCAGCCGATGGGCGTCTGCCTGTAATGAACTTCGCGGCTGGCGGCGTCGCCACGCCTGCAGACGCGGCTCTGATGATGTTGCTTGGCGTCGACGGCATTTTCGTGGGCTCTGGCATTTTCAAATCATCCGATCCTGCCAAGTTGGCCAACGCCATAGTGAAGGCCACGGCTTCCTACGACAACCCGAAGGAACTCGCCAAACTCAGCAGGGGTATTGGCACTCCG
>JALHHX010000070.1 GCA_022837245.1 Lentisphaerota bacterium
TCCTAAAAACTCATGCAGCAACTTCTCAAGCCGCTCGCGACTGACAGAAAGCTCCGCCCCCATCTTCAGAGCTGGAACCCCACCTTTGCCGATATGCGTCAGCCGGTATTTAGACGACTCTTTCGGCACGAGCTTCGACACCGAGAAACGCGTGGCCACGCCAATAGCCCCGGAAAACCACAGCAGCGCCACCAGCACCATAAGCACCGGTAGCAATTTCCGTTTCCGCCTGTTCCGCGACTTCTTGTCTTTGCTGTTCTCCATAATTTGGTCAATAGTATGCCCATTTGTTATCGAAATTGCAAAACAAAAGGTTTTGCGGCGTTGCTTTTTGATATGATGTTTCGTACAATCAGTCAATAAACAAGCATACAATCAAAGGACTGGCAATGTACCCCCTAGAACTCGAAAAAGTCCAGAAAACATTTGGCGGCGTCCGTGCTGTGGACGATCTGTCTCTCGCCGTAGCGGAAGGAGAGACTTTCGGATTTCTCGGAACCAATGGCGCCGGGAAGACGACCACCATTAAAATACTTCTGGGGCTGACACCTTCCGATTCGGGGCGAGTGGCGATCTTTGGCAAAGATCCGCGAGACGCCCACACGCGCCGGAAAATCGGGTACATGCCTGAAACTGCGTATTACTATCCGTTTCTAAAAGCTGGCGAACTCCTCGCCTTCTATGGGCGACTATGCGGCATGAACAAATCTGAGATCAAGAGGAGAACGGAGGAGCTTCTGGTGGATGTGGGGCTGGTGAATGTCGCGGGGAAGCAACTTAAAACCTTCTCGAAGGGAATGCTGCAGCGCGTGGGCATCGCGCAAGCCCTTCTACATGATCCTGATTTGCTCATACTTGATGAACCATTCACCGGCCTCGACCCGCTTGCCAAAATCCACTTCCGCGATTTGATTTTAAATCTGAAGCACCAAGGAAAAACGGTGTTTTTTTCATCACACGAGCTTTCAGAAGCGGAGTTGATATGCGACCGCGTGGCCATACTCAAGGAAGGGCGCTGCGTCTATGATGGGCTAACTACCGAAATCGTCGGGGATGGCAAACTCAATCTCGAACGTATTTTTCTGCGTGTTCTCGAAAAAGAAGGCGACACGGCGGAAAACGGGAATGGAGGCGCGCTATGATCAGCCGTCAAATCATCGGATTCATAAAACTTTCGTTCCTCGATCTTTATCGCCGCAAGGATCTCTTCGTCCTGCTTCTGCTGGGCTTTGTTTTGGCAGTTCCACTTGCAATGCTGCGCCCCTTCGGCCAAACGGGCGCAACCCGGTATATGAACGAGATAGCCATGTTGTTGATATGGGTGTTCTCGTTCGTCATTGCCCTTGGCTCCTCCGCAAGGCTTTTCCCGCCGGAATTCGAGTCCCGCACGATATATCCCCTACTCGCCAAGCCGGTCAGCAGAGGGACTACGCTTATGGGCAAGTATTTCGGGGCGCTTCTGGCGGCGATATCGGCTCTCGCCATCTTTTACCTTCTCTATGCCATCCTGAACGGCATCGGCGGCTACGGATGGTTCCCGCCTATCCTCCAGCAGGCTTTCGTGCTGCATTGCGGCTTTGTGGCCGTAGTTGTCGCTCTTGGCCTCCTTGGATCCCTGCTCGTCACACCTTCCGCCAACATTGCGCTCACAACTATTATTGTCACGACCATGTTCCTTTTCGGGCGGCGTCTCCCCGACTACATCGCAACGCAGGGATCTCCGGCGAAATGGATAATCGCCGTAGTGCACGCCATCGGCCCACATGTTGAATTCTTTGATTTGAGGCAGCGCCTCGTCCACTCATGGGACATGATTTCGTGGCCAGTCTGCGGAATAGCCCTGATATACGCCGCGTGCTACTCCGCCGCATGTCTCTGGCTCGCCTGGCTAGCTCTGCGCCGGAAACAACTGTGAGACGACAATGAAAACGAAGTTCCCCATGCCAGCCACATTCGCCATTGCCGCCGCCGCGATCGCCTTCGCCCTGCCGGAGCGCTATGCGGACGAAATGCCGCAAGTTGCCGGCGAGGACCTGTTCTCGTTGCTTTTCTCCGATGCCCGCGCCTTGCTCGGCCAGTCGTTCGTACATGTAGGCGACCGCTACTACCACGGCGGAATAGACATAAGCTACACCCATCCGGACCACACGGACGAATTTGGCGAAACACCCGAGACTCATGAGAAAGAAAGCCACGACGGAGACGGGCAACCACACGATCACGACCACCCGGATGCCCCGCGCCGAAAACCGGGCGGCTTCCACTTCCCCGATCCCTGGGCATGGCTAAACGCACGCATCCACGTGCAGGAACTCCGGCATCTGGAAGGAGATGAGCTAACAGAAATTGTGCCCTGGATCTGGGCCGCTATACGCGCCGACCCACACAACATCGAAGCGTACGAAATGGGGTGGTACGTCATCGCAAAGATGCAGAATCGACCGGAGGACGGCTTTTTGGTCCTTGAAGAAGGCATTAAAAACAACCCTGGATCCATCAGCCTGGAGGTAACACGTGGCCAGAGTCTAATGAGTGACATGAAAGACAATGCGGCTTCAGAAGCGGCCTTTCTCCTCGCCCGGGCAAAGGCCTTGGAAAAATGCGGGGACAACCCAGCCGGTCTCAGTGAAGAAGACGCTTTGCTGCTGCAACGCGCTCTAGATTACCTCATCCATTTCGCGTCGGAACAAGGCGACGAAGACGCCGAGATCAAATACAAAAACGAGTTGGATGCTATAACAAGAAGATGAGGACGCTCTGGGGGTTGGAAAGAAACTGGAGTCGGACTTTGCGCCCGCTAAGTGTCCCCTCCCTGCCACGCACGATTATTGTAATCTCGTGGTTCTGGACACCGGATTACACAATCCGGTGGGGTCTGGGACCGTAATCTGGTAGTCCAACCCTTGATGCGGAGCGGAGGCTCCGCGCACCCGGTGAGCACCGTGCTTACTCCCTACTCGGCGTCGCTGGCTTCAGCTCCGCTGGCG
Organism: Lentisphaerota bacterium; assembly: GCA_022837245.1. GTDB lineage: Bacteria > Verrucomicrobiota > Kiritimatiellia > RFP12 > UBA3636 > JAAZFF01. The sequence goes on from JALHHX010000070.1 coordinate 2,988, forward strand.
GAGGTGTCGTCAGTGGGTTCGACTTCAGCGGGTTCGGCTTCAGCGGGCTCGGTGTCGGCAGGGGGTTCGGCATCTGGAAGGTCGGCAGCGGCTTCGTCTTTGGCGGCTATGACGGTGGCGGACACAACATTATCGCCCTCCGCAACGTTCACCACCCGGACGCCCTTCGCCACGCGGCGCGTTTCGCGGATGGAATCGACGCTAGTGCGAATGGTCTGGCCAAGCTCGGTTATCACCAAGATCGAATCGCCCTTCAGCACAGATTCCTCGCCTTCAGCATCTAAGTTCGCGCGGCAGACGGACGCCGCGAAAACGACTTTGCCGTTACGGTCACCCGTGTCGATCGATTTTACGCCCTTGCCACCGCGACGGTGGATCGGATAGTTATCGAACTTCGAGCATGTGCCATAACCATTCTCCACAAGCATCAGCAAGCGGCATGAAGGCTCGTTGTCTACCTTCACAAGCGCGCGCAGTTCGTCCTTTTCTGATACTTCGGCGTCAGCCTCCACAACCTCGCCGTTCTCAGAGGCATTGGTTTCCGGCTCTTCTTCCGTAACAGCAGTCACTCCGGCAAGCCTGATGCCCCTGACTCCGCGCGTGGCGCGGCCCATCGCACGGGCTTCCGAAGTCTTGAAGCGCACAGTCTGGCCTTTCGCGGAGACGAGGATCACCTCGTCGCCATCTTCAACGAGCTCTGCTCCGACGAGTTCGTCGTCTTCGTCGATTTTGATCGCGATGATGCCTGCTTTGTGGACGTTGCGGTATTCGCTCAAACGCGTCTTCTTGACGTTGCCTTTCGCCGTGGCGAAGAAGATGTATTTGTCTTCGTCGAAATCGTCAATTGAAATGATGCCCAGCACTCGCTCCGCAGGGCGGGAAGAAACACCGCCGACCTCCTCGCCATTGCCGTTGCCGTCACCATTCCCATTGCCGTTTTGCCCGTTGATTTTATCGGCCTGGCCGCCGGTGATTTCGGGACGGAGCATGAGGAGGTTTACAAGCGGGCGTCCGAAGGAAGTCCGTTCAGCCTCGGGAATGTTGTACGCCTTTTCGGTGAAGACGCGTCCGTGCGAGGTGAAGAACAGCAATCTGTCGTGCGTCATGGGCGTGAAGAGTTTAATGACGAAGTCGCCATCCTTCAGCTTGGCGCCTTTTCTGCCTTTGCCTCCCCTGCCCTGTTCTTCGAAATCTGTTAGGGCGCCGCGTTTGATGTAGCCGCGGTTGCTAAGAGTTACGACGCAGGGTTCGTTGGGTATGACGTCTTCCAGATCCACTTCGCCTTCCGAGAAGGTTATCTCTGTGCGGCGTTTGTCACCGTACTTCTCCATCAGTTCCACGCAATCGGCCTTGATGATATCGAGCACGCGCTGCGGATTGGCCAGGATGTCCTTGAAGTCGGCAATGCGGACTAGGATGGCCTGGTACTCCGCCTCGACCTTGTCGCGGGCCAGGCCGGTGAGCTGGCGAAGGCGCATGTCAAGGATGGCTGTGCACTGGAGGTCGCTGAGGCCGAACTGCGCTGTCATCTTCACGCGGGCCTCGACGTCGTCCGCTGAACTGCGGATGATGCGGACGATTTCATCCATGTTGTCGATGGCTATCCGGAAGCCTTCGAGGATGTGGCAGCGTTCCTCCGCTTTGCGGAGGTCGTACTTTGTGCGGCGTGTAATGACCTCGATGCGGTGGTCTATGAAACAGCGCATGAGTTGCTTGAGGTTCATCACCTTGGGACGGCCCCGGTCGAGCGCGAGCATTATGGCGCCGAACGTGGTCTGCAGCTGCGTGTGCTTATAGAGGAGGTTCAGGATCACCTGGGGCATGGCGTCGCGCTTGAGCTCGATGACGACGCGGATGTCTGCCTTCGATTCGTCGCGGATGTCACGTATGCCTTCGATTACCTTGTCCTTGACGAGGTTCGCCATGTTTTCGATCATAGCGGCCTTGTTGACACCGTACGGCAGTTCGGTGATAAGTATCCTCGTGTCGTTGCCGTGCTCGACTATCTCGGCGCGGCCGCGCACGCGCATGGCTCCGCGCCCGGTTTTGTACATGGACTCGATCGGGCGTGTTCCGCAGATTATGCCGGCGGTCGGGAAGTCAGGCCCCTTGACGAACTTCATGAGGTCGTCAATCGTACACTGCGGGTTGTCGACCATGTGGATTATGGCCGAGCAGATTTCGTTGAGGTTGTGCGACGGCATGTTCGTCGCCATGCCCACCGCGATGCCAGTCGAGCCGTTTAGCAGGAGGTTGGGGATCTTGGATGGGAGCACGAGGGGCTGCAGCAGCGACTCGTCGTAGTTGGGCCCCATTTCCACCGTCTCTTTTTCGAGATCCTCAAGCATCGCCTCCGCAAGGCGCTCCATGCGCACTTCCGTGTAACGCATGGCCGCGGCGCCGTCGCCATCTATCGAGCCGAAGTTGCCGTGGCCGTCGACAAGCGTGTAGCGCATCGAGAACGGCTGCGCGAGGCGCACTATGGTGTCGTATATCGAAGCGTCGCCGTGCGGGTGGTATTTACCCATGACGTCGCCGACGACACGCGCCGATTTCTTGTGTGGCTGCGTATGCGTGTTGTTCAATTCGCTCATGGTGTACAGGCAGCGCCTGTGCACGGGCTTTAGGCCGTCGCGCGCATCAGGGAGGGCGCGGCCCACGATCACCGACATTGAGTAGTCGATGTACGAAGTTTGCATCTCGTCTTCGATGCGAATGGGCGACATGCCGGCTTCGACTACTGCCACCGTCTCCGCCGCCGACACCGTTTCTCCTGTGCCGACTGGAGCAGTCTCCTCTTTTTTGATCTCGTTGTTGTCTTCCATTTTATGAAATCTTTCTTTCTGAAATTGAATAATCCGACTCGGTTAGATGTCGAGGTTGCCAACCATCAACGCATGGTCTTCTATGAATTTGCGGCGCGGTCCGACTTCGTCGCCCATCAGCATGGAGAAAATCTTATCAGCCTCAATCGCGTCCTCGAGCACGACCTTGAGAATCTTTCTGTTTTTCGGATCCATGGTGGTTTCGAAGAGCTGGTCGGCGTCCATTTCTCCAAGACCTTTGTAGCGCTGCACAGTAAGCCCCTTGCGGCCGCGGTCGCGAACTGTGTTGAGCAGTTCCACAAGAGACTCCATTTGCTTTTCCGGGCCCGACGCGCTTTTCTGGGCGCCGCCTGTGACGTCCTTGAGCGTTCCGATCGGCCCGGATTTGCCGAAGTAGTCTCCACGGGCGAATCCGTATACCTCGTGGAGCGCGTCCATCTGGCGGCGGATCTGAGTCGAGGTCAGCATCTCCGTGCATGTGAACGCCGGGTTCTCCGGGTCGTCCAGATCCTCGATTGGACATCCCAGCTCCGCGGCTGTTTCCTCCTTGATCTTCATCGCCTGGTCGTATGTGAGCACATAGCTTGTAACGGGATTTCCATCGACGTCCTTTATCACGCGGAAATGCGGGAACTCCCCGGTTGAGGGGTCGCGCAACGAGAAAAACGCGTCGATATCGACGTGCTGTTGCTCGAGGCGCGAGAATAGCGATTCCGCCGTCGCCAGCACACCGAGGAGCGGCTCAAACTCCTTGCCGGTCATCGTGCGCTCGCCATCTGGGAACACGAAGATGAAATCATCGCATCCGATTGCGAGCAGCTTCTCGGTGAGCATCGCATCGCTCTCAACATACTCCTCTTTGCCCTTGCGCTTAATCTGATACAGCGGAGGCTGCGCGAGGTAGACGTACCCGTGCTCGATGAGCGGGCGCATCTGGCGGTAGAAGAATGTCAACAGCAACGTCCTGATGTGCGCTCCGTCGACATCGGCATCGGTCATTATCACCACCTTGTGGTATCGCGTTTTGGTGATGTCGAAGTCGCCGGCTATCCCCGCGCCGATCGCCGTGATCAAGCTCCGTATTTCCGCGTTGCTGAGCATCTTTTCCAGACGCGCCTTCTCCACGTTGAGCACCTTGCCGCGCAGCGGTAGGATCGCCTGTGTGGAGCGGTCGCGCCCCTGTTTTGCGGAGCCGCCCGCCGAATTGCCCTCCACGAGGAAGAGCTCGCACACTGCCGGGTCGCGGCTTGAACAGTCGGCAAGCTTGCCTGGGAGGCCACCGGACTCGAGCGCGCCCTTGCGCCGCGTGAGATCGCGCGCCTTGCGGGCGGCAATGCGGGCGCGTGCGGAATCGATCGACTTCTCGACGATCTTGCGCGCCACCATCGGGTTTTCCTCAAAATAAGTTTTGAGCTCCTCGCCCACGAGGTTGTTGACTATGCCCTCGACCTCGCTATTGCCGAGCTTTGTCTTCGTCTGTCCTTCGAATTGCGGGTTGGGGATTTTGGCGCTGATAACGCAGGTGATGCCCTCGCGTATGTCGTCGCCATCCATCGTGTCTTCGTTCTCCTTCAGCAACTTCGAGCTGCGCGCGTAGTTGTTGACCACACGCGTGAGCGCCGAACGGAAGCCGGAGAGATGCGTGCCGCCCTCGATGGTGTTGATGTTGTTCGCAAATGAGAAAATCGATTCGTCATATTTCTCGCTGACGTACTGCATGGCAATTTCGATGCTTGTGCCATCCTTTTCGCCCTTCATGTAGATGACATCGTCGTTGATCACCGGACGCCCGGCATTTATGGAGTTGATGTAGCCTACGATTCCATCGTCGTGACGATACGTCTCGCGCTTTCCAGTGGTCTCGTCCGAAAACCGGATTTCGACGCCTGGGTTGAGGAACGACAACTCCTTGAAGCGCTTCGAGAGGACGTCCCACTTGAACCCTCGGTACTGGAATATATCGTGGTCGAGCGAGAAAGTGATGGTGGTTCCCGTCTCCTCCGTGTCCCCGACCACCTGCAGCGGCGTCGTGGCGTGGCCCCTGACAAAGCGCATCCTGTAGATTTTGCCGTCGCGCCGCACTTCCGCCTCGAGCCATTCCGACAAAGCGTTGACGCACGAAACACCCACGCCATGCAAGCCGCCCGAAACCTTGTATCCCCCGCCGCCGAATTTGCCGCCGGCGTGCAGGACGGTCAGCACAACCTCTAAAGCCGGCTTCTTCTCCGTCTTGTGCATCTCGACCGGGATGCCCCGCCCGTCGTCCTTGACCGTGCAGGAGCCATCGGCGTTGAGCGTGATGTCCACATGAGTGCAGAATCCGGCCATCGCCTCGTCTATGGAATTGTCGACCACCTCGTAGACGCAATGGTGGTAGCCACGCTCCACCGTGTCGCCAATGTACATCGCGGGGCGCTTCCTGACCGCCTCGATGCCCTCAAGAACCTGAATGTTGTCCGCGCCGTAGTCTCTGGCGCCCAAGCGTGAATCTCCCATACTCAATAAATCCCCTGGTTTCGTAAGCCAGCCTGAAAGGAACCTTTCCCCCCGCACTGGCAAACCAAAGCAATATAACATTACACGGGGCTTTTTGCAAACAAAAAAACGCGCGCGCACGCGCGTGCGCGCGCGTACTTCGCCATTTTTCGCTGTAAATGCCGTTTCTGGCTGTTTTACGCGTTTCCGACCGGTTCAAGCATCAGGGCACATGGCTCCGTATTGCACGGCTTCTCACGGCTCAAATTCACCCAGAACAGCGAAGGTGTGTCTGTTTCTGGAAGAGCACTTTGGAAGTCTTCCACCCACGGGCAGCCTTGTCTGCTTTATTCAACCACTTTGAAGTGCGCTTTTCAGGCGGCACTCTTTTGCCCCAATATTCGATAAAAAGCGCATCGTCCATCTCAAGCGCCACCTTCCGCATCTCATCTTCAATGAGTTTTAGCGCACGCTCAATGTAGAGGCCGCCACGTTCATTGTTCCCGGGTACTGCAACGCTACCTGCTGAGAACAAATCCCGCACCTGGTGACACAACACTCCGTGCCGCACCAAAATATACAGCACCAAGCGATCGTATTTGTGAGAGTCGCGACGACCTGATTTTAGTATTTCGGGGAACAGCAAATAAACCCGCACAGGCTACCAGCTATCGCAACACCTGGGCTTTGAATAGGTCACGCGGTTGTGTACACTTCCTTCTTGTGAGCAAACAAGGAAGGCAACAAAGTGACATACAACCGCGTGACAAGTGAAGAGCGTAGACTAATCCACCAGTGGAGGCAAGCAGGAATCGGCAACAACGAGATCGCCCGGCGGCTCAGCCGCAATCCAAGCACGATCAGCCGCGAACTGAAGCGAAACACGGGCAAACGAGGGAATCGTCGTAATCAGCGGAATCGACGAAATCGATTATGTCGAACCACACGATTACGTCGATCCCCTTGAAGTCCGAAGGTCAAAAGACCACAACGCGGAAGCACCGCGCACCCGGGCAGCGCCGCCGCGACTTCGACTCAAAAACAAGATCTGGCTACTTTTTCGAAAGCCTCCGCAGGAATATCAGGCCGCCGAATGAGGCGTAGAGGAGGGTGAGCATCATGTAGAGGAGCGACATGGCGGCGGCCGGCGCGGCCGGCGGCTCCAACCCCGCGGCGGTGAAGAACATTATGTAGCCGGCATCGCGGAAGCCCATGCCGTTTATGGTGCTCGGGACTGCTTCCAGCAAACCCACAAGCGGCACGAACACGCAGTACAAAAAGAACGGTATCCCAAGACCCAGTGATGCGCCCACGCAAAACACGGCCACGATCAAGTTGAATTGCGACAAAAAAGACAGCATCATGCACTTTATGAGCACCATCGGCTTTTTGCCGTACGCTTGCGCCGATTCAAGAAACTTTCCCAGCACGTCCTCCACTTTGCCGCGGATTCTGGACGGCAAAAACCGCGCGAACCAAAGCAGTATCTCGCGTTGCCATATGAGAGCCACCAAAACCATGAAGCAGAAGAACACGCCGAGCGGGATCAAAAGTTTCGCGCGGTGCTCCGACGGCACTTTGCCAAGCCCGAAAAGAGGGAAGACAAACCCCAAGGCCGCCATGGCGACAAACCCCAAAAGGCGATCGGCGAAAACCGACGCCAGCGCGTTCACGGCCTTGCCGCTCTTCTTGGCGATGTCGGCCACGCGGTAAACATCCCCGCCGATGTTCGACGGCATGAAGAAGTTAAAAAACGACCCAATCCAGTGGCTCGCGAAAAGCTTAGCCGTGGGAACCTCAAGACCGTCAGCTCTCAGCAGCATGCCCCAGCGCATCGAAGTCAACCACATGTTGATCACGCAAATGGCAAAAAATCCCATCAAAAGAACCGGATTCACATTACGCACTATGTCCCAGAAGCCGCGCCAGTCCATACGGCCGTAAAGCAACGCCAGAAGCAACGCTGTGAACGATATTTTAAGAAGGTTTTTTTGGTGCTTTTTCAAATCACGCTGGAAGATTGTCGAGGGCTATCGAACCGAACGACGGCAAAACAAGGTCTTTCTCCGACATTATAGGATCGGTGGTATCCCAGTTGATCGCCAGTTCTGGCGATGCCCAATTGAGGCCGAATTCGTTTCCGGGATGGTAGTAGTCGCTACACTGGTAAACCACGGAGGCGCACTCGCTTTTCACGTGAAATCCGTGCGCGAACCCCTCCGGAACGAACAACTCTTCGCCGCCCTCGGCAGTCAGCTCGATCCCGAACCACTTCCCAAACGTTGGCGAGCTGCGGCGGCAGTCCACGACCACGTCGTAAATCGCGCCCATAGCCACCGACACTAGCTTCGCCTGCGGGAATTTGAGCTGGTAATGCAACCCACGCAGCACGTTCCGCTTTGAGAACGACATGTTCACCTGCACGAACTCGCGGTCTATCCCGTTTGCCGCATATAGATCACGGCGACTCAGCTCTTTAAAATACCCCCGGTTGTCCTTGAAAACTTTCGGACGGCAAATCACGATGCCACCCAGATCGCACGTTTCGAAAGCCATATCAGTACCCCGAGATCCCGTGCTGCCTGCCCTCTTCGGCAAGCTGCAGCAGATAACGCCCATATTCGTTTTTATTCATCGCCGTGCCTAGCTCAACCAGCTTGTCTTTGCCAATGAAACCGCTAC
>JALHHX010000296.1 GCA_022837245.1 Lentisphaerota bacterium
TAGCTGGTGATGCCGTCGCGCGTCTCCAGGTTCATGTACTCCCGCAGTCGCGGTATGCGCAGGTCGAGGCCCACCAGCAGCACCCGCTTGTTCAGCAGTGAGAGGCTGATCGCCGTGTTCAGCGCGATGAACGTCTTCCCCTCGCCCGACACCGTGGAGGTGCAGGTCACCACCTTGTTGTCCGCCCCGAGGGTCAGCAGGAGGTTGGTACGCAGCATGCGGAACGCCTCGTCTATGGGGCGTGTCTCGTTCTCCATCACCGCGATGTTCTCCTCCTCCGGGTGCTTCGGCACCTCCGAGAGGATCGGCACCTTCGAGACCCTGTCAACGTCGCCGCGGGTGCGGATGCGGTACTGCAGCATGTCCGCCAGGTAAATGATCCCCATCGGGATCAGTAGCCCCAGCATCAGCGCCGCAAGCAGGATGATCATGCGGCGTGGTGCCACCATCCCCTCGCTCGCCGCCTCGTCCAGCACCTTCGCCTTGTTGGCGTAAGCCGCCAGCGCCAGCGCGTTCTCCTCCCGTTTCTGGAGGAGCATCAGGAAGAGGCTCGCCTTTATCTGCTGCTCGCGCGACAGCTCCATGAACTCCCGCTCCTGCGTCGGCACCGCGCTCACGCGCCCCCCGAAGAGGTTCGCCTGGTTGCGTGCCTCACGCCGTTGTATCTGCAGCCCCTGCTGCACGCTGTTGATCGAGGCGCCGATGCTCTCCCGCAGGCCGCTGATCTGTTCGTTCAGCCGCTTCATGGCAGGGTTGTCGTCCGTCATGCTCTGCGAGAGGCGCTCCCGCTCCAGCAGCAGGCGGTTGTATTCCGATGTTGTTGCCGATAGCGTGGGATCCTGCACCCCAATGTTGCTCGGAATCGTCTTGTTGCTGTTGGCAGGGTTGTCCAGGTAACTGTTCAGCGAACTCACCACGCTGAGCTGTGTCTCCACCTCCACGAGGCGTTGTTCGTACTGACTACCCATCTGCATGTCGCGTTGCAGGTCCGTCTGCAGGTCGGTCAGCCCCTCCTCCTGCTTGTACTGTTCCACGTTCTGCTCCGCGGTGCTCAGCTCCTGGTCGATGATGGCGATACGCTCCTCAATGAAGAGCTGCGTGTTGCGCGCCTCCTGGTTCTTGTCCTCAATCGCCTCGTTGTTGTAGACCTCAATCAGCGTGTTGATGAAATCGCGCCCCTTCTCCCGGTAGGGCGTGTTGAGCGCGAGGTTGATCACCGTGGCCTGCTTGGAAGCCTGTGTCACCTCCAGGTTGCCCCGGTAGGTGCCGATCACCGCGTCGGGATGCTGTATGGAGACGTAGAGCAGCCTGTTGTCAGGCTTGATCTCGTGGCGACGGGTGAAGCTGATCGCTCCCACGTCGGTCAATATCACCGCCGGCAGCTGTGTGAAGATGGTATCCAGCGCGTTGCCCGCCACCGTGCCCCTGATGTGCACCCGCTCCTCGCTCTCCATCTGCATCTCGAAGCGGATGGTCTCGCGCAGCAAGTCCAGGTCGCTCTGCGCCATGTCCACGATCACGGGGCTCTGCTTGTAGAGGTCGGTACTCTTCACCCTTCCCTCCACGATGTAGGAGGTGTGCAAGTCCAGTCGGTTGATCACCGAGCGGATCATGGAGCGCGATTTCAGGATGTAAAGCTCGTTCTCCACGTTGCTCACCGATCCCATCATGGCGATCTCCTCCAGCGTGCCCGGCATGG
>JALHHX010000297.1 GCA_022837245.1 Lentisphaerota bacterium
GCTTCGACGCGCCCAACGTGGACCTGCCGCGCTGGGAGCGGGATAACGTGCTGCACATCTTTTATCAGCCGGTGAACGGCCTGGGCTATGCCGCGCCCGCCAACACCGCCGCGCCGATCGGGGTGCTCGAATGGGACGCCGCCGCATACTTCGCGCATCGCCCGTTCCTGCAGGTTTCCCGGTCTGGAACCGCGGACGCCACGCTGGCGTTCAACGCGCAACCCGGCTGGACTTACCAAGTACAGACGAGCACGAATCTAAGCGACTGGGACACCCTGGCCACGCTGGCGGGAATTGCCGGGCGGCTGCAATACGTCCATACCAACGGCGTCAGCGCCAGCCCCCGCTTCTGGCGCCTGCGCCTCCACGAGGGCAGCGATTAACCCGGCGCCCGCCGCGCCCCGCGCCCGGGCTCCCCAGCCGTTCGCCCGCGGCGGTGCGGCCACCGGAAACCGCCCGGCGCAACCCGCGCCGTCTAGGGCCAGGTCCAGGCAAAGGGAAAGCGCAGCCGGTAAAACTGCCGCGCCCCGGCGGGAGTCACATAAAGCGCCTGCGTAAGGTTGGTGCTGTTGAAGCTGGCCACCGGCGACCAGGCCCCCGCGCCCGCCTGGGACCGGCTTTCCACCGACCCGCTCAGGCCCACCGGAAGGTTCACCACATCCAGCCGGAGGCTGGCCCCCTGCGCGGTGACCCGGGAGAACGTCGCCGGAGAAATCATTTGCTGCGCAACATCGGCCATGATCGCCTGGGCTTTCGCCGTCGGATCGGTGTCATCCCAGAAGATATAACTCACCCCCGGCTCGCTGCTGAGCGAGGTGTGGCCATCCCCAATCGCATAGCACCCGGGGCTGGGATTGCTGAGCCCGTAAGTGGCGGGGGTGGCCAGCATGCTGTCGAACAAGGCGAAAAAATCGGGAATATAAAGAGTGATGAGGGGGCATTTGGCCTTGATCTGGCTGGCGACGGCGCTGGCCAGCCCGGTGTTGAAGTTAATCACCTTCTGCCGGATAAAGGCCTTGTTCGGGCGCTCGTAGTAGTTCGGAACCATGGTGATATCCACCGCGTTCGGCATGATTACGGTGCGCGCGCCCTTGGCATAGAGATTCGTGACCGCCCGAAAATGGTTGGTCAGGGAAGCGTTGACGTATTTATCCCAGGTGCTCGAGTTGAAGGGCACATTTTCAATATCGCCGACAAAATCCGCATCACAGACCCATACCACAAACAGCCAGTTCGTCGCCGCGGGCGGCAGCGTGAAGGAATGGCCGCTGACCAGGGCCAGCAAGTTGGTGCTGGTGTGGCCGAAGTAGGATTGATTCTGGCTGGTGGGCAAGGTCAGCCCCTGCCGCTGGGCCAGCACCTCGACCCACACGCGGCCGTTGCAAAAGCGATTGCCGTAAAAAAGACTCGGCGGCGAAGGGGACGCCGTCGTGGTGCAAACTCCATCTCCGAGAACATAAATCGAACTGAAGGCCGCCGAAGCCGGCAGAGTCGCCAATCCGGACAACCAGGCAAACGCAATCCATCGCCACAGATTCCTCATGCCAATGACTTTGTCCCGCCCCGGGCTGGTGTAAAGCCTAAACCGAAAAAAATAGAACCCCGGGAGACCACGCGCCCCCCTCACAGCAGCACGCTTTCGGCCGCGGACTGCTCTGACCGGAACGCAACTTTGCAACGGTCGCGCCCCA
>JALHHX010000298.1 GCA_022837245.1 Lentisphaerota bacterium
AGCTCATGAACAGGCGTTGATCCGGGGTGATAACCAGATAGTGGAAGAGCTGTTCAACGCACTCTTTGCGACTGCTGATAAAACAAAGAAGGTGCCGTCATTCTATCGCACACGGGTGGAGGTGATGCATAACCTGCTATCCCGCTGCAGTGAACTGGAAAAAGCCTATTTCTACCGTTACGTCCGTTTTGTCACCCGTGAGCTTTACCTTCAGAAGATCGGCGATGTAGACTATGAGACACCCACCGGTCTGGCATCTCTCTGGAACAGCGATTTCAGCGAACGCGCTGCCGCACTCGATGTGCTGCATGACCTCACCATCCGTGAAATCGATGACACAGGTCGCGATATGACCATTCACTTCAACCGCAACGAAGAAAGCCAGGATATCACCAACTTCAGAGAGGGGGAGATCTGTATCGTCTACCCACGATCAGATGACGGGGATACGGTACTGAATCGACAAATACTGAAAGGTACAGTGGTGCACATCAGCCGGAAAAGCGTGGAGGTACGTTTCCGTTACAAACAGCGCAACCGTCATTACTTCAACGACAACCGATATTGGGCCATTGAGCACGACAGCATCGACAGCTCACTCAACAGCATGTTCCGCAGCCTCTATGCCTTCCTTGGTGCCTCCCCCGCAAAAAAAGAGCTGCTACTGGGCCTGCGCCCGCCCTCTAAGCCATCCGCAAGCAGTGAAAGCGGGCTAACCTATCCCGAAAACATTATCCGCAGGGCTGTGGATGCAGAGGAGTACTTTCTGATCGTGGGTCCCCCGGGTACGGGCAAGACCTCACTCTTTGCACGGCGGCTGATCGAAGAGTACCATCGCCGTCCGGAGAGCAACATCCTGGTGCTGGCCTACACCAACCGGGCTGTGGATGAGCTCTGTGAATCGATCCACGCTGCCCTGGAATGCAATGACGGATCATCCGATAGGTACATCCGCGTGGGTACGGAGCACTCCTGCGCTCCCGCCTATCGCCACCGGCTGCTGCAAAAGGTTGCCGAACAAGCACCCGACAGGGAGTCACTGCGCAGGGAGATAGCAAAGACCCGTATCTTTGTGGGCACGCTGGCCTCCATACAGGGAAGGATGGAGCTCTTCACCCTGAAACACTTCCAACTGGCACTGGTGGATGAGGCTTCCCAGATCCCGGAGCCACAGATCATCGGCCTCCTGCCACGATTCGATAAGTTCATCCTGATCGGTGACCACAATCAGCTCGCCACCATTGTCCTGCAGCAGCCCGATCTCTCCCGGATCGAAGAGGAACCGCTTCTGGAAGCCGGCATCACCGACTGCCGCGACTCGCTCTTCGAGCGGCTGATCCGTCGCTGCGCTGGTCGAGGGTGGCATCATGCCGCGACGCAGCTCACGCGCCAGGGAAGGATGCACGGGGAGATCGCAGCCTTCCCGGCCCGGCAGTTCTATTCAGGCAACCTCTTTACCGCTGCGGAGTGGCAGTCGGAAAACTGGCATCTGCCCCTAGTGAAAAATGATCTCCTGCAACATCTTGCGGCCACAAAGCGTACGGCATTCCTCTCCACGGAGAAGCTGCGGCAGGATAGCAGTGCGGACAAGATCAGTGAACCGGAAGCGACACTCATTGTACAACTGCTTGGAGCGATACGCGATCTTTATCTTGCAAACGGGTTAACGTTTCAACCACAACAT
>JALHHX010000299.1 GCA_022837245.1 Lentisphaerota bacterium
GGCGACATCACCCGCACCGTCGTCCGCGGCCGGGCCACCGAAGCGATTCGGAAGCTCTACGATACGGTGCTTCGGGGCCAGAAACTGGCCTTCCAGAAGCTGCGCCCTGGCACGCCGACCGCCCAGGTGCATACGATTGTCCAGACATTCTTCCAGAACGAAGGCTACCCAACCGGCAGGCGCAACGGCCGCATGGAAGGGTTCTTTCATGGCACCGGCCACGGGCTGGGTCTGGAAATCCACGAAGCGCCGCGCGTCGGCTCGGCCTCGGCGGGCGCCCTGCAGCCGGGCCAGGTGGTCACCGTCGAACCCGGGCTTTATTATCCCGAACTCGGCGGCGTCCGGCTGGAGGATGTCGCCCTCATCACGCGGCGGCAGCCGCGCAACCTGACGCGGTTCGAGAAGGTTCTGGAGGTTTGAGCGGCGGGGGGCGCGCCCTCGCCCGCCACGGCAGCCGGCAGTTGCTTTCGCCCGGTTTTGCTCTATGCTCGGCCCATGAAAAGAGCAACGAAGGCCCCTACCGACCCGGAACTGCAACGGCGCATCCAGGCGCTGATTGACTACAAAGGCGGCGGGCACAACGAAGAGAGCGTTGCCGACCTCGTCGAAAATGCGCTCAAGCTGTTAAAGGACGTGGAGCATACCGGCGACGTGCGCGTCATCCAGACGGCGCTGCGCGAACTGCGTTATGCCTTCAAGCTCTTCGCCCCCTACGCGCATGTGCGCAAAGTCACCATGTTCGGCTCCGCCCGGACCCAGCCCACGCGGCAGGAATATCAGCAGGGAGTCGAGTTTGGCCGGAAGATTGCGGCAGCGGGTTTTATGGTCATTACCGGCGCCGGCCCGGGCATCATGCAGGCCGGCCATGAGGGCGCCGGCCCGGAAAAGAGCTTCGGCGTCAACATCCGCCTGCCCTGGGAGCAAAGCGCCAACCCCGTCATTCGCGAAGATAAAAAACTGGTCACCTTCAAGTATTTCTTCACCCGCAAGCTGATCTTCATCCGCCACGCGGATGCCATCGCCCTGTTCCCGGGCGGCTTCGGCACGATGGACGAGGGCTATGAAGCCCTGACCCTCATGCAGACGGGCAAAAGCCAGTTGATGCCGCTGGTGCTGATTGACCGCCCCGGCGGCACGTTCTGGAAGACCTGGGACCGCCAGGTGCGCGAGCACCTGCTGCGCGACCAGCTCATCTCGCCCGAGGACCTGAACCTCTATCAGATTACCGACAATGTGGATCAGGCGGTCCAGATCATCACGCGGTTCTACCGCAACTTCCACTCCAGCCGCTTCGTCAAGGACCTCCTCGTGATCCGGCTTAAACACGCCCCGAGCGACTCCGCCCTCCGGGCGATGAACGAGGACTTTGCCGACATCAATACCGGTGCCCCGATCAAACACTGCCAGCCGACGCCCGAGGAAGTGGCGGACGCTGACCACCTGGATTTGCCGCGCATCGCCTTCAACTTCAACCGCAAGGACTACAGCCGCCTGCGGCAGTTGATTGATGTGCTTAACTGCGTTTGAGGACTGCCCGGGCGGGCGCGCCTTTTCCGTGAACCCGGGCGGGGGGATGGGCCTGATGCGTTTGGGCGCGGAAAACCGTCCGCGCTCGCGCCGACTATAGCTTCTTGAGGCGCAGGTTCTTGAACTGCGCCATCATCGGCGGCCGCTCAGGGCTCGTTTGGCCTCATCCTCGTCCTGCACCTCCACGGTTGGCTTGCCGTTGATAATATGCTGGAGGCGGTTGCCCCGGGCGATGATCACATACTCGTTCCACTCGCCGGGCTTGATCGCCGCGCCGATTACGGCCGGATCGCCCAAAGACCCCAGCACCTGCTTCTGGCCATCCTTGCCGAGCAAGACCTTCTCGCCGCGCAAAGCCAGGATGCCTCGCATCCGCTCCTCGTAGAGAATGCCGGTGTAGTTGGGGCCTGCCTCCACGTCAGCCTGGTAGCCGCCGACGACCCAATTCGTGGCATCGAGAACTTTGCTGCGATACTGAATGCCGGAATTGGCAAAGCCCTTCGCATCGCCAGGCGTAAG
>JALHHX010000300.1 GCA_022837245.1 Lentisphaerota bacterium
ATACCCCTATTTTTTTAGGAGATTTTTTTCATTCTAAAAATAAATTTGATAGTAGATTTCTTATAGAATTATTTAGTATATTGTCTAGTTATAAAAATGAAGCTATAGTTATAAGTGGTAATCATGATTTTATAGATAATGAGACTTCTATAATAGATATATTGCCAAGCAATTTTATTAAAATAACAAAACCTACCATTAAAGATTTTGGTACTCATAAATTTGCTTTTTTACCGTATACTGTATATACGGAGGAGGCAGCGTCCTTACTATTAAAATGGGCTAACCCTTATACTATATTATTTTCTCATATAATAATAGATACGCTAACAGATTTAAATTTAGCTAGCTTCCCTAAGCCTTTATTTAATGATTTTAGAGCAGTAATAAATGGACATGTACATACAAGTAAAATAGTAGATCACATATTACAGCCGGGGTCTATATACCCAGTTTCAATATCTGAAGTCCCTAATTATAATCCTTTTTTGATATTTATTGAAAATGGGTCTATCACGGATGTAGAAAAATTAAATTTATTTTCAATAGTAGAGACGGACGAGTTTAATTCTAGCTTAAATAATAAAAGTACAATAATAAAAACTAATAATAAAGAGTTATTAATTGAATATGATAATGTTTTTAAAATATTTTTAACTACGAAAAAGGAACATAAAGAAGAAATAGGATCTGTAGTAAAACTAAAACAATCTTTTAATGAAACATTAAAAACTCAAATAGAATCATTTGGATTAAATGATATTGATTTAAGTATTCTAAAGGTTACTTTACCTAAAACATATAATTTATGGGAAAAAGAATTAATTATAGAAGATGTGGTAAATATACTAGAGTTGACCATAAAAGATGCTGAAAATCTAGTAGAGGAGCTAAAATTATCGTGATAAATATACAATTTCTTACTTTAGAATTATATAATTATAGAAAAATTTCTCATATTTATCTTTCACTTGCTAATAAAGGCATAGTCAGAGTAGAAGGTAAAAACGGTGCTGGTAAATCTAGTATTTTTGAAAGTATTGTTTGGATATTATTTGGTGCGGATTCTAGAAGAAGTAGTGTGTCCTCGGTAATTAAAATCGGAGAATCTTCAGTAAAAGGCACATTAGTTGTCAATATAAATGATAAAAGATACACCATTACTAGAGAAAGGACTGCTACCTCTACTACTATAACAGTAGTGTCGAATACTGATGATAAAGTTTTTACTAATACTAAAGATGGTCAAGAATATTTAAACTCTTTATTAAACATTACATTAGATACTTTTTACCAACTAATATTTTTACGTCAATATAATATATCTAATTTCTTTGAATTAACTGATTTATATCAAAAAAACTTCTTTGATATTATATTTGATTTTTCTGCATTTACTGATTTACATGAATACTATGATGCTTTGTATAAATATCTTAATACTATAAATACTAAGTATGAAAATTTAAAAAGTTGGTTAACTGCATTTTTAATTAGATTAAAAGATGAAAATATTAAATTACAAACATTAGAAATACCTAATGAAGAAGATAATATTGAAGATAAAATTAATGAATGTAAAATAGAAGCTGATAAACTTAAAGAAAAAATAGATGAGTCTACTAAAAAATTAGAAGAAGAAAAAAATAAGTTACTTACTAAAAAAAGATATTATTGAAAATTTATCTAATATTATAAAAGATTTTAAACTTAAAGAAAAGTTTTTTCCTGAAAAAGTAGACTTATATAAAGAAAGCTTAGATAGTGATAAATGTATTGTATGTGAAAGAGCATTAAATCAAAAGTTAATAACTAAGTTTACTACTACTTTAAATGAATTAGAAGATTTAAAAAATGATTTAGCTACTATGGAATTGAATAGATTTAAAGAAAATGAAGAGTATAGTAATATATTAAGCACTATAAGAGTATTAGAGTCTGATATTAAAACATTTGAAATAAGACAAAATAATTATACTAATAAAATTAAATATATAATTGAAGGTAATAATACTGCTAAAACTAAAAAAGAACAAATAGATTCTATAATAAATTCAAGAAATGACATTATAGAAAAAAATAATAAAAAAATACAATCAATTGAAAAAATATTAAATAATACCAATTGGAAAGCTTTAACTGAATTATTAGAAAGTATAAAGAATATAAAAGATCTGTTTGGTAAACAAGGGTTGAAAAATAATTTCTTAGATATTTATTTAGTAGCTTTACAAACTAAAATAAACTTTATATTAGAAGAATTATTACCTAATACAAAACTTACCATATCCACTGTAAAAGAAACGTCTACTGGTGACTTTAGAAGACATCTTAATATTAAAATAACTAAGGATAGTAATGAATTAAGCTATTTTGATTTAAGTGGTGGAGAACGAAAACGATTAGATATGAGTTTTATATTGGCTGTACACGCTTTGTTAGAAGAATTAGGAAGTTTCTCTTCTAATATACTTATACTGGATGAAGCCTTTGACGGTCTTGATGCAGATGGTATGGAAGAGTTTTCTAATTATATACGAGGATATGAAAAAAGTAGTATATTTTTAATAACGCACACACCCTATACTACATATGCTGATAATTTAATTTCTGTGGAGTGATTATCATGTCTAAAACAAGCTGGAAATACTTTGAACGTAAAATAGCTAAAAATATAGCAGGACAGTGGGGATTAACTTACAATGAAAATATTATAAGAACCCCCGGAAGTGGCAGTATGGCTAATTTTAAAGGTGATATAATAGTAATAGGAGAGCAGTTTCCTTTACATTTGGAATGTAAGTTTGGCTATGACTTTAGCTTGGAAGACATAGTTAAAAATAAAGCTATTATTAAATCTTTTATTAAACAAGCAAAAGAGGATGCTCCTTCAGGCAAAGTACCTGTTGTATTAGTTTCTAAGCCTTATTATGGAGTATACGCTATTATAAGTACTGTCAATGTTAATAAAACAGTATTAAAACCATGCAAGGAATTATCCTTTTTTATGATTACAGATAAATACTTGG
>JALHHX010000071.1:0-15670 GCA_022837245.1 Lentisphaerota bacterium
GACAACCTACACGACATCTACTGGAACGACCGCGCAAAGCAATCCATACAAAGACGGGCCGCTTGAATCAGGCTATGTCACTTTCCTGACACACACCCGAGGCCTGCCGCCCCCCACCCCTTGCCACGGTGCGGAGCAGTGCTCCGCGCGGAGCAGCTGCTCCGCGCATCCAGGCAGTTGCATGTGAAAAAAGTCAGGGACTAAGGCCGGGAACCCAACCTATGCGCCTCGAAGGCGAACAATCGGGCATCGTCGGCGCCCCAGGTGGATTCCGGGATAATGCGGATGCCCTTCGCTCTGGCCTTGAGCGGGAGCTTCACAAGGCGCTGGAAGTTTTCCGGACATTCGGCGGCAGTGCGCCAAACGCCGTCTGCATCGAGCGTCTCGATACGGAACGAGCGCACGAGCGTGGCCGGGGGCTCGAAAAGCGAATCACCGAGACACACTGCATGCCGCATGTTCAGCAGCTTGCTTTTGCCGCGGCTCGGGTCGACGCGGTTGAGGTTGCTGTCGAATATCATACGTGCGCTGTCTAGTTCGACTTCCGAGTCGAAAAGATATTCAACGCTTGAGCCAATAGGGCCGCGCCATCCATTGTAATTCTCGCCGCGTGCGCGGTCGAGGCCGTTGCGGAGCGGCTCGGGGTTTCCCAGCGAAGCGACTAGCTTGGCATCTCGGCAGACATCCGACACGGCGCGCCTGTTCCAGGGGAGCCATGAGTCGTCGTCCATAAGAGTCTGCTGGAGTTCGGCGAGGCGCTTTTCATAAACACCGCGCGGGTTGAGTGAATCGCGCACCGCTATTGCCGCCGCGGTTCCGACGGCCTGCCCCATAAGCGATGTGGTGGCCATTACACGTGTGGCGCTCATTGCTGAATGGGTAGCGCTGTGGCAGCGTCCCGCGCAAAAGAGGTTCTCGATGTTGCGCGAGTAAAGCGAGCGGTAGGGAATACCGAACGGGCTCGGTGCCGGGTGGAATATAGTGCCGGCTTTCGGATGATGTATGCCGGCGGGAAAGTGATCATCCATCGTCCAGCCACCATAAGCCACGACATCTTCGAAGCGGCCCTCCGCCTCGATGTCGTTTTGCGTCAGCACGACATCCCCGAGGTATCTGCGGCTTTCACGCTTGCCGGGCAGGAAACCCTGCCAGTCGAGCGCGAAGTTGGCGTATGCTTCTTTGTTCGGCGAACGGTTTTTAATGTAGTCCCAGACCCCGAATGAGATTCGTAGCAACTCTTCGCGGCAACGCTCCGTGTCGCGAATGCTGTCGACCTCTCCCCCAACCTCCATCCACCAGTAGTTTGTGTGCCGGATGTTGACTCCGCGCTCCTCCAGCCACTCGACGTCTTCATCGCCGTATGAATTGGCCCATGGCAAAGCCGTAAACGGTTGTGGAACCGGATATTCTCGCGCCTGGAAAAGGCAGCTCATCCCCATGGTCTTCTTGTCGGCCTCTACGGGCGCGATCGATTCGTTGAACTCGGCGCGGGCCTCGCGCCCCATGCGGAACTCTGCGCCTGTTAACGGCGCTAGCACACCGTCGCCGCTGCAGTCTGCGAATAGCTTGGCGGTGATCTCAATCCAAGTTTGAGTCGTTGTCTGCCATGCGGTGACTGACTTTATGACGCCGCCCTCGAGCTGGCAGTCGTTTACGCTGGCGTTCAACAGAAGCGTCAGGTTTTCCTGGTATTGGGCTTTCCCGTACAGGACTGCGTCCCAGACTGAATAGCTCGGAGTGCGGTTATAACGGAAGTTGTCAAGAAGCAGCTCCTCCACTATCCCGGTCTCGCGGTTATCCGCGCCGTGCGCGCCGCAGACGTGCATGCGGATTTCGCTCGATGAATTTCCGCCCAGGACGGGACGGTCCTGAATAAGGGCGACCTTGGCGCCATGGCGAGCGGCGGACAGCGCGGCAGCCATCCCGGCAAGGCCTCCGCCCACGACGCAAAAATCAACAGTCATTCTTTCTTTTGGAAATTTGCTTCTCATGTTCGTAATCTTTTGTAGCCGAAGGTGGTATGCCGTGCATTACCGCCTGTTCTGATGCATCTCAAATATTTTTTCGTAGGTTGTCGTTTTCATGCGGATTGGGATGTCCGCCGTCTCCCACGTGCTCACTGTGTCTGCATGCACGCCTAGTTCGCGGGCGAAGCTAGCCTGAGTCATTCCTTTTAGAGTTCGAACTAGTTTTACGAAACGTGGTTCGACATACATGGTGCCGGGGACGGGGTTTTCACGCAAAAGCATAAAAGGAGACTGCTCTTTTCCCTGCTCCGGCGGAGCTTCCGATTCCGCCGATGTTACTCCCTCGGGATTTCGCAGCGCCGCTACTTCCGAGGGGTGAAGTCCGGTGATATCAGCTATGGTTAAATCGTCGTGGGCAGCGAGCATGCGGCCGGCGATTGAGCTTGCCATGGATTTGCGGCCATCGGAGAATCCTTCGCCATACGCGTCATCGTACTCCGAGATCGTTGAAGGATCAGGGGTTATTCTAGACGTTGCTTTGTCGTTTAGCTCCATTTCTCCTCCTCCATTCGCGCTATCTCCCTATGTAACAATCAGTGCCTCACTCCGATGAATCGCAGCGTTTTATACGGCGTGTGCCAGTGCTCCTCGAAATCGAAAGTCATCGTTCCAGCAGAGTCTATATTGGCGTAAATGGCGCCGCTGCCGGTGCCGGGGTTGATCATGTTGCCGTTGAGCCGGCCGTTGTCGGAGACCGAATATGATCCATATGCCCTCTGCACGGAGCCGTCGGGGTTGTTGCAGACCCGCCATGATCCGTCTTTATCAAAAAAAGCATACCAAATTGTAGAGTCGGAGTTGGAGGTAAGCTTCCATCGACCAATGAAGTTTTTGGCCGAAGATGACGTTTTCCCTCCTCCTCCATCCGGGGCGTCTAGGCGTGACAGAACATCTTCGCGAGACTCGTGTTCGCAACCAGTGAAAAGGGTGGCGGCAAGGAATACCACCGGTAGAATTCGAAATATTTCCAGCATGTTTGATTTCATTGATTTTTAGAGGAATCCTTCGCCCATGAATCTTTAAGGGTGGCCGTGCGGTTGAATACCGGCGCGCCAGGTTTGGAGTCTTCCGGATCCGCGAAGAAGTATCCGGTACGCTCGAACTGTACTTTCTCTCCGGGGGCTGATTGCATCACGGACGGTTCGGCCAGCGCGGTCGTTTCCGTGGCGGAGTCCGGATTCAGGAAGCGCAGGAATTCGGCGGGATTATCCGCCAATGGATCCGCCACCGTGAAGAGGCGGTCGTAGAGACGGACCGGCACCCGCACGGCGTGCTTGACAGATACCCAATGTATCGTGCCGCGCACAGCACGTCCATCGGGAGCCGTGCCGCCGCGCGAATCCATGTCCATCGTGCCATGGATCTCCGCGACGTTGCCGTCGGCGTCCTCAACAACATGTGTGCACGTGAATAGGCATGCGTAGCGGAGGCGGACCTCGCGGCCGATGGCAAGGCGGTGGAATTTTTTCGGAGGATCTTTCATGTAGTCGGCGCGTTCGACGTAGAGCTCGCGGGAGAACGGGACCTTGCGCTTGCCGTCGGCCTCGTTCTCAGGGTTGTTCACGGCGTCGAAGAACTCCTCCCCGTCTTCGGGGTAGTTGTCGATGACTAGCTTTACGGGGTCGAAGACGGCTAGCCTGCGCGCGGATGTGCGGTTTAGTTCGGAACGCACGGCTTCTTCGAGAATGGAAAAGTCGGTGGTGCTTATGAATTTCGTGACTCCGACGCTTTCGCAAAAGTTGCGGATGGCGGTTGGCGGATATCCGCGGCGGCGCATTCCGCACAACGTGGGCATGCGGGGGTCGTCCCAGCCATTAACGCGCTTTTCCTCGACGAGTTTCAGCAGCAGGCGCTTTGACATCACGGTATAGGTCAAGTTCAGGCGCGAAAATTCGCGTTGCTCAGGACGTATTTTGATGCCGTTCCGGACTACAAGCAAGCCCATCTCGTCCATGCGGTCAACGACCCAGTTGTACAGTGGCCTGTGGACCTCAAATTCAAGCGTGCACATCGAGTGCGTGACCCCCTCCAGCGCGTCCTCAATCGGGTGTGCGAAGTCGTACATCGGGTAGACGCACCATTTGTCACCGGTGTGGTAGTGGCGGGCATGCATGATGCGGTAAAGGACCGGATCACGAAAATGGATGTTGGGTGAAGCCATGTCGATCTTCGCGCGCAGGCACAGGGTGCCATCGGCGAATTCGCCCGCCTTCATGCGGCGGAAAAGGGCTAGGTTCTCTTCCGGTGGCGTGTTGCGTGTGGGGCTTTCCTTTCCCGGTTCCGTGGGCACGCCGCGGTATTGCTTCCACTCCTCCTGCGAGAGGCCACATACGTAAGCCTGGCCGTTTTTTATCAAAGTTTCGGCTATTTCATACATTTTGTCGAACATATCGGCGGCGCTGTAAAAATGCTCGCCCCAGTCAAACCCAAGCCACCGGATGTCACGCTGGATGTTCTCGGCGTATTCGTCGGATTCCTTCTCGGGATTGGTGTCGTCCATACGCAAATGGCAGACCCCTCCGAACTGCTCGGCCAATCCGAAATCCACGCAGACAGCCTTCGCATGGCCGATGTGCAGATAGCCGTTTGGTTCAGGTGGGAAGCGCGTCACAACTTGCCCGCCATGTTTGCCCGACGCGACATCCGCCGCGATCCACTGGTACAGAAAGCTCCCCTGCTTTTTCCCCTGGGTTTCCTCTGCCGGTTTCTCAAAATTCATCTCTTTGGTTTCTCTTAATAAGGTTTTGAATAGCCGCATTTTACATCAAAAAGCGTTTTACCGCAACCGTTCCCGGAGCCACCGTTCGGGTCAAACCACTTTGTGCTGATGCGGAACGGGTTGAAGGAGGCGACGTCGCGAAGCCTCTCAACCGCGCTCATCAGACGGGCTTTTGCTGCGTGGTAGGTATCCGCAGATTTCGCAGATTTCGCGGATTTTGCTTTTGCTGCGTGAGGTAAGCACGCGACCAAAAGAGCGCAAAGCTCAAGCGGAGCGCCGAGCGACCGCGATTTTGAGGCCGACTCGCCAGAGTCGGAGCGAGGAGACGCCCATGGCGGCGACGCAGCGCCAAGCCGCGACGGCGCGAAGACTCTCAACTGCGCTCATCAGGCGTGCTTTTGCTGCGTGAGGTAAGCACACGACCAAAAGAGCGCAAAGCTCAAGCGGAGCGCCGAGCGACCGCGATTTTGGGGCCGACTCGCCAGAGTCGGAGCGAGGAGACGCCCATGGCGGCGACGCAGCGCCAAGCCGCGACGGCGCGAAGACGCGAAGCCCTTGCTACGTGGTTTTTGGAGGGCTAACCACTATCCACTAACCACTAACCACTTAAAATGCCGTGCTAATAATGCGAAGTGATTTCCCGCAAAAGCTCGCCAAGGCCGGATCGGGCAGCCGAGGCTGCCCGGAGAAAAGCGGCGTCGAGCCGCCGCACTCCATACCCTTTGCCACGGGGAGAAGCGGAGGCGGCGCTCGGCGCAGGCGCTTGCGCTTTCCGGATCACGACTTGAATAAACGTTTCGTAAATGATAGTATTCACCGGCAATGCAAAACGTAGAAGCGACAGCAACCACTTACAAGCCGGACGTGTGGCGTATGGGCACGTTCGTGCTGTGTTGCATAGCCGCATTCTGGCTTTTCATCGCCTTCGGGAGCGACTCCGACATCTCCAACGAGCCCGGCTCGATTTTCAAGTGGATCTCCATCCAGTGGAAACATGAGGACTTCCGCTTCAACTGGGTAATGCTGATCTTCTCCACATATGCCATCTACCGCAACCGCCGGGAGCTGGCAGAGGCGGAAACGAAACCGAGCCTTGTGGGCATGGTCGTCGTGGCAATGTCACTATTCGGGCACATCGTCGGATACCGCACGCAGCTGCCGCGACTTTCGATCGGCATGACGGTCGGTGTCTACTGGGGAGCCGCTTACGCGATCTGGGGCTGGAACGTGGCCAAGATACTGATCTTCCCCGCCGCGTACGCGTTCCTATGCTTCTGCGGGTCGCTCCTCATGGAAGTGACGATGCCGTTGCGCCTAATGGCAAGCGCGCTGGCGACGGTCATGCTACGTGGCGCCGGCATCGACGCCATCAGGCTGGGCGCCGTAGTGTTCAACCCGGAGCCCGACGGTTTCCAGTTCGAGGTCGACGAGGCGTGCAGCGGCCTGCGATCACTGATTGTCATGACCGCCCTCGCCGCCCCATACGCGTACCTGACAATGAAGGAATTCTGGCGGCAACTCCTGCTCTTTTGCCTCTCGGTGCCGCTCGCGATGCTAGCGAACGCGCTGCGCATTTTCTCCCTTGGGATCGTGGCTGAATGGATAGGCATGGACCTAGCCATGATGCTGTACCACGACCTCTCGGGCTTCATCACGTTCTTCCTGTCCATAGTGTTGCTAATGGGCACGGCGTACATCATCAACATCGACTGGAGGGCCAAGCTTTGCTCGCTAAAGCAAAAAAGGCGGTCCCAGGCCTCATAGTTCTGACCATGATCATGTGCGCCGGGTTTTACCTAGCCCGACCGCGCGTCATATACGGCAACCCAACAGGCGAGATTCCGCTGGTAATGCCAAGTGAACTTGGCGGCTACAAAGCCCAGAAGATCCTTTTCTGCATGAACGACCAGTGCGCCCGCGCGCACCTCGAGGACGATCTGACTTCAATCGTCGACGGCCTCCCGGTCGTCGCCGGGACATGCCCGGTCTGCGGATCCGAACTCTCGCCCATATCGATCGGCGAAATGAATCTGCTGCCGGACAACACTCCGATTTTCCGCCGCCAATACTCGAGGCCGGGGCGCCCTCCGATCCTCGTGACCATCGTCTTCTCCGGCATCGAACGGCGCAGCATTCACCGTCCGCAGATTTGCATTGTCTCGCAAGGCAGCAGAATCCTTAACGAGTACCCCCACTACGTGAAAACAGGAGCGGACTCCGAACTCAAAATCCGCGTTCTGGATATCCAGCAGGTTTACGGGGAAGCCGGCGGCCAAACGACGGCCAGCGAGCCATACATATACGCCTACTGGCTTTTCAACCCTGAACGCGAGACAGATTCCCACTGGGAACGCTTCCTGTACATGGCAATCGACAACTCCTTCCGCGATTACCGCCCGCGATGGGGATACGTCTCGCTGAGCCTCCCGCGCAGCCAGTCGAACCCCGATGCCTGGAAACGGCAGCTTGACGAATTTGTCCCGTTTCTATATCCTGTTGTTTCCGAATTGCGCGAGGAACTCGACAAACAGCGCGGCATCACGACCGTGATCGAAACCTCTTCATCCGAGATGAACATCAACCAGGGCGATGTCGAGGCCAAGACGCGAAACCCAAGACAAAATGTACAAGAACCCTGATTTCCCAATGATCGTCCTTGCGACGCGAAACAAACACAAACTCGCCGAACTGAGTTTCCTGCTCGGAATCCCCGCGAAACTTCTGCGGAGTGCCACGGATTTCGAAGGCGCTCCCGACCCCGAAGAGACGGGCGCAACGTTCGCGGAAAACGCTCTGATCAAAGCGCGGGCGATAAGCGTCTTTACGGGGGAATGGGCGCTGGCGGATGATTCAGGCCTCGAAGTCGACGCGCTCGGCGGCGCCCCGGGAGTGCTATCCGCGCGCTATGCCGGCAACCATGGCAACGACGCGGCAAACAACCGGCTCCTGCTGGAAAAACTCGCCGCCATGCCTGGCAAACCGCGGACCGCGCATTTCTCGTGTGTCATTGCGCTCGTCGCGCCAGATGGCTCCGAATACACCGCCCGCGGCGAGTGCCCGGGCACAATCCTTCATGAAGGACGGGGTTCGAACGGGTTCGGGTATGACCCCCTCTTCCTCCCTGACGGCTACGACAAGACATTTGCGGAAATGAGCACTGAAGTTAAATGCAACTTCTCACACCGCGCGGCGGCCGCGACCGCCATGCGCCAAATAATGGGAACCATCTTCAGCCCCCGAGAACCACAGGGGATATTCCGAGGTAAATAATCGGGAACAATAAAATGAACGACACGACCGACCAAGCTAAGAAAACAGCAAATACGCCGCCCCACGTTAATAAAAGAAGGAACTGGATCCTCAATATCGCGGGAATAACACTGCTCGTCATCGCGGCGCTCTTCTACGCTCGCGACCTCATGGCTCGACGCCAATCATGAACCTAGGGCTGCATCTGGACCTGCACGGCAGCGCAAGCAACCAGGTGCTGCTGGTGAACGATCCCGCGACAGTCTCAAACATCACACACCAGCTCACACTAGCGGAACCAACCGACTTCCCATCCTCCACAGTGGAAGGCGATGAATATCTGTTGACGATGGTATTCACGAACCACACGGTCATAGTGCTCAGGGCAGCGCGCCTCTACGAAGACCCTGACAACCTGTATGTCGGCGCGCGGTTGCCTGTGGAGTTCGACGACGGAGGCAAACCCGTCAAGTGGGACTTCTCCCGCCCTGCCCTCGTGATTGGCCTAGGCAAAACTTTCAAGGAATTGGCCGATGAACACGTCCCGCAGATGCGCGCAAACGCCCCGCAATTCAACATTGCCATGACGAACCTGATCGAACAGGCCCGCATCCAGGCTGAAACAGCAAAGGCTGCCGGTGAGACAGGCGCAGAGAATCCTGCATCCGATATTGAAGCCTTCATGAACGCCACGAACACGCCTGCCTCCACCGTGGAACAATGATGCGCATCCTGTTCTGCGATATAGATGATACTATGACCACCAACGGTGTCCTCCCGCGCGAAACTTCCAACGCGCTATGGGACGCCAAAGAGGCCGGACTGCGCGTTGTCCCCATCACAGGCCGCCCTGCTGGCTGGTGCGACCACATCGCGCGCCAGTGGCCCGTCGACGGAGTCATAGGCGAGAACGGCGCTTTCTATTTCCGCAAAACCAAATTCGGGATAAAAAGGGTTCATTCCCTTTCGCCATCGGAACGCGCGAGAAGCCGCCGCAAGCTTAATAAAATCCGCGACGAGGTGCTCAAAGAGGTGCCGGGCTGCGCCGTCGCTTCCGACCAGGCATACCGAGAGTACGACCTTGCCATCGATTTCTGCGAGGATGTCAAACGCCTGAGCAAGAAAAGCGTCAGGAAAATCGTCGAGATATTCCAACGCCACGGGGCGACGGCCAAGGTAAGTTCGATACACGTCAACGGATGGTACGGGAATTTCGACAAGCTCAGCATGGCGAAACGCTACATCCAAGAGGTCGACGCATCAAGCCTTGAAGACGCCCCATATGACTATTCGTTCGTTGGCGACTCCCCAAACGACGAGCCGATGTTCTCTGCATTCAACGTCTCGTTCGGCGTCGCGAACATATCGAAGTTTATCGAATCCCTTAAGCACAAGCCCGACTGCATAATGGAATCCGAAGGTGGTGCGGGCTTCGCCGAAGCCGTCGCCATCATCATCGGGTGCATGGAGGAGGAGCGGAGATCCGGAAAGCCATGCGGAAGGAAAAAGAAACCGGTATCATGAAAAAATTCACCATCGCCATGTGGCTCACTTGCGGCCGTGCCCCGCTCGTGCTCCTAGCTGCCCTGCTATCCCTAATCAACGCGTTCAAACCACATCCCTCCCTTGTGGCTGCCGCCATCTTCATTATGGCGGCGTCCGCATTGACGGATCTCTTCGATGGCTTTTACGCGCGCAAATGGCACGTCGAAAGCCGCCTCGGCGCACTTGCAGATCCGCTCATGGACAAGGTTTTCTACGCAGCAACCCTGCCCGTGGCGACCTTTATCGCCCTTTACAACGAGAACTTTACACACGGCATCGTTATACTGGTCTTGGATGTCGTCTCCATGCTGCGCGACCAGTGGGTGTCTTTCCTCCGTTCAGTAGGCTCGGAATATGGAGCCGATGTGCGCGCTGGATGGGCCGGCAAGCTCCGCACCTTGATCGGGTTTCCCGTCATAGTGCTCATGCACCTACAGCTGGGCATCGCCTGCCTAAAGCTACGCAATAATTCATACGAAGGCCTAGCCAACATACCCGATGTTTGGATGTACGTAGCAGAGGGCGTCCTCCTAGTGGTAACTATAGTCTCTGGATTGACTTACACGGCGCAGTACATGCCATATTTGAAGCTCGCCGCCAAGCACGACTGAACCGCTTGCCGAATATTATGCGCTGGAAAATCACAATCGCATACGACGGCACCGACTTCCACGGCTGGCAAAAGCAAATCGGTTTCCGCACTGTCCAGCAAGACCTTGAGAAAGCCATTTCGCCGCTGGTCACCGAAGGTGCAAATGTCGCAGTCAACGGCAGCGGACGCACCGATGCCGGCGTCCACGCGCACGGACAGATCGCGCACTTCGACCTCGATCGAGACATGACTCCACACCAGCTGCGCCGCGCCATCAACGGCAACCTGCCTTCCGACGACGTTCGTGTGATGCACGCCGAAACCGTGGCGCCTGATTTCGATGCCCGCCGCGATGCCGTATCCAAGGAATACCGCTACAGGATCTGGAATGCGGAGATCATGGATCCTTCCGAGCGGCGCACAAGGGCGCACGTCACGAAACCGCTCGACCTCCCCGCCATCCACGCCGCCGCCCGGCTTTTTATCGGCACGCACGACTTCGCGGCATTCAGCGCAAATCCGTTGAGAGAAGTTGAGAGCACCGTCCGCACAGTCCACTCGATCGAGATCTTCTCAGACGGCCCTGCCGTTGAATTCCGAGTTACAGGTAACGGTTTCCTCTACAAAATGGTCCGCAGCATATCTGGTTTTTTAATAGCTGTCGGCATAGGGCGCGAAAAACCAGAGGCAGTTGATGAGATCATTGCCTCCAAAATACGCACCGCCCGCGTCGAAAGCGCCGTCCCGCAGGGGCTTACACTTTGGCGTGTTTTCTACTGAGCCAAAATTCAGTAGCCTAGTTCCTTCAAGCGCTTCAGGTTGAGCTCGACCGCCTCCATGGGAGGAAACGCGTCGCTCTCGTATTCCACGATGCACCACTCGGTGCCAACCGGCCCTTTGCAGAGCTTCAGAATCTCTGTCCAGGGCAGACTGTCGTCACCGATTAGCGGCCTGAAGCCGTCCTTGGTTTCCGCCGTCCCGGCGCGGAAAGGCTTGAGATGCACTGTCGCTCCGCGCCCCGGATATTTAGCCAAAAGCGCAAGGACGTCACCACCGCCTGCCATCGCGTTGCCGGTGTCAAGTTGCGCGACCACGCGCTCGTTCGTGTTGCTGAAAAACGTATCCCAGGGCGCCTCCCCTTCAACGGGCTGGAACTCGCGCGAATGGTTGTGATAACCTGTCCGCATACCTTCATCGGCAAGCTTTGCTGCCAGCTCGCTGAAAAACCCGCCCATGGCCACCCAATCGGCGCGCGTTATCGTCTTTTCGCCCGGAAGGCCTGGCACTATCACGAAGCGATTGCCAACCTCTTTGTTCAAAGCCACGGTGGCGGCAAGCGTGTCTGGCTGCACGGCGTTGTACCCGGTGTGCCAGCCACAGCATTCGAGCCCGTTTTTATCGAGCAATTTCCGCAATTCGACCCCGGAGAGTTTAGGCGCCCCGGCGAACTCGACTCCATCATACCCCATCTCCGCCACTGCCTTCAGGGTGCCGGCCGGATCGGCGGAGAATTCATTACGGATTGAATAAAGCTGCAAACCAATCTTGATATCGCTCATTTTTTTTACTTCCTTAATTCCAATCTTAATCTTGATTCTTAATCGTTATTTGCCACCATCGATCGTACACATTGACTTCTGCAGGTAAAACCGCCTTGCCTGTGGATCCAAATTTAGCACAACGCCTCCCCGTGCGTCAAGGGAAGTTATCATATCCTTCGCCCTGACAGGTGCAAACGACGGTAAGCGGCGGGGCTCAGGCCGTAGACCTTTTTGAACAGACTGTAGAAGCGGCTGAGGCTCTGGAAGTTGAGCGAATCGGCGATTTCAAGGATGTCGGTGTCAGTATCAGAAAGCAGACGCGCCGCATGGTTAATCCGCAGTTCGTTTATGAATTCCGTGGGTGTCTTGTGAAGATGCTTCTGGAAGACTTTGCACAGGTGCCCCGATGTGCGGCATGACAATTCGCGCATGCGATCAAGCCCACCATAGAAATTCTCCGGCCTTCGCATGGCGGCGCACAAACTCTCAAGCCAGTCTGGCACTCGGGATTCGCCCAGAAGCGAAAATTCGTCGATGAAGAAACGAGTGTAGAGCTCGGCTAGAAGAACTTTGATTTTGATCTTGCGCGTCTGGGCGGTGTGCGAAGGCGCATTGAGCTTCAGAAGGCGGTTGTAGAGCAATCCGGTCTCCGCCGGGTCAAGCTTGAAGCATGTCGGCAGGACTGGCTCAGTCATGCGCTTCAGGAATTCGTCGCCTCCCAGGTATTCGCTGAGCGAGAGCACTAGATCCAACCCTAAATCAAGCATGACGATCTCAGTCCGGTCAAACTCGCCGTCGGGGCTGAAACCGTGTTCGTCATCAGGGCGCAGGAAGCATATCTCACCCGCCGTGAGGCGTTGGCGCTCACCGTTCACACGATGGGTGGCGCCGCCCTCGTTGACGAGAAGGACTTCCATGAAATCATGCGAATGGAGCATAGTGCCGGACAACGGAATTTCGTCAAAGTACAGTTCACCGCCCGCCTGTATGCAATCGAAATCAGGTCCGTCAATCCACGTTATGCTGTGGCACGTGATGCGCGCCCGGCTAATCGGGTCGAGCCAATTTTCGCTTATCTGTCTGTTTGTCTCCATTTGTTGATTCCTTGTAAAATGATAATTTAGAGCAAAATAAAGCCAGTGTAAAGGAAGAAGATGGATAAAAAATCTGTTATAATACGCGATATAAATAGGTTGGATTCCATAAGCGGAAGCAAATATTTAATGATTGATTTCAGCACATTGAAGTTCATTGAGGAGATTTTGTCATCAAAACGGCGCAAGGCGTTGCCGTTGGTTGGGGCGCCTGGGGCATGGCTGACAAAAACGCCGCTGGTCGCGGCCTACAGGAATGGAGACCGGCAGTTCGAATGCATAGAGGCGCTCGACAAAGAGTTTGGCCTTGAAGCGGTTTTCACCTTTATGGATTTGTCGCTTGAGGCGGAGGCTTTCGGCGCGGAGGTGCTGTTTACTGATAACGAAGCACCTAAAGTGTTGAATTCCATAGTCGTAGACGAGGCTGGAATCGCAGCGCTTGAGGTGCCTGAATCCGGTACGGGACGCACGGCGGAGACGCTCAAGTGCGCGCGCCTCTGCGCAAACCATTTCAGGAACACGCCCGTATTCGCGGGCATGATCGGGCCGATCTCGCTGGCTGGACGGATCGCGGACATGACGGAGATGCTGGCTATGACTGCCGCCGAACCCGGGGCGGCTCATGCGCTGCTCGCGAAATCCGCGGCGTTCCTCTACGAATACATAAAGGCGTTGAAGGCCACTGGCGTCAACGGCGTAATAATAGCGGAACCGGCGGCTGGGCTGCTCTCGCCAGAGGCCTGCGCCGAATTCTCAATGGACTACATCCGCAGGATTATCGAGCCGGTGCAAGATGATTCCTTCATGGTGATACTCCACAACTGCGGCAGGACTGAAAAGCAGGTGGAGCAGCTTCTGTCAGCCGGCGCCGACGCGCTGCACGTGGGAAACGCCGTCGACATCACGTCGATCCTCGGACAGGTTCCCGCCACTATGCCAGTGATGGGCAACATTGATCCCGTTGCAGTGATGAAAACCCGCGATGCCGAAACGGTGGGGCAAGCCACCACCGAGCTGCTCGAAGCCACACGCGGTTATGCCAATTTCGTCCTGTCGAGCGGATGCGACATCCCTTTCGGCGTGCCGGCAGAGAACATCAAAGCATTTTTCGAATCATGCAGCAAATACAACACGGCGGTAGACCGCTGAAAAAACAATGGAGCACAACATGACAGACTTCGAAGCACTAAAGAACGCAGTAATCAAAGGCAAGCGCAACGACGTGGCCGCAATCGTGCAGGCAGCCGTCGACAACAACGAGGACGTCAACGAAATCCTCGACAAAGGCATGATACCGGCCATGCGCGAAATCGGAGACCGTTTTTCACGCAACGAGGCATACGTGCCGGAACTACTAATCGCGGCGCGCGCCATGCAGTCGGGGCTCTCGATCATCGAGCCGCTTATCATCAAGAGCGGCCGAAAATCAAAAGGCAAGGTCGCGATTGGCACCGTCAAGGGAGACCTGCACGATATAGGTAAGAACCTCGTGGCGATCATGATCAAAGGCGCGGGATACGACGTCATAGACCTCGGCGTCAACTGCGATTTGGCGAAGTTCGACGAGGGCGTTGCGCAAGGTGCGCAGGTCGTGGCATGCAGCTCGTTGCTCACGACCACCATGCCGTTCATGCGCGATGTAGTGGCCCACTTCAAAGGTCGCGGTACGCGCGTCATAATCGGCGGCGCTCCTGTAACGCAGGCGTACTGCGATGAAATCGGCGCTGATGGATATAGCGAGGACGCGAACGGCGCCGTCAAGCTACTCGACAAAATGTTGAAGTAGAATAGCGGTGCCAATGACCTCTGTTGAAAGAATTTCGCGGCAGCTCAAGCACCAGAGCGTCGACAGAATCGGCGTGTCTGAAGAGTTCTGGGGCACCACGCAGAAGAAATGGGCGGATGCCGGCAAAATCGCCCCCGGCGAGTCCATGGTCGACCATTTTGATCTGGATATAGACCTTTTCTGGGCGCTGAATCTAACAATCGATCCAGAGTTCAAGCAGGTCATGATAGCTGAAGACGAGGATACCCGGACGTTTCTAGACGGCAACGGCGCAAAATTGCGTCGCCACCGTTCGCAGAACACGACGCCCGAACACATCGGATACGCCATTGCCGACCGCAAAGACTGGGAAGAAAAAGCCAAGCCGTTTTTGGTGCCGACAACGAATCGAATAAATCGCGTGGGATACGCAAGGATGCGCGACAAGTGCCGTCGCGACGAGGTTTTTTTCGCCATTTCTGGCGTCAATGTTTTCGAGGCCATCCACCCCATAGCCGGACACGAGAACATGCTCATGGGAATGGCTCTCGACCCAGATTGGGTGCTCGAAATGTCCATGACTTATGCGGATCTCATCGTCTCCCTGCTGGAGGAGCTTTTCGCCAAGGAAGACAAACCCGACGCGGTGTGGTTTTTCGACGACATGGGATTCAAAGGCCGGCCGTTCATGTCGCCCGACATGTACCGCGAGCTGATCATGCCAGGGCAGATCATGCACTCCTGCGGGTATGTCGAGCCGCTCCTGCCCGGAATGATCGAAGCTGGCGTCGACTGCCTTCAGGCGATGGAGGTCAAGGCGGGCATGGATCTCCTGCGTATCAGCAAAGACTACGGCGAAAAAATCTCGCTGATGGGAGGACTCGACGTTCGTCCGCTGGCGAACAACGACCTGCCTGGAATCAAACGTGAGCTGGAATCGAAAATTCCTGTCGCCATGGAGACGAACGGATTCATCTTCCACACTGACCACTCCGTTCCCGATTCAACGGAATACGAATCTTACAAGTATTTTCTCGAGCTAGGCAAGGAGCTTGGAACTTACCACCGAAAATGAAAATAACCCTGTCAGCAAGAAAGGAAAGGGGAAGCCTTGCAACACAGTTGCTCGAAGCAGGCG
>JALHHX010000071.1:15712-26436 GCA_022837245.1 Lentisphaerota bacterium
ACTTGCGGGCGATGCCAGGTCAAGCTGCTTTCAGGCGATTGGCGCGTCGACGGCGCAAAGGTGCAAGTGCCTTCCACGGTGCCAGCATGCCGCACCACCCTACTCTCCGATGTGGGAGAGGTCGATGTGCCGGAGAGTTCGCGCGTTGGCGGCAAGGGTCGGATTTCCGACGAATGGCAACTCGACAAGCGACTCCCAGACACTAGCGAAACGGTCGTCGCGATCGACCTCGGCACGACTACGATCGTCGCCATCAAAATCCGAGGCGGCGTAGTCGTCGGCAAAGCCTCAT
Organism: Lentisphaerota bacterium; assembly: GCA_022837245.1. Lineage (GTDB taxonomy): Bacteria > Verrucomicrobiota > Kiritimatiellia > RFP12 > UBA3636 > JAAZFF01. The sequence continues at coordinate 16,005 of JALHHX010000071.1, forward strand.
GCTTCAACCCGCAGCGCATTTACGGCGACAACGTCATTACGCGAATCAGCCACGCTGCTTCCGGCAAGCTCGCAGAATTGCATCATATAGTGCTGGATGCGATCAATAGTCTGCTTTTGGAACTAGATGCGCGGGACGCCGAACGTATCGCACTCGCAGGCAACACTGTCATGAGCTGCTTGCTCCACGGCATCAACCCCGAATCGATCGGCGTGCTGCCTTTCACCCCCCCCCTGCGCCGCTTCCCGGAGGTTGACTGCTTCTTCGGCACAATTCCAGTTAAGACCATGCCGGCAATTTCCGGATACGTCGGCGGAGACCTGACCGCCGGGTTTGCTGAAACCGCGCTCGCCGAAGGCGAAATGCTAATAGACATCGGCACGAATTGCGAAATGATCTACTATTCCAAATCTGGGGTTTTCTGCGCAGCAGCAGCAGCTGGTCCGGCGTTCGAGGGCGCAGGGATTTCGTGCGGATGCCGCGCGGTTGAAGGAGCGATCGACCATTTCTACGACGATGGAACTTTCTCCATCATAGGTAACGGCGGCGGGGCGCCTATCGGGTTTTGCGGCTCGGCGATGGTGGACTTCATCGCGGTCAACAGGCGCGCCGGCCGCATAAATGAAGTCGGACGCTACGAGCCCGCGGCAAAGTCGCAACACGTGGCGGAAGGGATCGCGGTTGGAGAGGGAGACATCGAGCAGATATTGAAGGCAAAGGCCGCAGTCTGCGCCGGGATCAAAACGCTCGAAGATCATTGCGGCGTTCCGGCCCGCAAGATATACCTTGCGGGCGGATTCGCGCAATACCTGAACCTCGAAAACGCATTCGAAATAGGGATGCTGCCCAGACGCACATGCGAAGTCGTAGGCAACACCAGCCTCGCCGGCGCGGCGCACCTGGCATGCGCTCCCGAGAGCATTGGAGATTTCGAGAAACTCTCCGACATCCCGCATGAGATACCGCTGAACACATTGCCGGAGTTTGAAGACAACTACATAGATGGACTGTTGCTTTAAGTCAGAAAAGGAACGAACAATGCCCGAAATCAAACCGATAAAAGACAAATGGGCCGGCACAATGACCGGACGCGAGCGCTTCCGCAGACAGATGAATTTCCAGAGCTTCGACAGGACGTTTAACATGGAGTTTGGTTACTGGAACGAAAACTTCCATGAATGGGACATGTTTGTCAAGAGCGGTATAACCAACAACCACGAAGCCGACTTGTTCTTTAACTTTGACAGGATTGAAACCTCAGGCGGAAACACGTGGATGCACCCGTCTTTTCCATCCAAAGTAATCGAGGAGCGCGGCAGCAGCAAGATCTGCCTAAACGGCGACGGAGTGCTTTGCGAGATTTTCACTGATGGCAAAGACTCAATCCCCCACTTCTTGCGCTCAAGCATAGAAAAACCGGAAGACTGGAAACGAGTCAAGGAAGAGCGCTTCCGACTCGATGACCCTGCGCGAATCATAGATGTCGAGGCAGTCAAGCGCCGACATCCCGACGACCGGGATTACCCGCTTGGCGTGGGCTGCGGATCCATGATCGGAAAAATCCGCGACATGCTTACATTCGAAGGCCTCACATTCGCCAACTTTGACTACCCGGACATGGTAGAGGACATGGTGGAAACGTGCTGCCAGCTCGTGGAACATTCTCTAGACCAGCTGCTGCCGCATATCCATTTCGACTTCGCATCATCGTGGGAGGACATCTGCTTCCGCAGCGGGCCGCTCGTGTCTGTCGAATTCATGCGCGAGATCGTACTCCCTCGCTATAAACGCATCAGCGCAAAACTGCACCAATATGGGGTCACCATCTGGTACACAGACTGCGACGGCGACGTGCGCCCTATTCTTCCGATCTTTCTCGAGGGCGGCATCAACTGCCTCTTCCCGTTCGAGGTCATGGGCTGCGCACACCCCGGCACGATCCTCGATGCCTATCCCGGCGCGATCCGCATCATGGGCGGCGTCGATAAAATCCAGCTCGGCGCAGGCAAAAAGGCGATACGCGAATACCTTGAAAGTCTCGCGCCGTACGTCGCCCGCGGCGGGTACATTCCTTTCTGCGACCATCGCTGCCCTCCAAACGTCAAAGAAGATGATTACTTATACTACCTCAACCTAAAAGAGCGCATGTTCGGACTTCAGGGCTAAACAGCGCAGGGGAGAACAATAAAATGAAAACTCTTGAAAACATACCATTCGCCATTGAGAAAACCTCACTAGGCCTTCGGCTGATGATCGAACCGGGATCGGATGACGCCCACGATTTCGCGGATCTTGTGCAACTGGCGTTGAAGCACGGACGCCCCGTGGCTGTGTACTCCGAGGAGTTTATCGACTCGAAAAGTGATGACGGCGTCGTGATCGGCGGAGTGAAATTCACAAGCAAAACACTCCGCCACAATCTCGATGCCGTTGAACGCGTTTTCCCGTTTGTCGCCACATGCGGCGTTGAGATGGACAAAGTCTTCCCCGCTGGAAGCGACATGCTAAAAGACTACTGGTGGGATGCCATCAAGATGCAACTGGTGACTGCGGCGCGGTCGTTCCTTCAGAAACATTTATCAACGAAATACCGTCTTGGGAAAACGGTCTGCATGAGCCCCGGCTCCGGTGACGCCAACATCTGGCCCATAGACCAGCAGCGACAGCTTTTCTCGTTGCTGGGCGATGTGCGCGGCGCGATTGGCGTGGAGCTGACAGACACCTGCCTCATGGTGCCAAACAAAACAGTCTCCGGCCTTATGTTCACATCAGAAGCCGACTTCCAGGGCTGCGAAGTGTGCCACCGCGAAAACTGCCCCGGGCGCCGCGCCAAATTCAACTCCGAACTATGGTCGGAGATTTCGTAGGACCCCCTACTCCAGCAGCAGCACGTCGCCTTCCTGCATCTCCCCGACGTCCACGACAAGCGTCGCGCCGTCGCGGACGACCTCAAGATTGCGGCGCTGGGCGACAGACCGGGCCCCGCGAAGCGAGCCGGCATTCGGGATCACAACTTTTAGTTCGTTGATTACAACTAGGTCGCGTCCACGATACGCCCAGTTCATTAGGACAACGGCTTCGCGCCCGGTTTTCGGATTGCGGACTCGCACGCCCTCGACGAGCGGATGAGAAGGGTCGACAGCAGGACGTGCGCCGGCGGAGACGGCTGCAAAGGCGATCAAATCACGCTGCGCGGATGGGAAATCTACAGAGCAGTCGTACCCCTCTTTCATCACGCCCGTCGCATACTCTACTCCGGAATACCATCCGGCAATCCAGGCTTTGCCTTTGCCGTATTCGTTGCAAATCAACGCCGGGGAACCATCGCCGAAGGTCGCCATAACCTTGGCGCCTGCGGCGGGGTCGAGCCGCTCCCACCCCATCTGGAGCCGAAATCCGGCCGGGTCGCCCGATGTCTTGACGACGGCGTCGGGCGGCGCGTTGGTGAGCGCCTTCACGGAGCCGAGCGAGGTGGCGCCGTAGCGCGGCACTGAGCTCCACAGAGCGGAATCGCCGCGCGCCGAGATTTCCGGGAGAGGGGAAGACGGTATACCCTGACGTTCCGCTTCTTATGCCAAAGCCTTGGCTGCTTCGGCCGAGCCGCCAGCCTCGACATCGGCATCGCTCAAGTCCACCACGGTTTCATCGCGCGACATGCCCGCATTGGCTTTCTCCGCCGGATACGCGCCTTCAACGCCCAGCAACCCGGCGGTCTGGGCTTCGCTGACGCCGGGCATTTCGCCGGGAACCATTAGCTTAGGACGGTCGCGCTCGCGACCCTCGGCCTCTTCCTTCATTCTCTGTTCGTATGATTTTTCGAAATAACCAAAGGTAGAACGAATCGGTTCCCAATCCGCAACATCAAAATCGCGTGGGATCAGTCCTTTATCTTTCAGGTATTCGCGGAATTTCGCCGTACAATGCTGGCAGGTGCCCTGATGCGCCTTGCCTTCTGCCGTGCCGTCGAATGCGGAGCCGATTTCATCGACCGTCAATTCCCAAGATGAGACGAACGGCGTACCTTGGTACTCCGCAATTTTCGGCTCCACTTCCTTCCTGGCCTGTTCAACGCGGTTGGAATGGGCCGGGTGCCATGGGCAGCCCACGCCCTCGCCCCATGGGAGCGGCGGTCGCTTTCCCGTAGAATCCGCCCGCGGCGCTCCAGGGAACGGGTATCCGCCTGTGCGCGACATAGTGAAGTAGGTGAGATCCTTTATCGCCGGGCACCGCTCCCTCAATTCGGCGTCCATCAAAAACCGAGGATTATGGCGCACCCCGTTTATCCCCATCTGGCGCATGGTCCGTGCTTCGTGGCTCATCACTTTGAGACTGCTTGTGCGCACGCCATAGCCGTGATCAGTGCCGTATCCGGACAAATTCGAAATTATTTCGTAACGTCTCGGCAGTTTCTTTCCTGCCCAGGGAAGACTCTCCATCCACTCCATGCGCCAGCGCGACAGTTCGTAAAGGCCGCGCGCGTGTTCGAGAAACCCCGGCATAACCTTGCCGTCCTTGACCATCCGCCCCGGCAGGACAACCGTGCAGACCGCCCCGCTAGGACTTTCCTCGGTGAACTTCGCAACAGACTCGCCGTCTTGCAGCACCTCGAATTCGAACACGGCGTGTTTGATAGCTACCGCCTTCCCTGCATCGCCCGGAGCACACCCACGCGCATAAACTGTGCGGTAGTACAAGTTTCCAATCGGCAATTCGGGCGACCAGACGCCTTTGGCAAGCCAGTGGTAATCGCTGGCCTTCCCATTCTCGATTAGAACATCGCCCGCCGACTTGTCGTCCGGCATCAGCAAGGCGTCGAGCGCGTCGGAAGACGTCATGCCAGTGGATGGCATGAGGGGTTTGGCTGTGTCTAAAGGAACCTCAGTCCATTCGCCGCCAAATGGGGTGCCGCCAAGCCCCTGCCCTCCCCAAGTCCAGAATATGCGCACACGCGCCTCCGGCTCGATCTCCACTACGCGTGCGCGGACCGTGACTTCGGCCCGCGCCTGCAAGAATGAGAGCACCACAATCGCGGCCGCGAGAAACAGCGGCGACACCTGCCGCACACTCCTGATCGACACCGTGTTCATTAGACTACTTCATTGGGAATTCGTCTTTGAGCACAGTTTCGCGGACTTTCGAAGGTTTCGATTCCTTGCCGTCGGCGTCGATGTACGTGGCGTAGAAGTAGAACTTCTGGCTCGGCTTCAGCCAGCGGACGAGCAGCGCGGGCGCTGCACCGTCCGCAGGCGCATCGACCGCCGCCATGGATTTGGCGCCCTTGCCGTCGGGATAGGCCGACACCCAGACCTTGTACTGCTTGGCTCCCGCCACAGGCTTGACGCTCACCTCGACCGTGGTGCCGTCGTTGCGCTGTTCCGGCGGCTGGAACTTGACGATCTCGGGCGCCGCGCCCACGCCGTCGGCCGCGAGAGCGGCCATCGGGTTGGGCATGCCCTTGCCGCCGCGGCTGGGCGGCATGAAGAGATGCGCCGCCGCGCGCTGCACTTTGACGGGCTCGTCGGTCATCATCGCGGGGCTGTCGTAGACGGCGATCAGATCGTCGATCTCGACCGTCGAATCGACGATCGGCCGCATCGTGTCGGCATAGATCTGCTCCGGCCGCGTCTCGAATATCACACGCGTTAGACGCAACGGCAGGTCGACAATGCCGTCGCCGTCGGTGTGGCCCCACCAGACGGTGTCCATCTCGCGGTAGTTGTCGGCCGGCAAGGTGCCCGGCAGCGGAAACTCCATGTAGCTCCAGCCGTCGAAGTTGAAGTACGAGCGCGAATGAGTGTCGTCGCAGTTCCAGGCGTCTTTCGTTCCGATGCTACGCCAGTATTCCCCATTGGCGTCCTGAAGCTCGAACACGATCCGGTTCCATGCCGAGTTGCCGCGCCCCATCCAGCCGAGCGCACGGGCCTTGCCCGGTATGGCGATCGGGTTAGGTGGTGCGAACACGCCGTAGAAACCCACCATGGGCTTGCCAAGCGGGATGGCAGCCATGGAAACGCGGAAGACGGTCGAGGTGGATCCGCGCTCGGTGGATTCCACGCGCGCCGCCTTCATCGGCGCCGTTTCGCGAACGACGTCCCAGTGGTTGGACTCGAACGGCACGTACAACTCTGGATTGTAGGTCCAGTCCGCCTTTTCGAAATCCTCCAGCACGGCGATGTTTTCTGTCGGTGCTTTTTCATAGACAGGCTTTCCCGAAACGGCCTTTTCGAGAGCACCTTTCTCCACGACGATCCAGACTGGCGTCGGAGACAGCTCCACAGTGGACTCAACAGCGGTGTCGAGAGCTTTGGCGTTGCCGTTTTCATCGACGACCCGCGCCTTCGCGCCAGGTGTAAACGAGAGCGCTAGAGGACGCTTGCCGCGCAAAGTCCACGCGGGATAGACGCGGCGAGCGCCGTCGGGATCTTTGAACCGCAGGCAGTAGGCACTACGTGAGCCCGTTTCGATAAATCCGTCGTACTCAGCCAAATCAAGCACGAGCGACATGGTGGCAAACGCGGCGGCGGCAGGTTTGGGGTTGTACTCCGGCGCGCGGCCAAGGAGGCCGACGCAGCCGTAGTGCTGGCTCCCCCACTGGCCGGAGCAGTCGGTGGGGCGCCTGGCGGGCGGCGTCGCGCATGACTTCAACAACATGCTCGGGGTCATCCTAGGCCATGCCGAACTGGCGTTGGCCGAGGTCTGTCTTGGGCATCCGCTGCAGGAGAACCTCAACGCCATCCAAACGGCGGCCCAGCGGTCCGCGGAGTTGACGCGTCAATTGCTGGCCTTTGCGAGGCGCCAGCCCATCGAGCCGAGGGCGCTGGACCTCAACGAAACCGTCGCCAGCCTCCTGAAAATGCTGCGCCGGCTCATCGGCGAGGAAATCGATCTCGTGTGGAAGCCCTGCGCGGCAGCGGCAACGGTCAACATGGATCCCTCCCAGATCGACCAGATCCTCGCGAATCTCTGCGTCAACGCGCGCGACGCGATTGCGGGTCCCGGGACGGTCACGGTCGCGACCGGGACGGTTTCCCTCGACGAGGCCGCTTGCAGGCGATCCTCGGAAATGGTCCCCGGCGATTACGTCGTCCTGTCCGTCAGCGACACCGGATGCGGCATGGATCGCGCGACGGTCGCGCAGATTTTCGAACCTTTCTTCACGACCAAGCCCCTGGGGCGAGGAACGGGGTTGGGGTTGTCCACCGTCTACGGAATCGCCAAGCAGAACGCGGGCTTCGTCAAGGTCGAGTCCTCCGTTGGCAAGGGAACGACCTTTGAAGTCTACATCCCCCGTCACCACGCGACAACCGTCGGCGAGCGGCCTCCCGGCTCGGAGGAGGTGCCTCGGGCGCAGGGCGAGACGGTGTTGCTCGTCGAGGACGAGCCGCCCCTGCTCGCGATGGTCTCCCGCCTGCTCGAAGGGCTCGGGTATCGCGTGTTGTCCACGGCGTCCAGCGAGGAGGCGGTGCAGATTGCCACGGAGCAGGGCGCGGAAATCGACCTCGTGTTTTCCGACGTGGTGATGCCGGAGGTCTCCGGCGGTGAAGTCTCCCGCCGGATCGCGCGGGTCCTGCCCTCCGCGAAGTTTCTCTTCATGTCGGGCTACTCGGGGGTCGAAGTCGCCGCGCAGGGCGTCATGTCCGAAGGCGTCCACTTCATCCAGAAGCCGTTTACCCGCCAGGCCCTCGCCCGCAAGCTGCGCGAAGCCCTGCGATGAGGCGCGGCCGAGACGCGCGATTCACGGCGGTTGCGATCCACTCCCGTGTCCCGGGTCCCCGGTCGTGCCGCGATCTGCAGTCTCCGACGACGCATGCGGTCCGAAGACGCGGTCAACGACGGGCTTGCGAGCCGGCGGTCTGGCGCTTGAGCAGAATGCCGCCGACGAGGAGCAGCAGCGCGAAGCCCAGGGCTCCGAGACGAATCGCCGGATGCGCAGGCGCGCGGCGGGGGGAAGCGGCGGCGGCCTTCAGCGCGCGAACCGCGTCGTCGTCGACCACGGTGTCGTCATCGTTGAAGCTCAGGTCGTCGAATTCGACCGTTCCCCTCACCATGGCCGTGATGACCTCGGGCGGGAGCTGGCGCATGCGCCGGGTGTTGCGGTAGGCCTCTTCGCGGCGGATCCGCAAGGCCTCCGCGTCGTCCTCCTGCGCGTTCCGGCCGGGACCGTCGTCGCGCGCGCTGATCGTCAGCGCGCTGGAGGCGGACTCCGGAACGGCGGCCGCGGCGCCGCCGGCGAGCAGCGCGCAGACGAGGACGAGGGCGAGACGACTCGCGCTCACGGGTAGACCTCCTTCCAGCCGACGACCGAGGGATCGCCGACGACGACGGGCAGGAAGATGAAGAGATCCATCGCGTCGAGGCTGCGCGAGCCCAGCCGGATGTCCCAGTTGATGTCGAGATGCGCCTGGTAGATGAGCGCATCGTCCCGGCAGACGATGGAGCCGTTGAAGTCGCAGTTCCCGACTTTGCCGATGATGCCGTGGTTGTTGTAGAGCACGGCGTCCACCTTTGTGATGGTGCAGCTCCCAGTAGTCCCAGTAGACCTGCAGGATGTCCGTGGGGATGCGCGTCTCCGCATGGAGCGATTTCTCCCGGTGGATTTGCGCGCGCGGCCCGTGCCACGCCGTGTCGTTCCAGATCATCGCGCGCAAGCCGCGCGCCGCAAGGCCGGCGTGCAGCGTCTGGATCGCCTCGACGTATTGCGTGTAGGAACGGTCGTGGTCCTCGTCCATGCCGATGTGGAAGAACGGCGCCGGGGAGAACATCGCGATCAGCTCGTCGACCACCTCGAACGCCAGCCGCCAGTAGTCGGCGGAATCGAACAAGGCGTTGTGCGGCCGGAACCAGTGGTTGTGCCGGTGATGGGCGCTTTGCGAGAAGTTCAGCTTCGGCGCCACGGCGAGACCGCGCGACCGGGCGTAGGCGATCAGCTCCGCGACGACGGACTTCGGAATCGAATAATGGCGCGCCAGCTCGGGGTGCGACTCGTAGACGAGGCCGTCGCTGCAGCCTAGAACCAGCAGGTCGAAGCCGCCGGCCGCGAGCGCGTCGACGACGGCCCGTCCCACGTCCGGGTCGAACGGCGTCTCCGCGTCCTTGCGCTTGTTCCACCCGGGATCGTAGTGCGTGAGGTGCAGCAGATAGCCGACTTGAGGACTTTTCTTATCCATGGTCATTCACACCAGACCTGAACGCTTTGCCATTTTTCACATTCGACAAAGCTCGCGACAAAGTTTTCCGAACCCCGAACCCCTTCGGGCGCGGCGCCGGAGCGCCGCGCCCACCTTTCTCCTATTTGGCCGGCGCCGGGGGTGTCGGGATGCCGCCGGCGTAGACCATGACGGGGCGGAGCAGGCCGCCGAGCATGAGCTCCGAAATCCAGTTGTGGTGCAGCTTCACCGTGACGACGTTGCGCGAGTGAATCAGGGCTTTGCGCAGCAGGATCGGGCCCCAGAATTGACGGTCATAGTTGGCTGGTTTCCAGGGGCCTCTGAGGCTGCGGTCGTCGAGCACGATGGGAGAATCGATCAGGATGGACGCCTCGGAGAAGCCCTTATCCAGGGCTGCGGCGTAGATGACCGGCTTGAATGCCGAGCCGGGCTGCCGGATGGCCTGGGTACAGCGGTTGAACTGACTCTTTTCGAAGTCCCTGCCACCCACCATGCAAAGGACCCGGCCGGTTTCCGGGACCATGGCCATGATCGCGCCTTCCATTCCGGGATCCTGCTCCAGCACCGTCAGCCAGCTCTTATCGTCCTGGAGCTTGTCCAGCCGCACCCGGATGATATCGCCGACGCGAAACATTCGCGCGGCGCGCTTGTCGGAAACCTGCGTCCATTGCCATCCTGAGGGCGGCAGTCGGCCGGTACCGTTTCCAAACTGAAGCTGGCAGACTCTGCTCCTCTCATCGTAAGCGGTTACCAGCGCTGCCGCTACGGTTCCCTGCGTCAGTTCGCCGTTGCGGTCGGCCAGGATTTTCAGGGTATGCGGCCAGTCTTCCCGAGGCACGTTGAGGTGAATCCCACGATAGCGGCTGTGGCGCTTGTCGAGTTCTCGCAGGCCGCTGTCCAGGGCCTTTTGGCCTATTTCCTGAGCGCGGACGTCCATGGTGGTGTAGATTGAAAAACCTTCCTTGTAGAGACCATCCCGACCGTAGCGGGCTTCCACCTGCCGCCGGACTTCTTCGGTGAAGGAGTTGAGCGCCTTCAAGGTCCAGTGCTTGGGCTTGGTAAAATGGAGCGGCTCGGCGAGTGCCCTTTTGGCTTCATCCGAGGTGATGAAGCCAACCTCTGCCATACGCTTCAGGACATATTCCTGGCGGTCTTTGGCGACGGAGAAGTTCTGGGTGGGGGAAAAGCGGCTGGGCGCCTTGGGCAGACCGGCCAGCATGGCGCCCTGGGCCAGGGTCAGTTCGGTGGTGTGCTTGTCAAAATAG
>JALHHX010000072.1 GCA_022837245.1 Lentisphaerota bacterium
CGTTCATCATGTTTTCGGTAAAAGCCCGAAGGTCTCCGGGAAACCCGAAATCCGGACACAGTGCCGCAAATTAACCTCTCGCCAGCCAGCGGCCAGCGCAACGCTGGCCGCTGGCTGACGGGGGTGGGTGTCTTCGGTGTGCGGGTTGAGGCATAGGATGGCGTGTTGAAGGCGGAAATGCAAGCGCAAGCGTCGTTCCAGGGCGCGGGTTCCCGGCGGCGGAGAAGTCGCCGACGTATGCGCAAACCGTTCCTTCTGGGCCGATGTAGATGGCGAAGCCGTCGTTCCATGCCGCGGGATCGGAGAGCCGCGACAAAATCGGAGCGTACGCGACCTGCCCGCCGGAGGAAAAGATCAAGGCGGATGCGCTGAAGCCGGATTCGGGATGCGGGCATCGTGTCGGTGACGACCTGCCCGTGCGGAGCGGCGTCGGCTGGATCGACGATGCCGTCGAAGACAATTGTGGATAGACCGGATACGGAATCCCGCACTATGGAGGCGTGGCCGGGTGAGAGGATATGCGCGTCATAGCCGCCTCCGCCGGCGTCCGTCAGGGCGGTCTCGGCATCGGATCCCCAAACCCAGCGGGCTTCGGCGACGGGAGCAGCCCCGGGCGCCGTCTGCGCGAAACCTATCAATGCCGCGACGGTCCCGGCAAACAGGAACATGACCAATGCGGACATGCCGTGCAGTCTGGCCGGGACAAACCCCTCCCGTGAGTCCGTTTCTCTATTCTTCTGCCTTCCGTATTCTTTTGATTGCATTGAGAGGTCCTTTCCCAGGATGCTTATTATAAATCTACCTGTGGCTTCTATTTGGACTTTACGACGAAACGTCCGGACAGCGACGATGGATCGGCGTTGGGTATCCAGACGAGCTTGCACGAATCGAGGCGGGGGATACGGATGGAGAGTCTGCCATCAGCACCAGCGGACGCCTCCAAGGCTTCCCCTGACAGGGGATCAACGGCCTGCCCAGCTGGCGCGCCATGGCTGCGGATCTGGAGAGAAGATCGCCCAGCGAATGCGGAGCCGCCCGGCCGGAGGAACTCTTCATCCACTCGTACACGTCCGACTTGAAAGAGGCGTCCGTGCTCTTCGCAAAGGCCTCGGAGGCCTGGGCCATGGAGGCGAAATTAGTTGCGCTCCCGGCATTGTCCTGCGCATTGGCTTCACCCGACAAGAGGATTAAACATATAGCGGCAACGCCATAGGCGCTTGACATACAACCTAAAGCTATACGGCATTTTTTATTCATGGAGACAACTTCCCACTTGGTTCACGACGGAGGTTTCAACTTTCCCAGCACTTCTAGATGTATCATGTTCTGATTGCGAATTGCAACATAAAACACTCGTTTACAGAATTCTAACAATTGTGTCGTGTTATGAGTCCGGAGAGCGGGTTGAAGAAGGCTCTAGGGCGTAGGCCTTAGGTCCTAGCTGCTTAGCGGATCCGCAGCGCGTCGCCCTCCAGTAATCAGCGTGGGGGCAGGGGGACAGCCCCCGAATTTTTCTCTTGAGGCCGGGTGCGGACTACAGACAACTTGTTGTCTTGCATTACCCTCGAAAATGGATTCTCTCGACAAACTTTGAATAGAATTTTCTATATGCGGGCCGAGCACGGTTAAAGCAATTCCAGCATTCCTTGGAGCACTTTTGGAGATGGACTCTGCCACCAAACTGTTACTGAGCGAGCGTACCGTCGGGATTTATGACCGTGCCTTCGGGTGGGTCTTCGATGTAAACTGTGCGGTAGGAGATGCGGCCGTTTTGATATGTGTAGATGCGGAACGATGCCTGGCGTCCCCAGAAGCTTGCGATGGAGTTACAGACATGAACTGGTATTCCGTCGTCACTCTGCTGGAGTTCGTCACGGTGGTAATGGCCGCAGAACACGCCTTTGACGTTGGCTTTGGCAAGTGTGGCATGCCACTTGGTGCGGGTTTCTTCCGGCCAGCCTTCGTGCAATTCATTGTTGTAAAAATCCGGACCGTCAGCGACGTGTGTGAATACGAAAACTGGCTTGTCGCCGGCTTTTTCCAGTTGCATCTCCAACCATTTGATAGGATCGAATCCCTCGATCTCGGGCAGATCTTTACGCAGACTTTCTGTGTAAACGGCGAGGAATACCGCATCGTCGGTTCCATAAACCTGCCCCAGCTCCCCGATATACTTTCTGTACATCTCCACGCATTCTGCATAGCGTTTCGCCGGCTCGTCACTGCGGTATGAAAAATCGTGGTTCCCAGCCACGCTTATCAATGGATACTTGATTAGAGAAAGCATGTTGGAGACTGCAACAGCGTTCGGCTCGATAAACAGGTTGTCGCTCGAGAAATCGCCTGTGTGCACGACAATGTCAATATCGAACGGAAGGTTGTTGATCTTTTCAATGGCGTCGCGGAATCGGTACGCATGCAAGTCCATGCCGTGGTGCGTGTCGGAAATCTGCACGAATGTGATCGGTCCGTCGGCGGGATGCAGACGCTCTTGGGTTGCGCATCCAGCGCAAGTCCCCATTAATAACGCCACGGCGAACAAAGGAGCGTTGCGCTTCAAAAACACCGCCGCTTTTCGCAAGCTCAAGAAAGTCATTTTTCTGGAATTCTCCATCTACGGTGCATCCAGAGGTATTGTTCTGGATATTGCCGGATCATATTCTCAAGGCGTTTGTTGAGGTCGTTTGTTATGCGCAGAATGTCCGCTTCGTGGTCATCAGTCGCCTCGTACATCAGCGGTTCACTTGCCTCCATCCGGAACTGCATCGTGCCGGTTCTAACGCAGTATCCGCACACGAGCGGGCATCCCGTAGACAGATGCAACCGGGCAGGGGAGGTGACGGTTTTGGCGGGGTGTCCGAAGAAGTCCGCCACGACACCGTGGCTGGCCGCATGTTGATCTGATATTAACCCCAGCATCATGCCGCTTTTGAGCGGACGCAGCAGCGCCATGCGATCTTTGGAATGTTTGGCCACGATTTCCATGTTCGCACGCGGGTTGCGTTTTACCAGAAACTTCTGCATGTACGGGTTGTTGAGCGCACGCGCAACCGCGACAAGTTTTTTCCAGAAAGAAATCACGTGGCCGCTTATCTCCCAGTTGCCGAGATGGGCAGAAACGAATATTCCACCACGTTCCGGGTCGTTGAGAAGGCGCGCGGTTTCCTCCGGCACGACCATCTCCACGTGTTCGGAGAGCGTGTCCGGTGTCAGAATACGCGTTCCCACGAAAGACTCAACCGTCAACATGGCGAAGCTTTCCATCGAAGCTTTCGCGATGCGCCTGGCCTCATGTTCGTTGTCTGTTATCCCGGCAAGCAAAACATTGTTGATGGCTGTATGTCGTCGCTTGGGCAGCAGTGCCCACCACAAGAGCCCGACCCATCTGGCCAGCACCAGCGACACGCCGACGGGGATCGCATCCACCAATGCGACGGCGGCCCTTACAAACGCGTATTGCACATACGCCGCCGTTGATCCGACCTTCCCCACGTCGGATGTTCTATTTCGGTTTTGTAAAGTGGATGGATTCCTCGTCGCGGAGGAGGGAGAGATCCACCTGTTTTTTCTCAGAATGGATGCCGTTCATGGCGCCGGATTCGTCTCCTGCTTGCGCCGGGCCGGGCCAAATCGCATATGCGCTGATGCGCCCGTATGGCACACTGAACTCGCAGGGAGTGAGCGTGGGCGCGGTCTTCCACCTGTAGGACGCCCGGCCTTCACCGCGGTAGCGTATCATTGCGCCTGACGGTTCCGACGTGACTTTGATTTTGGTGGCGCATCCGCCGACCAGCATGCTTCCCGCCAGCAGGCAGGCGAAGATATATTTTGTTTTCATCTCAGTGTTATTACGTTGTCCTTTGTTGGTTTAGTGGCAGCATCCGCAGCCGGGACCATGGGCGTGCCCTGCCGAAGCGCATCCGAGTTCCTGTCCGGGGCACGAGCCGCATGAGCCGCCCGCGAGTGTGGAGGCTGTTGTGGAAAAAGAGGAAAGCGCCTTCTTGGCTCCAGTCGCACCGCAACAGGGGCAGGGTGGGGGCTTTTCCGAAAAGCTCCTTGCCAAGTGTTCAAACCGCTTGTTGCACGAAGCGCACGTGTATTCGTATATCGGCATATCGTTTCCGCGTTGTCTTATTCGTCGGCTATGCCGAAACGATTGGCTATCAACTCCGCGATTTCGTTGATTGCCAGCTCGGCGTCGTCGCCAGAGACCGTGAATTTGAGAACGGTGCCTACTGGCGCCTCAAGCGTCATCAGCCCGAGCACGCTCTTGCCGGAAACCTGGTTTCCGTTGTTTTCGACGGTCACCTCCGACATGTACTTCTGGCACACTTTGGCCAGCGCCCCGGCGGGGCGCACGTGCATCCCGTATTTGTTTATCAGCGGTATTTCCTTGACTATTGTCACTTCCGATCCCCTTATGGCCTGATGTCCTGGCGTCTTTGCGAGTTTTTGCGCAGCTGCGCCTCGGCTTTGTCGAACGCGGCGTTGACCGTTGCCATGACGTCCGTGCCCTTGTCCGTGCTCTCGGCCGTAGCGCGCTGCCCGCCCTGGATTGAAAGCGACACGGAGTAGTTCGGACCGTCTTTGTCCATCACCACGCGGATGAATTCTATGGCCGGGAATTTCTCTTTGAGCTTGCCGGCCTTGTCCTGAGCATACTGCTGCAGGCTTTCGCTGAGGACCATGTGGCGGATTGTTACTTCTACTGACATTTTTCTTGCTCCTTGGTTAGTGTTACATCCTGAATTCTTCTCCCAGATAGCGCTTGCGCACTTCCGGGTCGTTGATAAGTTTGTCGCTTGTTCCCTCGCGCAGCACCCGCCCCTCGTAAAGGAGGTAGGCACGGTCCACCACAGAGAGTGTCTCGCGGACGTTGTGGTCTGTGATAAGAACCCCGTAGCCCTTAGACTGCAAATCGCGCACGACCTGTTGGATATCCGCCACTGCGAGCGGATCAACCCCCGCGAATGGCTCGTCCAGCATCAAAATCTCCGGATTTTGCACGAGCGCACGCGCAATTTCCAGCTTGCGCCGCTCCCCGCCGCTGAGGGTGTACGCCAGTTGCTTGCGGACTTTTGTCAACCCGAAGCTCTCCAGCAACTCGTCTAGACGCGCCTTTCGGGCTTTCGCTTTAATTGGCAAGGTTTCCAAAATTGCCTTGATGTTGTTTTCCACTGACAGCTTCCTGAAAACAGACGGTTCCTGCGCTAGATACCCAAGTCCGGATTTCGCGCGCTTGTAAACAGGAAACTTTGTGATGTCCAACCCGTTAAAAACGATCTTCCCGGAATCGGGCCGCACCAAACCGACGATCATGTAGAACGTGGTCGTCTTTCCCGCCCCGTTCGGACCGAGAAGTCCCACAATCTCACCCTTGTCGATGTGTATATCAACATCATCGACAACTTTGCGCCCCTTGTAGTTCTTGGTCAAGTTGCGCGCCTCCAGGGTGTATGCGCCGCTGTTTATGATGCCTGTATCCATATTTTCTTTTAACTACGCAAATGGGCTGAGTGGTTATTATTTCTCGGGCGTTGCCTCAAGCGCGACGTTCTCCTCCACAACCACGCGCTCTTCATCAAGCCAAACCGACATCTTGTTGCCGGTGATCACGTTCTCGCCTTTCGTGACGACAGGATTGATCTGTATTATTATCTGCCCATTCTTCCTTGTGTAGGTAGCCTTGCCGCAGGTGGCGGTCATGCCGCCGGTTGTGGTCAAACGCACCTTCCCCGACGCGTCGACGCGTTTGATTTCGTTCGTGTCCTTTTCAATGAAGACGATCATCCTGTCCGCCTTGAGCGTGAACTGCTGATCCTTCACCACAACGTTTCCGTCGAAGAGCGCCACCAGCTCTTCGTAGTCGAAATCCAGCTTGTCCGAGGTTATGACCGTCGGCACGTTCTTGTCGCGCTTCTCCGAATTGACCAACGCCGCCGGATCAGTTGCGAACGCGAGCCCGGCGCCCGCAGCCAAGATCGCGATCGAAATTGCCTGTATGAGTTTCTTTGTCTTGTATTTCATTCCGTAATTCCCGTCTGTTTGCGATCCCCACCGAATATTGTCAATACCGCGTTGGTTTCCACGCGTACAAGATGCAGCTTGGAATCCCAGTATAGGTTGGTTCCCGTGAGCCGGTTGCCATTGAACTCCATGTAAACCGGGCCGTAGCAGCGCGCTGTGTTGTACTTCTGGTTAAAGATTCCTTTTTCGGCGCGCGCCAGACCGTTGGTCTTTCCGTCTTCTGCCATGAGCTGGAGCAAGATGTTCCCCTCGGCGGTGACGCCCGTGTCCGTCATCCATGCACGGTCTGCCGACAGCATGGTCTTGACGCGCCCGTTGTCGTAACGCTGCAAAGGCAGCTTGAGTCCCTCCACGACTTGCGCCATGTCGGTTATCCCGCCGCCGGACTGTGCCTGCGCGTAAAAGCCCACCGCCGCCAATAAGCAGAACGCGAGCACCGCCGCCTGCCGCGCCTTGCTGCCGATAAAAATGTTTTTTATCTTGTTCAAATTTTTGATTTCTCCGCGATCGCGTTTATCGCCGTCAGCTCTCTCCAGAGCCCCGGCATTTTAGAGAAGGCGATGGCGTTCGCCGCGTCGGAAAGCGCCTTGGAAGGGTCGATGTGCGTCTCGATGAACACGCCGTCCACCGCTCCAGTCGCCACCGCCGCGCGTGCCAATGCCGGTGCCCATTTGCCATCCCCGCCGCTGCCGCTCCCCAGCGCCCCAGGACGCTGCACGGAATGAGTCGCGTCGAATATCACAGGATACCCGAATTCGCGCATTATAAGCAGATTGCGCATGTCCGCCACTAGATTGCGGTAGCCAAACGACGTTCCCCGGTCGGTCAGCAGGATCTTCTTGTTCCCTGTCGATTCGATTTTGCCGATTACGTGCTCCATGTCCTCCGCAGCCATGCTCTGCATTTTCTTGACGTTCACGACGCAGCCCGTCTCTCCTGCAGCCACCAGTAAATCCGTTTGGCGGCAGAGGAACGCCGGAATTTGAAGGATGTCCACATACTTGGCAACTTCGCAAGCCTGCCACGGTTCGTGTATGTCCGTCACCACGGGAACGCAAAAGGTGTTGCGAACTTCCGCAAGAATCTCCAACCCCATCTCTATGCCAGGCCCGCGGTAGCTCTCGACAGACGATCTGTTCGCCTTGTCGAACGAGGCCTTGAAGACAAACGGTATGTCCAGCTTCCCCGCCATATCCGCGAGCTTGCGAGCGATCTCTAAACAACCCTCACGGGATTCTATCACGCACGGCCCCGCCATCAACGCCAGAGGCTTCGTTCCGCCGAACGACACAGGGAAAGCGCCGCCGGTGGACACCACGCGTCTTTTTGCTTTTTCCGCGCTCATGTGAGTCCCCTTTCTTTGATTATGCGCTCGACCACAGCAACGTCTTCCGGCCGGTCCACGCCGATGCCCTTCTCGTTCGTGCGCACCACTCCGATGCGCCCGCCAATCCACATCGCGCGAAGCTGCTCAAGCGACTCCGCCTTTTCAAGCGCGCACGGCACCTCCGCGACAAGCTGCTTCAGAAACGCCCCGCGGTAGCCGTAGATGCCGATGTGCCGCTGGTAAAGCCCCGAAGCCATATCCGGTTCGCCGTCGCGCCTGCATGGCACCGGCAAACGCGAGAAGTAAAGCGCTCCGTCGAATGAATCCAGCACAACCTTGACAACGGTTCTAGACATCAAATCATCTGCAGAAGTTATCGGGGTGCAGGCAGTCGACATCTCCCATCGGTCGTCATCCGCAAGCTTAGCCGCCACCGCGCCAATCAACGCAGGATCAATCAGCGGTTCATCGCCTTGGATGTTCACCACTATGTCGTCATCGCCGGCGCATGCCGCCTCCGCAACGCGGTCTGTACCGGAAGGGTGGTCTGACCTCGTCATCGCCACCCTGGCTCCGCTGCCCTTAACCGCTTCCGCAATACGCGCATCGTCCGTCGCAACCACGACTTCGCCGAGCCCCTCCGCTTTCATGCAGGCCTCAACGACCCAGCGAACAAGCGGCTTGCCGCAGATCGGCGCAAGGCTCTTGCCTGGAAAACGCGTCGAACCCCAACGCGAAGGTATCACCCCGATCACTTTCAAACTATCGCGCCTCCTGAACTAAGGGTGGCTCCTCTTCAGCTTTAGCCTCTTCTTCAACGGGTTCCGCTTTTTTGGACACTTCCTCCACGTCTTCTTCCGCGACCCCCTCAGCTGTTTCTTCGACTGCCGCAGGCGCGACTTCCACCACGTCTTCCACCGCGACTTTTTCAGATGTTTCCTCTACTGATGCGGTTGCATTAGCCGGTTCCCCAACTGCTGCGGGAGCATCAGCCTCAAGCCCACGCAGCACCAGCATCTCCCCAGTGTCTCCGAGCCCGAAAGGCTTGCCGTTTTCCACAAGCCATTCGCCATTGAACTCCACCGCGGAGTTGTCGATGAACTTCAGCGACACCACATCGAGCATCACTCCCGGATGTCCCTTTACTTTGGCCGAGGATCGCGTCCAGTCCAACCCGGAAAACGTCTGTACCACATCTCCGTTT
Source organism: Lentisphaerota bacterium (assembly GCA_022837245.1). Classification (GTDB taxonomy): domain Bacteria; phylum Verrucomicrobiota; class Kiritimatiellia; order RFP12; family UBA3636; genus JAAZFF01. Next base: position 8,559 of record JALHHX010000072.1, read on the forward strand.
CCATCCTTGAACACGACGGATGCATCCACAAGTTCAAAGCCGAATTCCAATTTGTCTGCCAGCCTTGCCGCCACTTGGTCAAACCTACCGCCCTTCGCTACTTCGTAGGCTCGGGTGGGCGTCCAGCTGCCCAACTCTGATTTGAAGGCTGTGAATACTGGCCGTACCAGGCGAACATGGCGTTCGTGGCAGGGGCCGCACCCCGCCACACCCGCCTCGGGCGCCACAAGCAGCAAGTTGGTCGTGCCTCCGTCGGCATTGGACCACAGGCGTAGATCCGACACCACCAACTTCATCCCCCATGTGAGACCAGCAGAAGAGATATCCGCTTTGTAGCCGGTTTTGCGTTCGATGCATTTTGCGACACGCGCCGCCCCCACGTCGGTCCTAACAAACCAATGCGCGCAGGCGCACGCCGCCAAGGCGAGAACAATTGCAAGTAGTAGTAGTCTTTTTAAAGTGCGCATAAATGGCTCCCTTCTGCCCGCAGATTGTGCCACATCTGCGGTGAAAACTCAACAGCTACTTCTCCAACACCGCCTTGATGCGTCGCACCCCCGCGCTCGAGGATTCTTCCTTGAGAATGCGGAAGTGACCCATCCCGCCAGTTCTCTCTACATGTGGACCGCCGCAAACCTCCTTGGAAAATTCACCTATGGAGTAAACTTTCAGTTTTTCATCGTATTTTTGCGTGAAAAGCGCCGTGGCTCCAGCCGCCTTGGCCTCATCCAGCGTCATTATTTCCATCGTCACCGGGAGGTCGGCCTCAATAACCTTGTTCACAATGCCTTCCACCTGCTTGATCTGCTCCGGGGTCATCTTGTCCGGGTGAGAGAAGTCGAATCGCAAACGTTCGGGCGTAATGTTGGAACCCTTCTGGTTGACGTGCTCGCCAAGGGTCTCCTTTAGCGCGCGGTGGAGCAGGTGGGTAGCCGAGTGCAGAGCCGTGGTCTTGTCGGAGTGATCAGCAAGCCCTCCCTTGAACACGCCTTCTCCCTGCTTCGATAGTTCCTGGTGCTTCTTGAAAGCAGCTTCATAACCTTCCCGGTCAACCGTTAGCCCGGACTCCCTTGCCAAGTCCTCCGTAAATTCCAGCGGGAATCCGTAAGTGTCATACAGCTTGAACGCCGAGCGTCCGCTGATCTGGGTCTGCCCGTGGGTCTTGAGCGCCTCCGCCATTTTGTCGAATTCGCGTTGGCCGGAAGCCAGGGTCTTTTCGAACCTCTCTTCCTCCTGAGTCAGCTCCGTCAGGATCAGATCCCGCTTTTCTTCCAACTCCGGGTAGGTGCCGCTATATTCGGCGATGATCACTTCAGCAAGCTGCGCGGTGTAACCGGTCGGGATCCCCAGCGCTTTCGCGTGGCGTACGCTGCTACGTATGAGCCGGCGCAACACGTAGTTGGCCCCTATGTTGCCGGGCCGCACGCCGCCGCGCGGATCCCCGAGGATGAACACCGACGTGCGTATGTGGTCCGCTATTATGCGCTCGGAGCGCACCGCGGATTCTTCATCCGACGGTCTTTCCGCCGACAATTCGCGGATTTTTGCCATTACGGGTGCGAAGAGCTCCGTTTCGTAGACGGTGTTCAACCCATTCATCATGCAAATCGTCCGCTCCACGCCCATGCCCGTGTCTACATTGTGCTGCTTCAGCGGCTCGTATTTGCCGTCCTCTCGCTTGTTGTACTGCATGAAGACGTCGTTCCATATCTCAACGTATTTCCCGCATTTGCAGCCGGGGCGGCATTCAGCCCCGCATTTTGGCTTGCCGGTGTCGATGAACATCTCCGTGTCCGGGCCGCACGGGCCGGTCTGTCCGGCAGGCCCCCACCAGTTGTCTTCTTTTGGCAGTTTGAAAATCCGATCTTCGGGCAGACCGAGGCTCTTCCAGATTCCGGCAGCCTCATCGTCAGCAGGGATTTCGCCCTCGCCGGCGAAGACCGTAACGTTGATTTTATCCGGCGAAAACCCCAGCTTTTCCGTCAAAAACTCGTACGACCACTCGATCGCCTCTTTCTTGAAATAGTCGCCAAGCGACCAGTTGCCTAGCATTTCGAAAAACGTCAGATGTGACGAATCACCGACGGAGTCGATGTCTCCAGTGCGCACGCACTTCTGCACGTCGGTGAGGCGTTTGCCAGCAGGATGG